>JBJEOJ010000131.1:0-9628 GCA_051880655.1 Acutalibacteraceae bacterium | reverse complement strand
TCAGCGCTTTTCTTTACGCAGGTGACAATATCGCCAAAAATTTCTTCTGCGGGTCTGGGCACATTTGTTTTCAGCTTATACTTTGCAATAATCTCATAATTGTCGTTTACAACTCCCGCAACGATGTTTGTTCCGCCTAAATCTACTCCAACTTTATACATAATTAAACAATTCCTTTCGTTTTTTAATAACTTCCCCAGATTTCAAGTTCGTCTTCCTGAGGGATTACATCTTCAACCATTCCGAGATTATGCATAAGCTCACGAGCAGCATTATATCCCATTTTTTTCTGTCTGTTGTTCATTGCGGCAACTTCAATGATTACCGCAAGATTTCTTCCCGGCTGAACCGGAACAACCGTATAAGGCACTTTTACGCCGAGAATTTCAAGCGTTTCGCTTTCGGCGCCCATCCGGTCATATACTTTGTTTTTATCCCACGGCTCAAGTTCAACGACCATGTCGATTTTTTCGGAAAGCTTGACTGCACCCATACCGAAAATTCGCCTTGCGTTGATGATTCCGATTCCGCGAAGCTCAATGAAATGCCTGATGTTTTCCGGTGCGGAGCCGACAATTGTTTTTGCCGCGGTTTTTTTGATTTCAACAGCATCGTCGGCAATCAGTCTGTGCCCTCTTTTTATCAGTTCAACCGCCGTTTCGCTTTTTCCGACACCGCTGTCGCCGAGAATCAGAACGCCCTCACCGTAAACTTCAACAAAAACTCCGTGCCTTGTTATTCTTTCGGCAAGCTCAACATTGAGATATGCAATAATTGATGCCATACATCGGGAGGTTGAATCCGTTGTTGAAAGAACAGGCACGCCGTATTTCGGCGCAAGTTCAACAATATCGGACGGACAGGTAAGACCCCTTGTGACGATAATCGCCGCAGGACCTTTCGCCATAAAATTTTCAAGTCGCGAAAGGCGCATTTCGGGACTTTGACTGTTGATAAATTCAATTTCGCTTTTTCCCAAAAAGTTTATTCTTGCGCTGTCAAAAAACTTTTCATATCCCGAAAAAATAAGTCCCGGTCTGTTAACGTCGGGAGTGGTGATAAAAATCTCCTTTTCGTCTTTCGGAAGATAAATTATTTCAAGCTGATGCTCCTTAATGATTTTATCAAGGGACACCGAATATTTTTCGGACATATTGCACCTCCTCGTGAAAACACAATTATACTGATACATTATAATATATATCACAAAAAAATCCAACACTTTTTCGTGAATTTTTTAAATCTTTTTTATCTCTTTAAAATGCTTTATCTGCACAAGAAAAAAACCGATATGTCATGTCAATGAATCATATCGATTTTTTCCTCATGTTATATTACTTTATTTCTAAGTCTGAGCTTATCGCTTATCATTGCAATGAATTCCGAGTTTGTCGGCTTACCGCGGCTGTTTTGAATTGTATAGCCGAAATAAGAACTTAAAACATCAACATCTCCTCTGTCCCATGCAACCTCAATGGCATGCCTGATTGCACGTTCCACCCTTGATGCTGTTGTGTTATTCTGCTTTGCAATTGTCGGATATAAGATTTTTGTGACACTGTGAAGCAGCTCCGGCTGATCAATCGTCAGCATAATCGCCTGCCTTAAATATTGATAGCCTTTTATGTGAGCAGGCACTCCGATCTGATGCATTATGTCAGTTACGACAACTTCGGCGCTTTGATCCTGTCCGACAATATCCTTGACGTTGCTTTTTGAGTTCCAATCAACAATCTGTTTCATTCTTTTTGCCATCAGCTCAAGATCAAACGGTTTGATAAAACAATAAGCTGCTCCCGCCGAGAGCAGCTCCTGTTCAAAACCGGAACTTGCAATCGCCGACATAACAACAACAATCGGTTTCTTTCTCAGATTCATTTTGTTGATTTCTCCGAGAACGCCCAATGCATCAATATTTGGCAAAAAAACATCCATAAACAAAACGTCAGGTACTTCCCTCTTAAGAGCCTCTATTACTTTGAATCCATCTTTTTCTACAACTTGTACATTAAACCCCTTTTCTGATAAAACATGCGCACAGCGCAGTTCATGTTCGCTGCCTTCACCGGCAACCATGACTCTTATTAACTTCTCCATATTAACCTCCCTTTCTTCTGTTTATTATTGTGTATTCGAATCACATTGTGAATAATATCACTTTTTCGAAGCATTTTCAAGGAATTTTTTGTCGTATTTTGCGATTAATCAAAAATTTTTTTAAAATTGTGGGGATAATCGGAAAATTTTTTATTTTACGATGATTTATTGAACTTAATTTTGTCTGAAATTGAAGGATTTATAATTATTTCAGCCGCCGAAATCTTTTTGGTTTCGGCGGTCCCCTTTTTTATGATGCCAGCTGCATACTGCTTTCAACAACGGTATCGGAAGTTTCAATCATGTTTTCGGCAAAAATTGCATAACCGTGAAGCGGATCATTAATCAGCACATGAGTAACTGCACCGACCAGCATTCCGTTTTGAATGATCGGACTGCCGCTCATTCCCTGAACAATTCCGCCGGTTTTTTCAATCAGCTTTTCATCTGTAATTTTAATTATCATATTTCTGTTTGTACTGCTTCCGGTTTCTATTTTTTCAATTTCAATCGAATATGTCTGCGGTCCGTTTGAATCAACGGTTGAAATAATCTGTGCAGGTCCGGTTTTAACTTCATCGCTCAAAGCTACCGGAATTTCTTTTGCATTTTCATTAATTTCGTCAAGAAAGCCGTAAACACCTGTATCGCAGTTGACTTTCATACTGCCGCAGGAATCGGAAGTGAAAACTCCGCAAAGCTCGCCTGCCTGACCTGATTTGCCTTTGTAACAGCCGTTGATGCAGGCATGAACAATATCACCGTTATAAAGCGGCAAAACTTCATTTGTATCAGAATCATATACGCCGTGTCCAAGCCCTGCAAATGCCGCATTGCTTTTGTAATAATATGTCAGGGTGCCGATTCCCGCCGCACTGTCTCTTATCCACAGGCCTGCAATATATTTTTTGTCAGTTTGCGAATAATAAAGAGTGAAGCTTGTGTTATATCTTTTTCCGTCTCGTTCATAGCACAAATCAAACGCAGTTCCGTTATATGAAGCAAAAATTTCTGATACTTCCGAGCAGGTTCTGACTGATTTTCCGTTGATTGAAATTATCGCATCGCCAACTTTTATTCCGGCTTCGGCTGCGCTGTTTTTTGTTCCGTTTTCCGTTTCAATATCATTGGTTCCGACAATTATTACTCCGTCTGTGAAAAGTCTGAGTCCAAAAATTTCTCCCGATGGTACAACATAACGACGCTTGCTGATTTTCATGTTCATTGTTTTAATCGGCATAGCGTTAAAAAGCTTGACATTTACTTTATAATCTCCTTCATTTGAAAAGCTTTCAATCTCCTCTTGCGTCATTTCAGTTGTGATATACTCCAGAGAATAGATCTCGTTTATGCTGATTTTTTCATTCGGAACAGTGCATATTTCATCCGGTACCGAATAAAAACTATATACAAGAGCACCGAGCGCAAGCGCAGTGACACATAACATAATTGTTTTTAAAAATTTTATAACTTTTAACATATCAATGCCTCCTTTTAATAATTTGGGCTTATTTGAAGGCATTTATGTTCGGAAAAAAGCGGTCTTAAAAATTTCAAATTTTTGAAAAATCAACAGTCAGAAAAGTAATAAACACAGCTGATTTGCACAATGAAAAAGCCGGCAGACAACAGCCGCCGGCAAACAATATTTTTTAAATTTAAAAATTTAAGCTTACTTTTCAAGATAACCCATAATGAGGTTGACCACTCTTTCGGTAGATTTTCCGTCGCACGCACCGACTTCTTTTTCTTTGAAAATTTCCATTTTTTTGCTTTGATCTTTATCATCATGCGCCGAGCGGATTTTACTGAGAAGTTCATCATAATTATAAACAATTTCCCCGGGCAAATCGTGCTCATAATCAAGATAAAAATCGCGTTCATAATTATCATAATCCGGGCAATAGAAAACCATCGGCATATCAAGCAGTGAAGCGTCAAAAATAATTGACGAATAATCGGTAATTACAACATCTGCAACCGAAAGAAGAACCGGCGTCGGTTCAAAGGTATAATCCTTTACCCTTGAATAAAAAGCGTCTTTGAAAAACGGCTTTTTCATCACCGGGTGTCTGCTTATTATGAATACTTCATCGTCCGAAAGCTCTTCATTAAGCCTTGACCAATCAATTTGCGGGTCAAAATCCGTCACAACTCCGTCAGTTTCACGGAACGTCGGGAAATAGACATATACCTTTTTATCCTTTAAAAGCGGGTGTCTCATTATAATCTGATTTCTGTCATCCTTAAGCTTCTGCCGGTTTACAATGAAATCCGTTCTCGGAGAGCCCAGAGCTTTCACTGTTTCAATATCAATTCCGAAAGCATGGGCATAAAACTGACGGACATATTCCGAAGAAACACAAACATCACTATACTGTGAATGAGTTTTATATTCTTCAATTCTTGTAAGCCTTGACGGAGCATCAAGACCGAAACGCTTGAAAGCACCGCTTGCGTGCCAGAGCTGAACAACCTTTTGCTGCGGACGAAGCTTCACCGTGCGAAGATATTTCATGTAATCATCAGTCACGATAACCTTGCTTGTGAGCATATAGTATTTAACCTTGCAGACATCTTTGAGCGAATGAGGAAGCATTTTTGCAAAAACAACCTTTTTCGCATCGCAGTTTTCATAAACATACCTGATGTTTTCAAGCAGCTTTCCGTCGCTTCGTATTGTATAAAAGAAAATTCTGTTTTTGATTTTCAGACGCTTGAAAAAGACGGTGATTAATGAAGCCAGAATTCTCATCACAAAGCGTTTAATTTTTTTCAGATGAAGAAATCTTCTTAATCTTCTTTTTTTTACGGTTATAACCGAATGATAAACGGATTTATATTTTTTATAAATAATTGCGCAATCGGGCGGCAGAAAACGTTCCTGCGCTCTGAGAAACTGTAAAGCTTCTTCTTCTGAATAAGGCAGATAAGAGCCTCTGTGCGCAAGCTTTTTGAACCTGCAATGCTTGTAAAGCTTATACATATCAAGCACAGGATTGTCGGAAAACGAAAAATGAATTCCTTTAAGATGCTCAATTCTGAAAAGCTTGTTGCAAAAAAACAAGTCAAGAGCAAACAAATTGTTGTCGTCCGTAACTCTTGTGCGTGTCATATCCGAATAAAACGCAAGGTCGGAAAAGGAATATTCTTCGGTTTTGCTTCCGTCAAATTTTGTAATCGGTGAGGTGGTAAAACCATATTTTTCTCTTCCGGATAAAGCATAGTAATGTCTCATAAGGATTTTCGGATTAAGCATCGCAAATCCGTCTTGAAACATAATGTATTTTGTTCTGCATTGTTCAAGAGCCGTATCTTTAAATTCCTGCAAAGAGGAAGCCGGACAAAAACGAACGTTGGGATAATCAATCCATTCTTCCGGGAATATCTCCCTGAGCCTTTCATCAACAACCAATTCAAAGCAAGGCATAGTCTGGTTGAAAATTGACATAACCTGAATATAAAGACGCTTTTTGTGAAGATGTCCTCTTGTTTCGCTCTTTCCGATGCAGACAGTCACTTTTGGATTCTGAGCCATTTGCTCTTTACTATCAATAAGCTTTCCGTCGAAAAAAATATCTTTGTTTATGCTGATCAGCTGTTTTTTGCCCCTTGAAGAAAGATGAGAAAGCAGATTTGTTATTATATCCGTATAGTTTTTCAGCTGATGATCTGAAAGTGACCAGAAATGGCGGTAATAGCTGTAAAGCAAAACGGTAATTTCTTTTCTGTATACTTCATCAATATAACAGACATGAATTTTTTCAAGCTCTTTTCGGTCAAAATCGGAAACGGTTTCGCCCAGAGCTTTTTGAAAAGCACTTTCCGCCTTATGAATTATTAATTCATATGCATCAAGATAATGTTCAATCGGAAATTCTGAGGGGCCATCATTTTTATATGGAATGATATAACTGACAGCACCTTTTGAGCAGCAGACGATTCTGTTGCTTTCAAAAACAAAAGGAAGAGAAAAGGCAGCTTCTCTTGCCTTGCCGAAAGCACTGAAGCGAAGTCCGAGAGAAATTATTTTTTCTCTCAAAAAAAGTTTGTTTGTAACCGCCGGATTCCAGATCAGATCAGTATCAAATTTATCGGTTATTTTTCTTTTTGAAAGAACACCTGTGCTTCTGAATTCATGTTTGCCGTATATGTCCGAGCTTGTCATCGGGGCAACACAAAGTTCAGCATCAAAGCTTTCGGCACTGTCAAGCATATCGGCAAACAAATTTTTTGAAAAAACAACGTTCGCATCTCCGAAAGCGATATATTTTCCCTCAGCTTTTTCAATTCCGATGTTTCTTGCAATAGAAAAACTGTTTTGCGAAATATATTCATAGCTGAAACGCTTATCGGAAAGATAGCTTTTCATAATCTGAGCCGTTGCTTCATCGGAAGCGGCATCAATCATTAAAACTTCAATATTTTTATATGTTTGATTTTTTATGGAATCAAGCGCATTTTTCAGGTTTATCCCATCGTTATGAACTGCAACAATAACGGAAATTTTTGCAGACATACAAATCAACCCTCTCTCATAATTGCTTATCTCTTAATCTGACTTTTTCATTCGTCCGGCGAAATCAAAGCAACGGCAGCAAGGAACTGACTGTCAAGCGAAAGCTTGTTGGTTTTTTCCTCAAGATCCGCTTCCACATCGGGAACAACGCCGTTTTTATGAAAAACTTCACTTCTGTAAGGCTTTACGACACCGACAGACAAAAGCACCGCATCTCCGTTTGTTAAACGAAAAGCTTTTCTGTTAAGACCGATTCCTTTTGTTGTGTTTCCGACAAGGTCCGCCTTTCCGAAATCACGCATATCACACGCAAAAAGCTCAGCAGCAGCCTGTGTTTGCGAATTGATTAAAACTGCCATCGGAAGATTGACTTCACCGGCAGTTGTTGTGTAGTTTGAAACAACCGAACCGTTTTCGTCAACAATGCTTGCAGCGGGAACTTCACTGTCATTTGTCGGAACAAAAACATCAAGTGTTTTTACTGCAGTTTCATAATCCGCTCCCGTGTTGTCGCGAACATCGATAATCAAGCCCTTAACACCCGAAGAAGTCAGCTTATTAACGGCTTCACTTACGAGTGTCGGTGTTGATTCATAAAAATCATATATTTTTATATATCCGATTTGCGAATAAGTATCATATTTTACCGACTGTGCTTCATAGCCCTTAACAATGTTTACTGTTGTATCCTTTTTATCACGGCGATATGTTAAATTAACCGATGTGAGCTTATCACCCTCAAGCTTTGCAACATTTTCGGAATAATTGTTCTTGTCAAGCATTATTCCGTCAAAAGCGACAATTACATCATTTTCTTTAAGACCCGCGGTTTCTGCCGGAGAACCGTTAAAAACCTCTGTTATTTTAAGATAGCCCTTGCTGTTTTTTACATATTCAATTCCGATTCCCGACATGTCACCTTGAGTTTTATATTGATATTCAACATATTCATCAGCGGTAAGATATTGTGAATAGTTATCGCCAAGACCGTTGATATAACCTCTTGCTATTGCTGAGTCAAAGTTGACATCAGAATTGTTTCCGTAATAATTATTATTAATTATCTTGTCAAGTTCATCAATAATTTCATATCTTTCAAGCTTTTCTGGAAGTTCTTTAAAGACAGAATTATACTCTTTGCTGACAAGCGAAGTTGTCACTGCCGCCGTTACGGCAATGACAAGAAAAAGCAATCCGATTGTTACACCTAAAGAAATTTTTTTGTTCATAAAGGTATCCCCTTTCATAAACACAATGAAGTTATATGCTTCACCCTAAGCGGACAAGAATTGAACACGACATGACAAACCCGTCTGCTTAAGAAAACGGGAACCGAACACCTGTTTGATTCCCGCCTTTTTAAATGCTTACTTGCTTACATAATTCAACGGATTCTGTTTTGCTCCGTTATATCTGACTTCAAAATGAAGATGCGGTCCGGTTGAATTTCCGGTTGAACCGACATTTGCGATATGCTGACCTTTTTCAACGGTTTGTCCTGTTGTTACACAAAGACTTGAGCAGTGTCCGTAAAGGGTTGCAAAGCCATCGCCGTGATCAATCATAACATAGTTTCCGTAGCCTGTATTTCCCCATGAAGCGGTTATGACACGTCCGCCTCTTGAAGCATAAACCGGTTTTCCGTAAATTCCGCCGCCGGCAATGTCAATACCGCCGTGGAAGCTCCAACCGGAAATTGATGCGCTTCTGTTTCCGTAGCCGCTGCTGATATAGCATGACGCACCGCCGAGCGGCCATACCCAGGAATCATTTGATTTATATATCGTTGAGCTTGATGATCCCGAGGAACCTCCCGAGCTGTTAGAAGCAGCCGGTGAAGTCGGATCCTGATTTGAAGCGGCAAGAGTTGTTTCTGTTGAACTTGCCTGTGTTGTTGCAACACTTGTTGCATAATACCGGCTTAAGATTTCCTCAATTTCTTCATCGGCAGCCTGCTTTTCAGCATGAAGCTTTTTAATGTAGTTTGAATAAATTGAACTGTTTTTATCAAGATTAGCAATGTAATCTTCAACATCGGCATAATCACCTTCGAGCTTTGAGACGGTGGACTTATATTCCTTTTGAGTTTCTGTCAGCTCGTTCTTTTTATCAACCGCTTTTTGTTTGGTTTCATTAACAGTTGCTTTCTTTTCATCAAGTTCCTGTTTATCTTCAACAAGTGTTTTCTTTGCGGCTTTCAGTTTGGTTGCCTGCTCTTTGAATTCATTTATGACACGCTTTTCATCTTCAGATGTGCGCTTCATCATTTCAAGCCTTGTCAGAAAGCTTGCAAGGCTGTCTGAACCCATCAAAATTTTAAGTGTTGACTCTTTACCGTTTATATATGCTGTTCTAAGCTTGGTTGAAAGTTCATCTTTTGTGTTTTCAATATTTGTTTCGGTTGTTTTAATTTCTTCGTTGGTTTTGTCAATTTCATCTTGAATAACGGCTATCTCATTTTTGAGCTGTTTCAGCTGACTGTTATAACCGTCAATTTCGTTATCAAGTGTCTGAATCTGCGTTTCAAGAGCACTGGCTTTTTGTTCGGCAGCAGAAATTTTTTCTTCAAGAGCATCAAGATATTCTTGCTTTTCTTCTTTTTCATCAGCAAAAGAGTCGAGTTTTTCCTGGCTTTTTGCAATTTCTCCGTCAAGCCTTTCAATTTCTTCTTCAAGTTCCTGCTTCGATGCAGCTTTAGCTGTGTTTACCGGAGCAACAAAAGCCAATGACAGAAACAACAAGATTATACTCATTAATGCGGCCAATGTTCGCTTCATTTTTATGACCATTCCTTTCCGAAGACACAAGGAAACAATGAATTAATTCAGACTTATGTCTCCTTAAACAGAATTCTGATTTGAACAGATTTACAATTACATTTCGTTTGCTTCGCTGCCCTCTTTTTTGAGGTATTTTCTGATTGAAACAACACTTGCAACGGAGCCCAGAAGAATGCCCGAGAGCAAATAGCCTAAGATAAGATAAGGCAAAAGAGATGCGATGCTTATTGTT
>JBJEOJ010000130.1:0-2050 GCA_051880655.1 Acutalibacteraceae bacterium | reverse complement strand
ATCAGAAAACCGCTTGTTGCCGTTATTGCTGTTGTAACTGCGGCGGCATTTGTGTTTACGGTTTTTACGGGCAGTGTTGAACTTTATCAGAAGGATCAGACAAGCGTGGTTGCAACCTCTTTTGCTCCGTATGATTTTGCAAGGCAGATTTGCGGCGATAAGGCGCAGGTGACCATGCTTTTGTCTCCGGGTGAAGAAAGTCACACCTTTGAGCCGACAGCGGCGGATATACAAAAAATTGAAAACTGCGATGTATTCATTTTCGGCGGTGGAGAGTCTGACGAATGGGTCAGGGATATTCTTTCTTCGGTTGACACTTCAAAAACCGAAGTGGTTGAAATGATGAAAGTTACCGATGCGGTAAAAGAAGAACTTACCAACGGAATGGAAGGCGAAGAAGAGGACGAATATGACGAACATGTCTGGACTTCGCCGAAAAATGCGCAAAAAATCGTTCGTGCAATCAGTGATGCCGTTTGCAAAAAAGACAGCGAAAACAAAGAATATTATGTTTCGCAGACCGATGAATATATAAAACAGCTTGATTTGCTTGACAGAGATTTCCGTGAGCTTTCGGACACAGGCAAGGGCAAATATTTTGTTGTCGGCGACCGCTTTCCGTTTCGCTATCTTGCCGACGAATATTCTTTGACATATTATGCCGCTTTTCCGGGCTGCAGTGCTCAGACGGAAGCAAATCCGGTAACAATTGCTTTTTTGACAGAGAAAGTGAAAAACGAAAATATTCCCGTGATTTTCAAAGTGGATCTGAGCGCAGGAAATGTTGCTTATTCAATTTCCAAAGAGACCTCGGCAAAGGTGATGACGCTTTATTCCTGCCACACGGTTTCATCGGACGACTTTGAAAACGGTGAAACTTATATCTCACTGATGCGAAAAAATCTTGAAGCACTGAAAATGGCTTTTGCTTAAAATCATTTTTTCAACATAATACCGCCTTTTGTTTCATATTATTTTCCGAGGTGGTATTTATGAAAATAGCAATTGCCGGATACGGTGCATTGGGCAGAGCGGCGGAAAAAGAAGCCGCAAAATTTGATGATACCGAGCTTGTCGGTGTCTTTACGCGCAGAGAGCCTGCGCTTGTGAAAAGGCAGGCTGACACAAACTTGATTTCCTTTTCAAAAATAAGCGGCTATGAAAATAAAGTTGATGTGGTTTTAAACTGTATGGGCAGTGCAAATGATCTGCCTGTGACAACGCCTTATCTTTCAAAGTTTTTTAACGTTGTTGACAGCTTTGACAATCACGCATGCTTTCCGGAATATAAAAAGCGCATTGAGCATTATACATCACAAAGCAAAAAGCTTGTTCTGGTCGGGTGTGGTTGGGATCCCGGAATATATTCGCTTTTCAGGGCATTTTGTGCCGCTGTTTTTCCCGGACATCAAGCCTATACTTTCTGGGGTGATGGCGTAAGCCGGGGACACACAAACGCAATTAAAAACATTGAGGGCGTGATTGACGCTGTCCAATATACAGTACCGATTGAAAGTGCAGTTGAAAGTGTCAGGCAGGGTGATTCGCCGGCTCTTTCAGACTGTGACAGGCACAGACGCATCTGTTTTGTTGTAACGGAAGCCGGAGCGAACACGCAGAGAATTGAAAACGAAATTGTGAACATGGAAGGCTATTTCAAAGACTACGACACGCAGGTAAACTTTATTGATTACGAAAGCTTTCTGCTCGAGCATAAAACAGAGAAGCACGCAGGAGATGCCATTGTTTCTTTCAAAGATAATACACTCGATTTTTGCGGTGAGTTGCTACTTAAAATGTCGTCAAATCCGTCTTTCACGGCAAGAATTATGCTTGCTTATGCGAAAGCCGTTTTTGGACTGAGCAAAAGCGGTAAAAGCGGCTGTATGACAGTGTTTGATATACCGTTATCCTGTCTTTTTGAAAGAGACGGTGAAAAGCTTTTTAAGTTTATATAAAACTATATAATATAGTCTAGATACAACTGAGTTAAATTATAAATTATCGGGCAGATTTCATTGACGGCTTCACCGTCAATCAGGAAACCCCC
>JBJEOJ010000129.1:0-2086 GCA_051880655.1 Acutalibacteraceae bacterium | reverse complement strand
CAAGAGAACCGATTGCAGATAAAAACGTCTGTGAATTCAGGCGCTCCGGAGCTACATAAATAATTTTATACATTCCTCTTGAAATTCTCATAAGAGCAGTATTGAGCTGCCCTTCGCTCAAAGAACCGTTTATGTACGCTGCCTTGATCCCGTTTTGTGAAAGTGCATTGACCTGATCTTTCATCAGCGAAATCAGCGGCGAAATCACAATGGAAACCCCGCTTTTCATAAGAGCGGGAACTTGAAAACAAATTGATTTTCCGGCACCCGTAGGCATAATGGCAAGAGCATCTTTATCGCAGCAAATTGCGTCAATAACTTTTTCCTGACCATCGCGAAAGGAGGGATAGCCGAAATATTCGGAAAGAATTTGATATTTATCCATAATTATGACCATTCCTTTCCGCTGTACTACAAGTCACAAAAGTAAAGTTAAACAAATTATAATCAATTTTGCCGCAGGCAAAATCACCGCACCTTTTCACTTTTCTCTCTTACTTCTTACTTCAAGTTTGAATTTATTCAAACTTACAGCCCTTTATATAAAGAACTTTTTTGCAAGATAATTTCTCATATGCTTGCTTGTATAACAATAAATCAGAAAAGCCGTTAATACAGCGCAGGAAACAAACACAATCAAACCAATATCAAAAGCATAGTTAAACGGCGTTGTATAATCAATCACACTGCCGCAGACAAGTGAAAAAACAGCAACTTCCGAAATAATTCCGATTGATTTGAGTACCCAATGGCGCTTTTTTCGTCTTACCCAAATTATAAAAAAGATTACAAGCAAAGATATTGTTATGATGATCGGAAGCGCACAGGTATAAAACCAACCGGCAATTTGGCGCTCATAGCCCATCGCAAAGAAAAAATAGACATATAAACCGCTTGCAATACTGTCAAAAAGCCACATAAGATACGGTCTTATTTTTTTTGTAATAAAAGGAAAGACAAAAACAACCCAGACAAGAAAAGAGGTTGCATTAACATAAATCGACCAAAAGCTTCCGTGCATAAAAATTGCATTTGTTAAAAAGCAGACTATGTTTGGAATCAAGAACACAACCGAAATTATATACGCAATAAAACGCCTGTTCGCTGTTTTCGGTATAACATATTCCTTTTCGGAAAAAGGTGTTTGCGTCTCTTTGTTATCTTCATTAGGATTTATCACAGGTGTGCCGCACAAAGCACATTTTTTGGCGCTGGCATCAAGCTCAACACCGCAGTTTACACAATAGGACATAATTAAAACTCCTTGTTACCTGTTACTTTCAATCTTAACATGAATACCCATTTTAACAAGACGGGTAAAGAATTCTCTTTCAATATCGCTTTCAACATAGCAGTCGGAAAATGTAAAAACAAGCTTATCCCCGCAGGAAATCACGCCGCATCGTGAGCCGTTCAGCTTTCCGGGACCTGTGAAAAACATAAATTTTTCAACATGCTCTTTCATCTCTTCGGGAAGCTTAACCGGTCCGATGTTTGAAATTAAAGCAGTTGTTGTTTGTTCGCCGGTAATGAGAAAAGTAAGACCTACACTGATGTTTTTTATAAAAAGAGGAACTATTCTTGCCGCAGCATTTCTTTCGATTTTCATGTTTTGCGTCATCATGGAATTGACTTCTCTTTTGTCATTGGCAAGTCGAAGCTGATAAGAAACAATTTTAAGCAGATCTTCAAATGAATATTCACCCATATTGGGATTCATTTTAACTCGAAGACAAAGAACAAAATTACGAAGTGTTTCGGTTTCAAAAAATTTTCTTAAGTTTACCGGAATCTGAACGCAAACTTCTTTCTGATGCTTTTTTTCTTTCAGCTGCTTTCTGTAATGAATATCCATCAAAATTGCGGCAAAAAACTCCGTAACCGTGACACCGTAGCTCTTACTGATTTTATGAACCTGCTCAAATGACATGATTCCAACTGTGTAATTACACATATGCTCCGGCATTTTTGTTCCGACGGCATGATAAACCGTTTTGTCACGGCGGTTATACTTAACCTTTGAATCTGCATAGCGATAATAGGCGTCTTCAGTCTCTTCTTTTCTGGGAGATTGCCCCGCATCAAG
>JBJEOJ010000128.1:0-9970 GCA_051880655.1 Acutalibacteraceae bacterium | reverse complement strand
TTCCTACGGATAAACAGTCCACCGGACTGTTTATCCTACCTTCCTGCGCTATTTGCAAACACAAGGATTTCGCCGTCTGCGGACGGCGCCAAGCTTTTTTGAAAAAAAGCTTGAGCAAAAAACTTTACTCCTTTTTGCACTGAATTTCTCTCGCGGCGTAAATGTAAAAATTGCAACTTTCTACCCCGCGTAACATCTGCGGACATTGTCCGCCAAAAAACTTTACTCCTTTTGAACTCAGTTTCCGTCGCGGCAAAATTGTAAAGACTATTGCTTTCTGCCCCGCGTAACATCAGCGGACATTGTCCGCCTATTTGTCGAAGAGTTTGCGCCTTTGTGTTGATATTCGCATCATTTCCATCATGCCGTCTTTGTTGCCGTCGGCAAGATAATTTCTGAGCTTTTCAAATTCACCCATAAATAAATCCATCTGTTTCAAAAGTGCTTCCTTGTTAAGCATGAAAAGCTCGCTCCACATGTATTCGTTTATGTTTGCAATTCTTGTTAAATCTCTGAATGAGTCGCCTGTGTATTTTTCAAGATGCTCATGCTCATAGCAGGTCATAAGCGAAACGGCAATGCAGTGTGTTAGCTGAGAAACAAAGCCGATCATTTCGTCATGCTCTTTCGGCGAAAGCTCGCAAATTCTTCCGAAGCCGAGAATTTCACCGATTCTTTTGCAGGTTTCAATGTTTTCCTCGGTGTTCTTTTCGGTCGGAACAACAATATAGTTTGCGCCGAAGAAAATTTTCTCGCTGCTGTTTTCAACTCCGTAAACCTCACGACCTGCCATCGGGTGCGCAGAAACAAATTCAACACCCTCGGGAAGAAGCGACTGAATTTTTTCAACGATGCACTGCTTAACACCTGTGACGTCGGTTATCATCGTTCCGGGCTTGATGTATTTTCCGTTTTCTTCAATCCATTTGACAAAAATGTTCGGATAAAGCGAAAAAACAATAATATCGGCATTCTGAATCATTTCTATGTCCACTTCGGTCGTTGCATGGTTGACAATTTCATGTTCAAGAGCAAAATCAACCGATGACTGACTTCTTGTGATTGCGTCAACATAATAGCCTTTTTCGGTAAAGCCTCTTGCATAGCTTCCGCCGAGAAGACCGAGACCGACAATCAAAAATTTTGTGTTTTTGTTAATCGTCATATAATTCTACCTCCACACCGAGTCTTTTTATCTTTTCAAAAAAGTCCGGAAAGCTTTTTGAAACCGCCTGTGCTCCGTCAATCGTTCCGCCGTAAACACTGCTTAAAACGGCAAGCGACATGACAACTCTGTGGTCGTTGTGACCGTAAAGAAGCTCGTTCGGAGCATGAAGCAGAGCTTTGTGAATAATAATTTCGTTTTCTTTCACTTCAATGTCTGCACCGAATTTGGAAAGCTCCTGCGCCATCACAACGCCTCTGTCGCTCTCCTTGATTTTCAGCCGCCTTGTGCCGATAAGCTTTGCGCCGTTTTGTGCGCAGGCAAGCGTCATCAGAATCGGGGCAAGGTCGGGACAGTCCGAAACATCAAGGTTCGGCGAGCCGTAAGACAAAAGAGTGAAATATTTTTTGTATATTTTGTCGCCCTGAAGACTGTTTTCGTCAAGACCCGTGACTTGAACATTTCCGCCGAGAGAAGAAAATGCGTCAAGGAAAGCCGCACCCGAATAATCGCCCTCGGTGGTGATGATTTGTGGGATATATTGCTGGTTGCCTTTTATAAACAGCGTCAGCTCGTCCGTAACTTCAATATCCACGCCGAATTTTTCCATGGCGTCCATTGTCATGTTGATATAGCTTGCGCTTTCAAACGGCGGTAAAATCTGAATTTCGCTGTCACCGTCACAAAGCGAAAGAGCAAAAAGCAGACCGGTTATAAACTGACTGCTGATGTCTCCGCGTACGGTATATTTGCCTGCGGTCAGCTTTCCGCAAACAGTAAGAGTGTCGCCTGTTTCAAAAAGAAGACCCTGATCTTTGCAGATGTCTTCATAAACCTCAAGCGACCTTTGCATCAGTCTGCCTTCGCCCGAAAGGGTTTGTTGTTTGTCCGAAAGCAAAAGCAGAGGAATAATAAAGCGCAGAGTGCTTCCGCTTTCTCTGCAGAAAAAGTGTTCGCTTTTTGTCATAACAGGGCAGTCGGTTCCCTTGATTTCAACGCTGTTTCCTTTAATTTCATAAACGGCACCCATTTTTTGAAGACAGTCAAGCGTTGCATAAATATCCTGCGAAAAAGTAACGCCGGAAATTACGCTTTTGCCGTTTGCAAGTGCGGCACAGATAAGAAGTCTATGCGCCATGCTTTTTGATGTCGGTGCACTGACCTTTCCGCTTGCCGTGCTTTTTAAAATTTTTGCTTTCATTTGCTTTCACCGCCGAGATATTCCAAAAGAAAATCAATTGCACGAAGATAACCGTCCGTACCCAAGCCGGTTATGGTTTTAACTGCTGCCTGTCTTATGTAGCTGACCTGGCGGAAATCTTCTCTTTCTTCAACCTTTGAAATGTGCACTTCAACCGTCGGAATGGAAACGGATTTCACGGCGTCAAGAATGGCAACGCTTGTGTGTGTATATGCGGCAGGGTTAAAAACAATGCCGTCAATTTTTCCATAAGCTTCCTGAATTTTATCAACCAAAGCACCCTCGTGGTTGGATTGATAAAATTCACATTCAATCTGCTTTTCTTTGCAGTAATCTTCGATTTTTTTGACAAGATCGGCATAAGTTTCCTTGCCGTAATGGTCAGGCTCTCTTATTCCGAGCATATTCAGATTCGGTCCGTTAAGCACAAGTATTTTCATTGTAAGTTTCCTTTAAATCAGTTCAATTATTTTTTTTACGCTGTTTTCAACCTTGCCGTCAACAAAAATTTCGGCGTCCGAAACAGCCTTGTATATCGGATAGCGCTCCTGATAGCGTTTTTCAAGATCGGAAACATTGCTTGAAAGAGGTCTGTCATCGGTCGGAAGAATATCTTCAAGCGGTCGGTTGAGAAAGAAGATGATTCCGTTTGACTTGAGCGCATCAACATTTTCATCTCTTAAAACCGCACCGCCGCCCGTTGCAATGATGATGCCGTTTCTTTCAGAAGCTGTTTTAACGGCGGCAGTTTCGGCGTTTCTGAAATACTCTTCGCCTTTGTCTTTGAAAATTTCAGAAATAGGGCAGCCCTCGTTTTTGATTACAAGCTCGTCCGTGTCCAAAAAATCTTTGCCGAGTTTTTGTGAAAGTGCTTTTCCGATCGTGCTTTTTCCGCACCCGGGCATACCGACAAGAACAATGTTTCGCTTTTGTGATAAAACTTCGTGATATGCCTTTTCAAACACGCTTTCATCATATTTAGTATCAAGAAAAATTTCGCTTGCCAGAACCGCCTGCGAAACAAGCATATAAAGACCGCAGCAAGCTTTCAGTCCACGCTTTCTTGCCTGCCTTACAATTTTTGTTTCAAGCGGATTATAAACAACATCGGCAACACCCTCAAGACTGTTAAAACCGTCAAGACTGATTGCGCTTGAATTGCTGTTCGGAAACATTCCGCAGGGGGTTGTGTTAATGATGTAGGAAGCATCTGCATGAAGTGTTTTGACATTGTCATAATTGACTTCGCCGCTTCTGCTGACTTTATAAATTTCAGCTGCACCCATCGCTTTGCAAACGGCAAAAGCGGTTTTTGAAGTTCCGCCGCTTCCGAGAATGAGCACTTTTTTGTTTTGAAGCTTAAACTTGTTTTTTTCAAGCAGCATTTTCAGACCGCCGAAATCCGTGTTGTATCCGTAAAGTCTTCCGTTTCTGTTAACGATTGTGTTGACTGCGCCGATGCTTTTTGCCGCATCGTCTATATAATAAAGATAGGGTATGACTGCCTGCTTATATGGAATGGTGACATTGATTGCCGAAAAATCCTTTTTTTGCATAAATTCATCAAGCTTGTCTTTTTCAATTTCGCAAAGATCATATTGATAAGGTGCAAAGGATTCATGAATCACTTTTGAAAAGCTGTGACCGAGCTTTTCACCTATAAGACCGTATTTCAAGCTGTTCACCCTTTCAGAAAATCTGTTCCGAAATGCTCGGATAAAAGGTCGCAAAGCGTGATAGCCGTCATGCTGTCAACAACAACGGCGGCACGGTGAATGATTGCGGGATCGTGCCTGCCTTTTATCATGATTTCGGCGTTTTCGTTTTTAACAAAGTCAACGGTGTCCTGCGTTTTATAAATGGACGGGGTAGGCTTAACAACGCAGTTGAACACGATCGGCATGGAATTTGTGATTCCGCCGTTAATGCCGGCGTTGTTGTTGCTTGTTGTGATGACTTTTCCGTTTTCGCTTCTGAACGGGTCGTTTGCCTGTGAGCCTGTCATGTTTGCAAAGGCAAAGCCTGCGCCGAATTCTATCCCCTTGACGGCAGGAACGCTGAACATGGCGTGTGCAAGCAGACTTTCCACGCTGTCAAACCACGGTTCGCCAACACCTGCGGGCATACCGGTGACGGCGGTCTGCAAAATTCCGCCGATGCTGTCGCCCTGTGTACGCATGAAAACAATTTTTTCTTCAATTTTTTTTCTTGCTTCACTGTCAAGAACGGGAATGGAAAGGGAGGAAAGAAGCGAAAAATCTTCTTCAAAATTTTCAAACGGTCTGTCTGAAATTTCAGCGCAGGAAAGAATATGCGTGCCGATTCTGATGCCGATGTTTTCAAGCGCCTTGATGGCAATTGCGCCCACGGCAACAATACCTGCGGTGATTCTTCCCGAAAAATGTCCGCCGCCTCTGTAATCCTGAAAGCCGTGATATTTGCAAAAGGCGGTGTAGTCGGCGTGACCGGGACGGGCAAGGTCTTTTGTTAAGCTGTAATCCTTGCTCTTTTGTTCTTCATTTTGAATTTCAACGCAAATCGGCGTTCCGGTTGTCCTGCCCTCAAAAACGCCGCTTAAAATCCGACAGGCGTCCGACTCTCTTCTGAGCGTTGAAACATTGCCGGGACCCTTTCTTTTTTTGAGTTGAGAAGCAATAAAAGCTTCGTCAACTTCAATTCCCGGCGCAAGTCCGTCAATAACCGCACCGATTGCATTGCCGTGGCTTTCACCGAAAATGGTTACGGCAACGCTGTGACCGAAAGTATTTTTCATTTGCTATCATTTCTTTCCTTAAAATTAAAGATATTTTTTCAGCTCTTCGATGCTGACATTTTCAAAATAAAACGAGCCGATTTCATCGCTTTTGACAATCGTTACATTTTCGCCCTGAGTTTTTTTGTCGTGGCTTAATGCGGCAAATACAGCGTCTTTGTCATAGTTATATTCTGTGGGAAGTCCGACATTGGAAAGAGCCTTGATGACTCTCGGACGGATTGCTTCGCCGCACATCGGAATTAAACCGAGTGCAACACATTCACCGTGATATAAATCGTGAAGTCCGGCTGAGCTTTCGATTCCGTGACCGATTGTGTGCCCGAAATTGAGCACTCTGCGAAGTCCGTTTTCTTTTTCGTCCTGCTGAACAACACTTCTTTTGACAAGCAACGATTTTTCAATAATCGTTTCGATGTGTTCAGCGTAATCATCTTTTTCAAAAATTTCAAAAAGCGAACTGTCGCCTGTGATACCCATTTTGATGCTTTCGGCAAGACCGTTTGCAATTTGTCTTTCCGGAAGCGTTTTGAGAACATCGGGGTCAATGATAACGGCTTTCGGCTGATAGAAAGCACCGATGATGTTCTTGATTGAATCGAGGTCGATTGCGGTTTTTCCGCCGATTGAAGAATCAACCTGAGAAAGAACGGTTGTGGGAATATTATAAAAGTCAATTCCTCTCATGTAAGTTGCCGCCGCAAAGCCTGCCATGTCGCCGCAGACACCGCCGCCGACAGCAATGACGCAGTCTTTTCGTGAAAAGCTTTCTTTGAGAAGCTTTTGGCAGATACCTTTGAAAACATCAAAATTTTTGCTTTCTTCGCCTTTTTCAAAAACATGAATAAAGCTGTTTTCAAAAGAATCGGCAACCGTTCGGGCATATTCTTCGGGAACGCCGCTGTCTGTTACGATCAGAGCTTTGTTTTTGCAGATATTGATATATTCGGCTGCCTTTTTCAAAGCACCCCTTTCAAGTATGATGTCATATGACACATCACTTTTTTTATTTTCAATGTTAACGGGAATAATCATAATTAACTGCGGTAAAATGCCGTTTTCCTTTCTCAGATTTTGTTTCCGCTGTTGAAGGTTCCGACAAATTTCAATGTGTCGCAAAAATCCGACAGCTCGTCAAGCATATATTTGCCACGTTTGCTTTGAAGATTGCCGTTGATTTCAACATAAAAATAATAGGACCACATCTGGTTTTTGATTGCGCGGCTTTTGATGCATCTCATGTTAAAGCCGTGGTTTCCGATGATGTTGATTGCCTTTGCCAGAGTACCTGCTTTTTCGGGAACAACAAAAACGATGATGGAATGATCGTTGGTGCTTTGGTGCATTGACCTTGAAAAAACGGCAAAGCGGGTTGTGTTGTCTTCACTTTCGTTGATGTTTTCTTTCAGAACCTCAAGACCGTAAAGCTTTGCGGTTTCGGCGCTTGCAATTGCCGCAAGGGTCAGATCCTCTGACTGCGAAACATATTGAGCCGCCATTGCCGTGTTCGGGCAGGACTGCGCTTTCAGGTTGTGAGAGCGTATAAAAGGATTACATTGGTCAAGCGCCTGCTGATGGCTGATGACACGGTTAATTTTTTCAAGCTGAGCACCGGGCAGTGCAACAAGATTGTGATGAACCGAAAGGTCATAAACATTGTTGATATAAAGTGAGCCGGAAAAAATCAGGTCAATCACCTGACCGACTTCGCCGGCGTTGCTGTTTTCAATCGGAAGCACAGCACAGTCACATTCGCCGCTTTCAACCGCTTCATAGGCGGCTTTGAAGTCTTTATAGGAAATTTTGTTTCCGTCGGGAAAAATCTTTTCGGCGGCAATGTGAGCAAAAGCACCCTCAACACCGCAATAGGCAACATTCATGCCCTCAAGAATTTTTCTTTGAAAACGCTTTGAAATATCCATTGTGCTTTTTTGAAAGTTGATGTAATATTCGCGTATTTCTTCATCTTCAACATAAGATGAATTTTTATTGATAAGATAGTCTTCTCTTGCCGAATCAAAAACGGGAAGTCCGTTTTCTTTTTTATGCTCGGCAACCAGTCTGATTGCCTGCATACGCTTTTCAAAAAGTTCGGCGATTTCCTTGTCGGTCTGAGCAATGATTTCTCTTGCGGTTTGAAGCTTATCCATATTTTTAATTTCCTTTCAGTCCGTATTCTGCCGCAAGCTTTTCAAAAGCGGGAAGTGAGCGTTCAATCATTTCGGGAGAAACGCAGTAAGCAACCCTCACATAGCCGGGAAAACCGAAAGAATCGCTCGGAACAAGAAGCAGCTCATATTTCTTTGCCTTTTCACAAAAGGCACAAGCGTCGTTTTCAGGTGATTTCAAGAACAGATAAAATGCACCGTCCGGCTTTGCCACGGTAAAACCGTTTTTATTAAAAACATCAACCAGCGTGTCGCGGTTTTTCTTGTAAACCGAAAGGTCGGTAGTGTGACCGATACATTTCGGAATGATAAACTGGAACAGACTCGGTGCGCAAACATAACCGAGGGCTCGTCCTGCACCGCAGACAGCCTTATAAAGCCTTTTTGAATCTTCCGCTTCATCGGGAACAAGAATATAGCCGATTCTGTCTCCGGGAAGAGAAAGCGATTTGCTGAAAGAATAGCAGACAATTGTGTTGTCATAATATTTTGTCAGATACGGCACGTCAACATCGCCGTAAACAAGCTCACGATATGGCTCGTCGGCAATCAGGAAAATTGCTTTTCCGAACTGCTCTTGCTTTTTTCTTAAAATATCACACATCTTAATGACGGTTTCTTCGCTCAGAACAACGCCCGAGGGATTGTTCGGAGAGTTGACAACAACCGCCTTTGTGTTCTTGGTGATTGCTTTTTCAAATGCGTCAAGGTCAACCTGAAGCGTTTTGCTGTCGCACATGACAACAACGCTTTTCATGCCTGCCGCCTGTGCAAAAACTTTATATTCGGGGAAATAGGGCGCAAAAAGAATAATTTCATCGTCTTTTTCGCTTAATGCTTTGAATGTGATTGAAAGAGATGCCGCCGCACCGCAGGTCATATAAAAATTATCTGAGCAAAAATGCGTGCCGTGCGTTTTGTTGAGATAATCGGCAATTGATTGTCTGACTCCTGCGTCACCGACTGCGGAAGTATATCCGTGAAGAACGGTTGAATCTGTGTTTTCAAGAAGTTCTTTGATGGTTTCGTTCACAATGGCAGGGGCAGGCACACTCGGGTTACCGATGCTGAAATCAAAAATGTTCTCTTTGCCGATTTCGGCGCTTCTTTTTTTGCCGTATTCAAAAATTTCTCTGATAACGCTGCTGTTTGCACCGAGTTCATACATTTCTTCACAAATCATAAATTTTCCTGCGGCGATTCTTAAAAGTGTCGCCGTTGTTCCTTTCATTTTCATTATATATAATAGTCTGTTTTCAAAAGGCTTATTTTAAAAGTATACTATAAAAAGTATCGGCGGTCAACAGCTTTTAGCTAAAATTTAGCAGTTTAAAGCAATAAATTTACAGGTTTTCTTTATTTTTTTCTATGCCTTTATAAAAAGCCCCTGTTTTTATTGTTTTGTCATAAAAATATAATAAATTTTAACTTGACAATCAGAAACAAAACAAGTAAAATCTGCATTAGTAAAAGTAATAATTAAAAGGAAGTGAAACAATGCCCGGAAAGAATATTGCAATAGATTTGGGAACAAGCAGCATAAAAGTATTTGTCAGAGGCAAGGGCATTGTTATGTGCCTTGCAAACGCCATCAGCTTTGACGCCTATACCGATGAGGTTATTGCCGTAGGAGACGAAGCAAAGGCGATGCTTGAACGAATGCCGAGTACGGTTGAGGTTGAAATGCCGATAAAATCGGGCGTAATCGCAAATTTTTCTGTTATGAAGCAGATTCTCACAGAGGTTATTGAAAAACTCTGTCGTTATGAAATTTTTAAACCGAGCGTAATCATCAGCGCGCCGAGTTCATGCACTGCGCTTGAAAAAAAGACAATTATTGATGTTGTTTGCTGTGCCGGAGCAGGCAAGGTAAGCGTGATTGAAGAGCCGGTTGCATCGGCTTTGGGCTGTGCGCTGGATATTGATAAGCCTTACGGCGTTATGGTTATTGACATCGGCGCCGGAACAAGCGACATTGCCGTCATCACAATGGGAACGGTTGCGTATTCCTCTTCGCTCAAGGTTGCAGGCGATGATATGGATGAAGCAATCATTCAATATATCAAGCGTGAAAAAAATATCGTTATCGGTCATTCAACTGCCGAAAAAATCAAAAAAACAGTCGGTTGCGTATTCAAAGGCGAAGAGCAGATTGAAATGTCGGCAAACGGCAAGGATTTTATTACCGGTATGCCTGTGATGTTTAATGTTACATCGGACGAAATCTACGCAGCACTTTCCGACACAATCACAACCATCATTGAACAGACAAGACAGGTGCTTGAACAGATACCACCCGAAATGTATACGGATATCTGTAATGACGGAATCATACTCACCGGCGGCTGCGCAAAGCTTCGCGGAATTGCAAACGCTTTTGTCGATAAATTCGGCATAAAAGTCACTGTTGCCGCCGACTGCGAAAACACCGCTGCAAAAGGCGCCGGTTATGCGCTGAAAAATATCGGTGAATTTGAAGATAACGGATATATTTATAAGATCAAAGAAAACATGGCAATCTGAGATTTGCTTTTATAAAAACAACGGGGTTGTCGCATTTAGCGCAGAGCAAAAAGCAAAATGCTAAAATAAAAAGAAAAAAATGAAACATTTTGCTTTTTTAAGCGTTTTTTCACCCACTCGCAGTATCTTTATACAGCTTC
>JBJEOJ010000127.1:0-10105 GCA_051880655.1 Acutalibacteraceae bacterium | reverse complement strand
TTCAACTATAATTTCTCATAAGCCCGGTTATATCAGCGAAGCGTTGAAAGACGAAGAAAAAGTTGTCGGTCTTCAGACAGACAAGCCTTTAAAACGTGCGTTTATGCCGTTCGGCGGAATCAGAATGGCGGAAGAAGCCTGCAGAACCTACGGCTATGAACCGTCTGCCGAGCTTCACAAAATTTTCACTGAGTTTCACCGTACCCACAACCAAGGTGTTTTTGATGCTTACACCCCGGAAATGAAGCTTGCGCGTCACAATAAAATCATAACAGGTCTGCCGGATACTTACGGAAGAGGCAGAATTGTCGGCGATTACCGCAGAGTTGCCCTTTACGGCATTGATCTGCTGATTGAAAACAAGATGACCGATTTTGAAAACTGCGGCGGAAATTCAATGCGTGATGATGTAATCCGTCAGCGTGAAGAGCTTTCGATGCAGATTGCCGCACTCAAAGACATGAAAACCATGGCAATGAGCTACGGCTATGACATTTCAAAGCCGGCTTCAAACGCAAAAGAAGCCGTTCAGTGGCTTTATTTCGGCTATCTTGCCGCTATCAAAACTCAAAACGGAGCCGCAATGAGCGTCGGCAGAATTTCAACTTTTCTTGATATTTATATTAACCGTGACCTTGAAAACGGAACAATCACCGAAAAAGAGGCGCAGGAACTCATCGACCATTTAACGATGAAATTCAGAATGGTTAAGTTTGCAAGAGTTCCGAGCTATAATCAGCTTTTCAGCGGTGACCCGGTCTGGGCAACGCTTGAAGTTGCCGGCATGGGTCAGGACGGCCGTTCCATGGTAACAAAAACCGACTATCGTTTTCTTCATACGCTTGAAAACATGGGCCCTGCTCCCGAACCGAATCTGACGGTGCTTTATTCAAAAAATCTGCCGGAAGAATTCAAAAAATATGCAGCATATATTTCGGTGACAACAAGCTCAATTCAGTATGAAAACGATGATGTTATGCGTCCGGTCTGGGGTGACGATTATTCAATCTGCTGCTGCGTTTCGGCAACGCAGACAGGCAAGGAAATGCAGTTCTTCGGTGCAAGAGCCAACCTTGCCAAATGCCTGCTTTATGCCATCAACGGCGGTGTTGACGAAAAAACCGGTCAGCAGGTCGGACCCGAATATAAACCGATTACAAGCGAATATCTTGATTATGACGAGGTTATGCACAGCTACGACAGAATGATGACATGGCTTGCCGGTCTTTATGTTAACATTCTCAACCTCATTCAGTATATGCATGATAAATATTACTATGAAGCGGCTGAAATGGCATTGATTGACACCGAAGTCCGCCGCACATTTGCAACGGGTATTGCAGGCTTTTCTCATGTTGTCGATTCGCTTTCTGCAATTAAATATGCAAAGGTAAAAGCAATCAGAAACGAGCAGGGAATTGCCGTTGATTATCAGGTTGAGGGCGATTTCCCGCGCTACGGCAACGATGACGACAGAGCGGACGATATTGCCGTCTGGCTTTTGAAAACCTTTATGACAAAGCTTAAAAGATTTCACACTTACCGCAAATCAGAGCCGACAACTTCCATTTTAACAATCACTTCAAACGTTGTTTACGGCAAAGCAACCGGTGCTCTTCCCGACGGACGCAAGGCAGGCGAACCGCTTTCTCCTGGCGCAAACCCGAGCTACGGTGCAGAGAAAAACGGACTTTTGGCTTCGCTCAATTCGGTTGCAAAGCTGCCGTATACCTGGGCTATGGACGGCATTTCCAACACTCAGACAATAAGCCCCAACGCACTCGGTCACAGCGATGAAGAAAGAGTGAAAAATCTTGTCAGTGTTCTTGACGGCTATTTCGTTCAGGGTGCGCATCACCTTAACGTGAATGTTTTCGGAACGGAAAAGCTGATTGACGCCATGGAACACCCCGAAAAGGAAGAATATGCAAACTTCACAATCCGTGTTTCGGGCTATGCGGTTAAGTTTATTGACCTGACAAGAGAACAGCAGCTTGATGTTATTTCAAGAACCTGCCATGAAGTGTGCTGAAAAATATGTTATGATAATTTTTAAGCAGACCCCAAAAGTCTGCTTAAAATGTTATGGAGGAAACGATGAAAAAGATTACGGGCATGATTCATTCAACGGAATCTTTCGGAAGTGTTGACGGACCGGGTGTCAGGTTTGTAGTTTTTATGCAGGGGTGCAATATGCGCTGTCAGTATTGCCACAATGCCGACACATGGAGCAAAGAGCCTTCGGGTCAAACAATGAGGCTTTCAGCCGATGAACTGCTTGAAAAAGCATTGAAATATCAAAGCTATTGGGGCACTGAGGGCGGAATCACCGTCAGCGGAGGTGAGCCGCTTTTGCAGATTGATTTTCTGCTTGAATTTTTCAAAAAATCCAAGGAGCAAAATATTAATACTGTTCTTGATACGTCCGGTCAGCCCTTTTCAAGAAACGGCGAATTCTTCAAAAAGTTTTGCAGCCTGATGGATTATACCGACCTTGTTTTGCTTGATTTAAAACACATCGATAATGAAAGCCACATCAAGCTGACGGGTCACACCAACGAAAACATTCTTGATCTTGCAAGATTTCTTGATGAAATCAAAAAGCCGATTTGGATTCGCCATGTGCTTGTTCCCGGAATTACGGACAATGACGAAGAACTGAAAAAATTGCGAGCCTTTATTGATACACTTTCAAATGTTGAAAAAGTGGAAGTTCTGCCTTATCATACCCTCGGAAAATATAAGTGGGACGCATTGGGCGTTGAATATCCGCTTGAGGGAATTGAGCCGCCCGAAAAAAGCAGAATTGAAAATGCAGAAAAAATATTGATTCAATAACAAATAAAAACAGGAGCAATATGCCGGAAAAATAACGACTATTGCTCCTGCTTTTTTATACGCAGTCAGCGGCGGCTGCCCCGAAACTGCATTCTGATTCCGTCGGACATATAGTCAGCCATGAGCATGGCGGAATTTTCAATGGTGTTGAAGTTGTTAATGTCCTCCTGATATTTTCCGGCAAGTCTCAGCAAAACCTCTTTTTCTGTCAATTCAAGATGTGTGTTAAGCATTTGTGTCCATTTTTTCACACTCCAGAAAGGATTGATTCTTGCAAGAAATTCAGCAATTGCTTCGGCGTTTTCATACCATTTTTTGCGAGCGGAAAGAACCTTGTCTTTCTGATTGTTTTTTGCGCTGTTAACAAGCTCTGCCGCAATGGTAAGATGCTCTGTGAAAAGTTTGCGAAACTCGTTTGCTTTGGCTTTTCCGTAAAAACGTTCAAAAAGAACGGCAAAATCATTCGGATTCTGAAGCAGCCATTTTGTAACAAACGGCAGATCCGGAAGATTTGACAAGGTGCTGATGATGAAGAATCTTGTGCGGTAAACGTGCTGTGACCAGAGCATTCTCAGACGCCTGCTCAGATGTAAGGATTGATTTGGATTTGAATTATTCATTTTATCACCCGAAAAAAGATATTATAAGCTGTTCTTATTTCATTATATGATAAGATGAAAAATATAGTTACATATAAAAACAAGGGCAGTTATCGGTCTGCCCTCGAAAAAATGTTATTTATTCTGATTTTATATCGTTTTTGACTTTCTGCCAGTAGCTTGCAAACGCCTGTTCGTTTTTGTTTTCACCGGGAACATAATAGACGCTGTTTTTTATTTCGTCGGGAAGATATTGCTGTTTCACATAATGATTCGGATAATCATGGGGATAAAGATAAAACTGACCTTTATTCTGATTGTCCTCACCGTCATAATGCTTGTTCTGAAGCTGTCTGGGAATGGGACCGCTTTTGCCTTTTCTGATGTCGGCCGCCGCTTCGTCATAGGCAAGATAGGCGGAGTTTGATTTGGGACAGTTACAAACCAGAACAACGGCATCGGCAAGAGGTATTCTTGCTTCGGGAAGCCCGAGCATCTGTGCGGCGTCAACGGCGGCTTTAACAATCGGAATAATCTGCGGATAGGCAAGACCGACGTCTTCGCACGCACAAACCATAAGTCTTCTCATGGCGGACGGCAGATCGCCCGCTTCAAGAAGTCTTGCAAGATAATGAAGCGCCGCATTTGCGTCCGAACCTCGCATTGATTTTTGAAAAGCCGAAAGAATGTCATAGTGTTCGTCGCCGTCACGGTCATATTTCATGGAGCTTTTTTGCGTAAGCTCCTTTGCTTTTTGCAAAGTAATTAAATATTTTCCGTCTTTTTCACTTGTGCTTAAAACTGAAAGCTCAACGCTGTTCATCGCTTTTCGCACATCTCCGCCGCAGGCATAGGCGATATGTTCACAGACACCGCTTTCTTTTTCAATTGTGACGCCTTTTTCTTCTTCAAGAAAAGAGAACGCTCTTTCCACCGCCGGAATGATATCCTGCGGTGTGACCTGTTTGAATTCAAAAACCGTTGAACGGCTCAGAATGGCGTTATGTATATAGAAATAGGGATTTTCGGTTGTTGAAGCGATAAGGGTGATTTCGCCTTTTTCAATATAATCAAGAAGCGTCTGCTGCTGTTTTTTTGTGAAATACTGAATTTCGTCAAGATAAAGCAGAATACCGTTAGGAGCGGCAAAGGTGTCAAGCTCGCCGACAATTGCCTTGATGTCCGCCGTTGAAGCGGAAGTTCCGTTTAGTTTGTGAAATTTTCTTTTCGTTGATTTTGCAATGATTGAAGCAAGCGTTGTTTTTCCGACGCCCGACGGGCCGTAAAAAACAAGATTGGGAAGCTCGCCCGATTCGATTATGTTTCGAAGTGCCTTTCCTTTTTCAAGCAAATGGCGCTGACCGACCATTTCGTCAATTGTCTTTGGTCTGATTCTGTCTGCAAGAGGTGCTTTCAAGAACATTTCCTCCGTTGTTTTTAAATTTCAAAAATATATTACCATAAATGGATAGACAAGTAAATTGATAAAATCAAAAAAGCAAAGATAATTAAGGCAGAACTTCATTATTTTTTATCGTTTTTAGCTGTGTGCCGAAGTTAATAATATAATTACAAAGACAGTTTTAATTAATCTTTTTTAAAACCGAAAATAAGTATTTTAAACGATTTGTCAAAATTAACTCAAAACATAAAACTATTTTTGTGGGTTTCACCGAAATATAAAAAAAGTCTTTCTTTTTACAGCTTTTGGTGCTATAATACACAAGGTTAAAATGAAATAGTGCACCTACGGCACGGTACAAAAGCGAAAATTTGTTCTGTTTGACCTTTTTCGCATACATATTGGAAATTAATTTTTCCGGTAAAAGCAGGCTCTGATACAAGGTGTGATGATTAGGGCTTGCTTTGCAGTCGGCTTTCGACTCATCTTGAGGGAGTTTTCCCGCTCAAGTCAAGACGGAAAGAGGAGATATTTTTGGAAAAGCTTGTTATCCACGGCGGTAACAGATTATCGGGCGAAGTTGAAATCAGCGGTGCGAAAAACGCCGCTGTTGCAATCATTCCCGCAACACTTCTTGCCCAAGATGTCTGCCGTATTGAAAATATACCGCATATAAGCGATGTTACCTGCATGATCAAAATTTTAAATAATATGGGTGCAGGCGTCAAGCTTATAAATAAACACACAATCGAAATTGACACAAGAACCGTAAATTCCTATATAGTTCCCCATGAAATGACAAAAAAGCTTCGTGCTTCCTATTACCTTATCGGTGCGCTTCTGGGTCGTTTCTGCAGGGCCAAAGTTGCGCTTCCGGGCGGCTGTAATTTCGGGGTCAGACCGATTGATCTTCACATCAAGGGCTTTGAACTTCTCGGTGCAACCGCAACGGTTGAAAACGCAATGATTAATGCTTATGCGGACAACCTTACCGGCAGTGCGATTTATATGGACAAGGTTTCGGTCGGCGCAACAATCAATGTTATGCTTGCCGCTGTTAAGGCAAGGGGGCTTACAATCATTGAAAACGCCGCAAAAGAGCCGCACATTGTTGACCTTGCAAACTTCCTTAACGCAATGGGAGCAGATGTCAGAGGCGCAGGAACGGATGTTATCAAAATCCACGGTGTAAAAAGCCTCCACGGCTGTTCTTATTCAATAATTCCCGATCAGATTGAAGCCGGAACATATATGGTTGCCGCAGCCGCAACCGGCGGCGATGTGCTTGTTAAGAATGTTATTCCGAAGCACCTTGAATCCATTTCGGCAAAGCTGATTGAATGTGGCGTCAGAATTACAGAATATGATGACAGCATCAGAGTTGAATCCAACGGAAAATTTAAAAGATGCAACATAAAGACCATGCCTCATCCCGGTTTCCCGACTGATATGCAGCCGCAAATGAGCGTTCTGCTTTCGGTTGCAGACGGAACAAGCCTTGTTTCCGAAGGCGTTTGGGATAACCGCTTCAAATATGTTGACCAGCTTGTCAGAATGGGCGCAAATGTTCAGGTTGACGGAACAATTGCCGTTTTCCAGGGTGTTAAAGAGCTCACGGGAGCACCCGTCAGAGCGGACGACCTTCGTGCAGGTGCGGCAATGGTTATTGCAGGGCTTATCGCAAGGGGCGTTACGGAAATTGAAGATATTCTCTATATCGACAGAGGATATGAAGATTACGTTGAAAAGCTTAAGAATTTAGGCGCAGACATTTACCGCAAAAATTTTGAAGACGACGACGTTGAAAAAAACGATGCGGCAGGTTAAAATAATTTTTCAGGTGTCTTTTGCCGTTTGACGGCAAGGCACCTTTTTTTATAAAAAATGAAAACATAAAGGAATGAGACATTTTGGCGAGATTTTGTTCACTTTTTTCTTCAAGCTCGGGTAACTGCACTTTTATCGGTTCTTCAAAAACGGGCATACTTATTGATGCGGGTGTGAGCGCAAAAAGAATCAGGCAGGCACTTTCCGACAGGGAAATTGATCCGTCTTCAATTTGTGCAATTTTTGTCACACATGAACACACCGACCACATAAAAGGAATTCGTGTGCTTGCTTCGAATTATCAGATTCCCGTTTATGCAAGCAAAGGCACAATGAAGGGCCTTGAAGAAGCCGGAGCCATAAACGGTAAATTTCCTTCATTCGTCATAAATCCCGGCGAGGAGACCGAAATCGGCGATTTATTGATAAAAAGCTTTTTGACTCCGCATGACAGCAATCAAAGCTGCGGTTTTACGGTGGAATTTCCCGATGAACGAAAGGCAGCTGTTGCAACAGACATCGGCCATATGACAAATGAAATCATGAACGGCATCATCGGCAGTGATCTTGTTTTGCTTGAGTCAAACCACGATGTCGGTATGCTTGAAAACGGAATTTATCCGTATTATCTCAAACGTCGTATTCTTTCAGACGTCGGGCATCTTTCAAATATCGCCTGCTCCGAAGCGGCGTCACAGCTGATTGAACGGGGAACCACAAGACTGTTTCTCGGCCATTTAAGCGAACAAAACAACATACCCGACCTTGCCTATCAGACCAGCTTTGCGGCAATCGCAGAAACGGGAGCTGTGCTTAACCGTGACTATATGCTTGAAGTCAGTCCGAAAGAAAATCTTGCGGATATTGTCAGATTTTAAAGGAGAGCGCTTTGCGCAAAAAAGCTTGCGATGATTAGTATAACCATAATATGCATCGGTAAACTCAAAGAAAAATATTTGCGTGACGCCTGCGAAGAATATAAAAAGCGTCTGACTGCTTATTGCAAAATGAATGTTATTGAGCTTGCCGCCGAAAAGCTTTCGGATAATCCGTCGGAAAAAGAAATCAAAAATGCGCTTGACGAGGAAGCAAAACGGATTTTTTCAAAAATACCTGAAAATGCCCGTGTGTATTCCATGTGCATTGAGGGAAAACAGCTTACATCGGTTCAGCTTAGCGAAAAAATTGAAAATGAGACCGTTTCGGGCACAAGCCATATTGTTTTCATCATCGGCGGTTCGTTCGGTCTGAGTGACAAAATCAAAGAAAAAAGCGATTTTCGCCTTTCAATGAGCAAAATGACATTTCCTCATCAGCTTGCGCGCGTGATGCTGCTTGAACAGATATACAGAGCCATGCAGATTTCTGCCGGAACCAAATATCATAAGTGACAAAATCTTGACTATTTCGTAAGTTTATTATATTATTAAAATGTATAATTTTTTGTTTACGGCACAGCCGGTGTCGTGGAAAGGAAAATAAATGAATAACACAGAAAAAACAATGGAAAAAATCGTCAGCCTTTGCAAGGGCAGAGGCTTTGTTTACCCGGGCAGCGAAATTTACGGCGGTCTTTCAAACTCATGGGATTACGGTCCTCTCGGCGTTGAATTCAAAAACAACGTTAAAAAAGCATGGTGGAGAAAGTTCGTTCAGGAAAATCCGTATAATGTCGGTCTTGACAGCGCAATTCTCATGAATCCGCAGGTCTGGGTTGCAAGCGGTCATGTAGGCGGCTTTTCTGATCCGCTCATGGACTGCAAGGAATGCAAAACCCGTCACAGAGCAGACAAGCTGATTGAAGACACCGGAGTTAATCCTGCCGGCTGGTCTTTTGAAGAAATGTCAGATTACATAAAAAAGAACAATATTGTATGCCCCGAATGCGGCGCATGCAATTTTACCGACATCAGAAAATTCAATCTGATGTTCAAAACCTTTCAGGGTGTTACCGAGGACGCAAAAAATGAAATTTATCTTCGTCCCGAAACCGCTCAGGGAATTTTTGTAAACTTCCTCAACATTCAAAGAACAACAAGAAAAAAAGTTCCTTTCGGTGTTTGCCAGATCGGCAAGTCTTTCAGAAACGAAATCACACCGGGCAACTTCATTTTCAGAATCCGTGAATTTGAACAGATGGAGCTTGAATTCTTCTGCAAGCCGGGAACAGAGCTTGAATGGTTTGCATATTGGAAAGATTATTGCAAAAACTTTCTTTTGTCATTGGGTCTGAAAGAAGAAAATCTCAAGCTTCGTGACCATGAACAAAAAGAACTTTCCCATTATTCCAACGCAACAACAGACTTTGAATTTCTCTTCCCGTTCGGCTGGGGCGAACTCTGGGGTGTTGCAAGCAGAACGGATTTTGACCTGACTGCTCATCAGACCACTTCAGGCAAGAGTCTTGAATATTTTGACCCCGTCACAAACGAAAAATACCTGCCTTATGTTATTGAGCCGTCCTTGGGTGCAGACCGAGTTGCGCTTGCTTTCCTTTGCGACGCTTATGACGAAGAGGTTGTTGACGCAGAAAAGAACGACACAAGAGTTGTTCTCAGACTTCATCCGGCCCTTGCTCCGTTTAAAGCCGCCATTCTGCCGCTTTCCAAAAAGCTCAGCGACAAAGCCTTGGAGGTTTACACAGCTCTTTCCAAGAAGTTCAACATTGATTTTGATGACGCCGGTTCAATCGGCAAAAGATACCGCCGTCAGGACGAAATCGGAACGCCGTTTTGCATTACATATGACTTTGACAGTCTTGAAGACGGCTGCGTGACGGTTCGTGATCGTGATACCATGAAGCAGGAGCGTATGCCGATTTCCGAGCTTGAAAGCTATATTGAAGAAAAAATTGATTTCTAACTGAATTAAAGGGTGATAGACATGAAAAAGAAACTTTTGCAATTTCCTTTTCCGCTTGTTGTCGCTATTGTTTACATTTTCATCGGTGTGCTGTCTCACAAGTGGCACCCGACATGGCTTATATTTTTGCTCATTCCCGCATATTATGAGCTGGTTGGCGGAATCGGTAAAATCAACGATGAAAAATCAACCTATCAGATTTTAAAAGCTGTTCCCATAACTTCAATTTCGATTATACTTTATCTGATAATGGGATTTGTGCTTAATTTATGGCATCCTGGCTGGTTGGTACTTCTTCTTATTCCGCTTTATTATTCAATCATTCCGCTTTTCAAAAACAGCGGCGACAAAGACTGATAAATGCAAAAATGTCTGGGCGAACACGGATTTTTTCTGTGTTCGCTTTTCTTTTTTTTGTTTTGGAATTAAGCTTTTTGTGTAAGATTTACCGCTTCTTTTCACAAATGCAAAACCCCAGCAGATGAAATTTCTGTCGGGGTTGAAGCTTATTATAAATTATAATTTGGCGGACAATGTCCGCAGATGTTACGCGGGGCAGAAAGTTGCAATCTTTAAA
>JBJEOJ010000126.1:0-2116 GCA_051880655.1 Acutalibacteraceae bacterium | reverse complement strand
TGCCTCTGTAGCTCAGTTGGTAGAGCAGGGGACTGAAAATCCCCGTGTCATTGGTTCGATTCCGATCGGAGGCACCATATCTGCGGATGTAGCTCATCTGGTAGAGCGCCACCTTGCCAAGGTGGAGGTAGCGGGTTCGAGCCCCGTCATCCGCTCCAAAAATCCCGTTTGCGTTCAGCAAGCGGGATTTTACTTTTTCCCTCTTCACTTTTCACTCTTCACTCTTCTCTGACTACGGCGGGATTTTTGGGAAGTAAGAAGTAAGAGGGAATAGTGAAAAAGTGAAGTCGCGCTTTTACTTTGTGCAAACAGTAAAATTTGTTCCGCAAAGCAAGCTCGTCACTGTCGGGAAGTTTGTAGATTTTAAACAAAACCCTTTATCCAATCTGGCGATAAAAAAGTTAAGCTATCCTGCATTTTACCGATGCAGACTGACAATAAAAGAAAGATGCCACGCCGAAGTGCATGAGCAAAGTGCATGAGTAAAAACTAATTTTTCAAAATAAATATTGCGGTATTGTCAATTTTGTGGTATAGTATGAAAACACGCAAAAAAACTGTTATTTGCTCAGGCAGATTTTGCTTTGAGCAAAATGATTTGTTGAGAGGATATTTATATGGAAAAGAAAAAAAGTGGCTTTACAAGCCAACTCGGTTTCATCCTTGCGGCGGCAGGCTCTGCTGTCGGTCTGGGCAATTTATGGAGATTTCCCTATCTTGCCGCAAAATACGGCGGCGGCATTTTCCTTTTGGTTTATCTGATTCTTGCAGTCACCTTTGGTTTTACGCTCATGATTACGGAAATTTCCATCGGAAGAAAAACAGGCAAAAGCTGTGTCGGTGCTTTTAAAGCGCTTGACAAGCGATTTTCTTTCATCGGTTATGTTGCCGCTTTGGTGCCGATTATTATCTTCCCTTATTACTGTGTTATCGGCGGCTGGGTGACAAAATTTGTCGCTCTTTTTTCAACAGGCGGCGGACAGAATGCGGCAAGCGATGAATATTTTGGAAATTTCATCAGTCAGACAACTTCACCGCTGATTTATCTTGCCGTATTCATTTCGATAACAGCCGTTATTATCATGTTCGGCGTTCAGAACGGCATTGAAAAAGTCAGCAAGGTGCTTATGCCTGTTCTTGCCGTTATGACGGTTGTGATTGCAATTTATTCCTTAACGCTTCCCGGTGCGCTTGACGGTCTTGTTTATTATGTCAAGCCTAACTTCAGTGAATTTTCGCTGAAAACGGTTGTTGCCGCAATGGGTCAGCTTTTTTATTCCATGTCGCTTGCCATGGGCATTATGATAACCTACGGTTCATACATGAGCAAAACGGACGATTTGGAGCGTTCCGTACGCAGAATTGAAGTTTTTGACACACTGATTGCTTTTCTTGCCGGTGTTATGATTATTCCTGCGGTCTTTTCGTTTTCCGGCGGCGACACAAGCAAGCTTCAGCAAGGTCCGACGCTTATGTTCGTAACACTGCCGAAAGTTTTTGCTTCAATGGCAGGCGGTCAGGTTATCGGCGCAGTGTTCTTTATCCTTGTTTTCCTTGCGGCGCTCACCTCATCGGTATCTCTTATGGAAACGATTGTAAGCGTCATATGTGAAAAAACGAAACTGAAAAGAATCCCCTGCTGTCTGATTGTTCTTGCACTTGCGTTTATGATTGCCATTCCGTCATCGCTCGGATTCGGAGCATGGAGCAATATTACGCTTCTCGGAAAAGATTTTCTTGATTTCTTTGACTTTATCAGCAACAACATTCTCATGCCGGTTGTCGGCTTGCTGACCTGCCTGTTCATCGGCTTCATTGTCAAGCCGAAAACGGTTGAAGATGAAGTGGAATCCTCCGGCAAATTCAAGAGCAAAAAGCTATATAATTTCATGATTAAATTTGTTTGCCCCGTAATATTGGTAATTATCCTCATTTCTTCCATTATCGGTTATGTATGAGGCAGGCACCGCTTGCATGCTCACGGCGGGCAACGCCCGCGGGACTCACGCTGGGCAGAAAGTGATACACTTTACAATTTCGCCGCGATATAAGTATAACATAAAATTATAGTTTACGGGCATCGCCCGCTGGAGTTACGCGGGGCAGAGAGTTGCAA
>JBJEOJ010000125.1:0-2117 GCA_051880655.1 Acutalibacteraceae bacterium | reverse complement strand
AGTGCACCGAAGCATTTTCTTAACTATTTTACCGAAGATAATATGCCGCAGACAAAGCTTCAGAGAAATCTTGAAAACGGAATGGCTGTTTCAATCGGCAGACTTCGTGAAGACACTCAGTATGATTACAAATTTGTTTGTCTTTCTCACAACACATTAAGAGGTGCAGCAGGCGGAGCCGTTCTTCTTGCCGAGCTTCTTTGTGCTGAGGGATATATCGACTGATAAATTTTATTTTTAATCTTAAGACGGAGGTATTTTGATGACTCCCCTATTTATCGGAAGCGCCGTTGCTTTGGTAACGCCGTTTGATAGGGACGGAAAAATCAACAAAGAACGTTTTAAAGAACTGATTGAATTTCAAATTGCAAATAACACTGATGCTATTGTTGTTTGCGGAACCACAGGAGAAGGCTCAACTTTAACAACCGATGAAAGGCTGAGTCTTTTTGAAACGGCGTCACAGGTTGTTAATCACCGTGTACCCGTCATCTGCGGTACCGGCAGCAATAGCACTTCTTTTTCGATCAATTTTGCAAAAGAAGCCGAAAAACTCGATATTGATGCACACCTGATTGTTACTCCATATTATAACAAGACTTCACAATCAGGTCTTGTCAGTCACTATTATAAGCTTGCCGACAATCTCAGAAAGCCGATAATTGTCTATAATGTGCCGACACGCACCGGAATGAACATTAAACCCGATACATATAAAAAACTTTCTTTACATGACAATATAATCGCAGTTAAAGAGGCAGACTCAAATATACCTAAACTTATAAAATCCCTTGTTCTTTGTGAAAATAACCTCAATTTTTATATCGGTAATGATGACCTGATTTCTGTTGCAGCTTCTTTAGGCTGTCTCGGAGTAATATCCGTACTTGCAAATATCATGCCGAAATTTACGCATGAAATGACACTTAAAGGCATTGCGGGCAACTGTACCGAATGTGCTAAAATGCAGAAAACTGCCATGAATCTGATTGAATGTCTTTTCATGGATGTCAGCCCTACGGTTATCAAAGAAGTTATGTGCCGATGTAAAATTGATGTCGGAAACTGCCGGCTGCCTTTAGGAAGAACAGATGAGAACACTAACGATATAATTGAGGCTGTGCTTTCGGAATACAAAACATATATTACCGAAGAAATGAAAAGCTATAAAAGCTTATATAAAACAATTTAATATAAAGAAAAACAGGTTTGATTAATTCTCAAGCCTGTTTTATTTTTAAAATCCCAATGCACCGAAAATTCCGTATGACAAGGCCGACATTATTAAGCCTGCAATCAAAACCCCTGCTGCAATAACCGGTAATGAATGTTTTATGCGTATATCAAACAAGTCGGCAACAAGAGCTCCTGTCCATGCCCCTGTTCCCGGAAGCGGAATTGCAACAAGCAAAAGTAAACCCCAAAGACGGTATTTTTTTACTTTGTCAGCTTTTCGCACAGAACGCATTTCAAGCTTTTCAATCAGTTTATTTATTTTCTTATAACGTTTTAAATAGTTAAATATTTTTCTTATAAACAAAAGAATAAACGGAATCGGAAGCATATTGCCGATATAGCAAATTACAAAGGCTTTTGCAAACTCAATGTTAAGAAGCTTCGCAGCAATTAAACCTCCGCGCAGTTCAAGAATGGGTAAAAGAGATATTATAAACGCTATCAGTTCGGCAGATAACTTGCCGTCTAGCGAATTGACCAGATACTCCGCTATACTTTGAGACATATATAACTCCTCTTAATGACAATTAATTGTTATCTCACATGTTATTTTCATCAAGAAAATGATTTGCCTGGATAAGAATACGTTTATCGTTTTCATAGTTAAGCGTTTGCATTGCTTTTTCATATGAAAACCAACCGCATTCTTCAATTTCTTCAACCTGCATTTTATAGTTTTTTTCATCTGTGCCGGCAAGAAAAATTACAACGGATTTTTCAATTTTCCCCTGAATTGTATATTCTGAATTCTGACTGAACCCGGGAATAATGTTAATGTGTATTCCGGTTTCTTCAAGAACTTCACTAATTGCGGTTTCTTCCTTGGTTTCACCGCGTTCAATATGACCTTTCGTGAATCCCCAATGAGCACTTCTTTTGTT
>JBJEOJ010000124.1:0-2118 GCA_051880655.1 Acutalibacteraceae bacterium | reverse complement strand
CATATTTTGAAGTTACTTCTCTTTCTTTTTGGGTCACATCATTTTAACACATACATTTTAACAAAAAAGTGCACGATTACAATTCATAAAAAAGTTTGCGTATATTTGTATTCACTGTCGGTTGTCATAAATCATTCATTATGTTATAATAAACAAAAAAACAAGGAGCAAATAAAAAAATGAAAACATTAAAAAAACTTTTAAGCGCATTTCTTGCCGTATCTCTTCTGTTTTGCGTTACGGCATTTTCTGGCTGTTCAAAAGACGATGACAGCTGGAAAGAAAAAGGCTATGATCTTTCCGTACCCGTGCTCGGCAAGGACGGTTGGTATCTTGTTTTTGAGGACGATTTTGACGGAAGCAAGCTTAACGAAAACATCAGATTCGGCGAAAAATACACCGGCAGCCGTGAGATCTGGACAACATCACCGCACGCCATCAGATGGGAAAGTGACGATAAAAACAAGCCTGAGCAGGAATGTTGGTGGTGCCCGGAAATGGTTACGGTTGAAAACTCCAACGCAGTCATACATTCACGCTATGAGGACAACCACACCTGTGACGGTGACTGTCCGAAAGAAGGACGCTTCACAAGCGGAATTGAAACAAGGCGGATTTCGGGAGACAACAACAATAACAAGGGCACTGCGGACGAACTGCTGTTTGCCCAGGCTTTCGGCTATTTTGAATGCAAAGTAAAGCTGCCTGATGCAGACGGGCTCTGGTCGGCGTTCTGGCTTCAGTCGTCAAACATGAGAAAAGTCGGCAACGACGGCGAGGACGGCACAGAAATTGATGTTTATGAAAGTGCTTTCAGAAGAAACAAGACTTCAAGAATGGGTCATGCGCTTTTATGGAACGGTTACGGCAAAGACGGCAAAGTGGAAGACTACATCACAAACCTTGAGCAAAACCTTTATGACGGATACCACACCTATGCGCTCAAATGGACGCCGGAATATTATGTTTTTTACATTGACGGCGAACCGACCTGGGCAACCGATGCCGGCGGTGTTTCAAAAGTCAAGGAGTTTTTGCGTCTGACCGTTGAAATTGATGCCGGCAACGAATACGGACCGCACGGGCAGAAGATCGGTTCGTTCAGCGGTGAAAATTCTGATTTTCTGATTGACTATGTCAAGGTCTGGCAAAACGAAAACTACGAGCCGTTTATCAAAGACGACAGCGAATTTTCGGGCGAACTGGACTTAAAATAATTCGGAATTCGGAATGCGGAATTACGCGGGGTAGAAAGCAATAATCTTTAGAATTCAACCGCGAGGGAAACTGAGCAAAAGTGAGTAAAGTTTTTTGGCAAGCACCGCTTGCATGCTCACACGGGGCAGAAAGCAATAGTCTTTACAATAATGCCGCGAGATAAACTAAGTAGAAAAAGGAGTAAAGTTTTTTGGCAAGCACCGCTTGCATGCTCACACGGGGCAGAAAGCAATAGTCTTTACAATAATACCGCGAGATAAACTAAGTAGAAAAAGGAGTAAAGTTTTTTGCTCAAGCTTTTTTACAAAAAAGCTTGGCGCCGTCCGCAGACGGCGAAATCCTTATGCTTCAAATAGCGCAGGAAGGTAGGATAAACAGTCCGGTGGACTGTTTATCCGTAGGAAACCCTCGCCGGGCGGACAATGTCCGCAGATGTTACGCGGGGCAGAAAGTAACAATCTTTACTAATTGCTCCGCGAAAAAAAGTGTTTGCATAGTCAAGTCGTACGATTGGCAGTTGTGCAAAATACATAAACCGTAGATTAAACATATTTTTTAGCTGATTTTTATCGTCTTAATTTGTCAGCGATAAATAAAATTTTGTTCCCGACTGCGGACACGGCACGCCGTGTCCCTACCGTATATCATTATAATAAAAGCAGGGCTTTCCGTTTGGATTGCCCTGCTTCGTTGTTTATTTCATTTACTTAACCTTAACCGATTTAACCGCACTGTATGCTGAGTTAATCGTTGTGCTTCCGACTTTCTTGTTGGCAATGACCTTGAAATAATAGGTCTTGCCGCTTGAAAGCTTTTTGTTTGTATAGCTTGTGGAAGTTGTTGTTGCAAGCTTCTTGTATGTTCCGTTTTTGCTTGTGCTGTAATAAACGGTATAGCCTG
>JBJEOJ010000123.1:0-10158 GCA_051880655.1 Acutalibacteraceae bacterium | reverse complement strand
AAAAAGGAGCTTAGCAAAAGCACTGAATCAGGCAGGTCTGAAATGAACTTTAAAAACATTCACAACCAAAAAGGAGAGCATATCATGAAAAAATATTATCCTGTTATATTTACAAAAGAAGATATAGGCTTTTCAACTTGCGCAATTGATTTTGAAGGTTGCTTTTCTGAGGGAGATACTTTTGAACAAGCCTATTCAAACACACAAAGCGCAATCGGTCTTTATCTTGACGATTGTGAAAACCTTCCGGATCCTTCCGACCCGACAGAAAAACAGCTTGCCGACAATCAATTCATTTGTGTTGTTGAGTTTGACAGTCTCGAATATAAAAAGAAACATTCTTCGCATTCTGTCAAAAAGACATTAACAATTCCTGCCTGGCTTAACGAAGAAGCAGAAAAAAATCACATTAATTTTTCCGGCGTGCTTCAAGAAGCATTAAAAGCAAAGCTAAACATCAACAAATAATCAAATTCGCCGAAAAAGACTGTATTGATTTTATATTTAAACATTTTTCCTCACTTTATAAAAAACACAAAGGCTGTGCGCATCATCAATATGCCTGCGCACAGCCCCGTTTTTTGGTGGAGACGGCGGCAATCGAAGCCGCGTCCGAAAATCCGTCCATATAACTTTCTTCGGGTGGAGTCATTCTTTTAAATTTCCCTTGCCGATGCGCCGGATGACAGGCTTAAAGGTTCGGTAGACTCAAAAATCATGACGGCATACGAGACTGCTCTGCCGTTCACGTTCACTGCTGAATCGACGCCTTTAGTGAAGCCGCAGTATTCTTCACATAGACGGGCCGCTGTTAAGCAGCCTTTAAGACAGTATTATTATTGTCGTTTATTTTAAGGTGTGGAGTTTAAAGTGAGCCCACATCACTACCCGCTTATTATACTTCAAAATCCCCGTCGAAATCCTTTCGTCCCCGTATTCATTATGAGATAAAAGCAAATCGAAAGATTTTTATAAAAATCAAGCTTTCATCAAAATTATATTCGGCGTTCTTAATTTTGTCAACAGAAAAATTATTCCTTTGCACGCAAAGAACGCTCAATATCTCTTTTTGCATCACGCTTTGCCATCGCTTCACGCTTATCATAGTTCTTTTTACCTTTGCAAAGCCCCACTTCAAGCTTTGCCCTGCCGTTGACAAAATATACCGACAGCGGAATCAACGTCAGCCCCTGAAGCTTTGTTTTGCCGAAAAGGCTGTTGATTTCACGTTTATGCATCAACAGTTTACGCACACGCAGCGGATCACGGTTGAAGATGTTGCCCTGCTCATAAGGGCTGATATGCATACCGTTGACAAAAATTTCTCCGCCGTCGATGCTGCACCACGAATCTTTCAGGTTAACCTTTCCGGCTCTTATGGATTTGACCTCGGTGCCGAAAAGCTCAATGCCTGCTTCATAGGTTTCAAGCACGAAATAATCATGATATGCTTTTTTGTTCTGTGCCGCTCTGGGCAAATCTTTATTAACAGCCGTAAAATCACCCCTTTTTTAATTCGGAATTCGGAATGCGGAATGCGGAATTGTGGTCGCGGGTTTACCTGTGTATCAATAGTAAACCGAGCGTCCGCAATGGGTAGTTTTTTTGTGTTGGGAAAATGGTAGATTTTTATTTTTGGTTTGCGGCGGTGGGTAAGTCGGTGCAAATTGGGAAAACTCTACCACCGGCGCCCGTGCGGCGCAGCCGCACGCTTTGCGCTGCCTTGGCAGCGCAAAGAACAAAACCGCAGGTTTTGTCGGGGCGCCGCCCCGGTTGTTTCATGTGCTCTCTGACCGTAAGGCACAATAAAAAGCAACCATTAACGGTAAAACTTACTTCGTGCGTTACAGTTGGGACACGGCGTGCCGTGTCCGCAAATTGGGCACAAATTATAATTTTATGTTATGCTTATGTCGCAGTGTAATTGGTAAAGATTATTACTTTCTGTCCTGCGTAACATCTGCGGACATTGTCCGCCCGGCGAGGTTTTGCCTAACTTCCTGCGCTATTTTCAAGCATTAGGATTTCGCCGTCTGCGGACGGCGCCAAGCTTTTTTGAAAAAAAGCTTGAGCAAAAAACTTTTCTCCTATGAAAGTTTTTTGCTGACTTTACGTCGCGGTGTAATTGTAAAGATTACCACTCTCTGCCACCGTGTGAGCATGCAGGCGGTGCCTGCTATAATGCTCTTCTTCCCTCAAGCGCTCTTGTGAGCGTTACTTCATCGGCATATTCAAGCTCTGCACCCACCGGAACACCGTAGGCAAGACGGCTGACTGTAATACCCATCGGCTTAAGCAGCCTTGAAATATACATCGCTGTCGCTTCGCCCTCAACCGTCGGATTGGTTGCCATGATGACTTCTCTGACATCACATTCGGAAAGTCTTGCAAGCAGTTCCTTAATCGTTATGTCCTCCGGTCCGATTCCGTTCATCGGCGAAATGACGCCGTGAAGAACATGGTAAGTCCCGTTATATTCATGCGTGCGCTCAAAAGCCAGAACATCTCTCGGGTCTTCAACAACGCAGATCAAGCCCCGATCCCTGCCGGTGTCCTTGCAGATCGGACACAATTCTTCTTCGGCAAGATTGCAGCAGCGTTTGCATTTTTTGATTTTTGCGTGTGCGTCAAGAATTGTTTTTGCAAATTCTTCGGCTTCGCTTTGCTTCATGTTCAGCACATAAAATGCAAGCCTTTGCGCACTTTTGCTTCCGATTCCCGGCATACGCTCAAACTGCTCAATCAGCTTTGCAAGAGAAACAACGTTATAGCCTGCCATTAAAATCCAAGCCCCAAGCCGCCTTTGAGTGCGCCCATTGCCTGTTCCATGGCGTCATCAGCCTTTTTCATCGCTTCGTTTGCCGCAGCAATGATTAAATCGGAAAGCATTTCAATGTCATCGGGGTCAACAATTTCGGGTTTTAAATCGATTGCCTTGATTTCGTGTGCACCCGTGACGGTTACGCTTACGGCTGAGCCGCCTGCCGAAGCTGAAAACTCGCTTGCTTCAACTTCTGCCTGCTTTGTTTCAAGCTGAGCCTGCATTTCCTGAATTCTTTTCATCATGTTTGCCTGGCTGTTGCCGCCGTTGGGCATTCCCGGAACTCTTGCTTTCATAATCAAATCTCCTTATTCAACATTAATATTTACACCAAGCTCTCTGGCCTTGTCAAGCAAACCCTCAAGAGGATCTTTCTGCTTTTTTACCGCAGGGGTTTCCGCCTGCTTATAGATGCCGAGCCTGTATTTTTTACCTGTTATATTATAAATCGCTTCTTTGACATCACGGGCATTTGTGCCTGTTCGAATGAAGCTTGAAAAAACGGGATTGTCGCTTTTGACAAGAACAAAATCGTTTTTGATATAAGCCTGCGAACCGTTGAGCACGCCCCAGATCGGCTTGTTAATCTGCGCAAGTTCCGAAAGCACCTGCGGCCAGTTGAGAAATTCTTCATAAGTTTCCTGCGGTGAAGAAGCGGCAGAATTCTCTTTTGTTTCGGCTGTGCTTTGTGCTTCGGCAGACGGCTGTTTCGGCGGCTCTTCTTCCTGCTTCGGTTTTTCGGCTTCTTGCCTTGTCGGCGGTTCCTCCGTAGCTTTTACTGCAATACTGCCTGTTCTTAAAGCCTGTTCAAGCTGAGCGATTCTTCTCAGAAGAGCCTTGTTGTCCGAAGCGGTTTCGGGCGAAGCAAGCCTGATTGCCGTCATTTCCATTTCAATTCTTCTGTTGACGCCACGCTTGATGTTGGCAAGTGCGCCCTGAAGAAGATCAATTGAATATAAAATTGCTTCAAGCGTGATTTTTTTGCTTTGTTGTTTATAGCTTTCAATTTCCTCTGATGTGCAAATCAGAACATTTTCCGCCGTTTTCACGGTTTTGACAATCATAAGATTTCTGAAATGAGAAATCAGATCGCCGCAAAGCCGTTCCATATCAAAGGAATTGTTATAAAGCTTACTGATAATATCTATGCAGTTTGCCGTATCGCCGCCGATTACGGATTCGGCAAAGGCAAAAAGATGCTCTTTTCCGGTGATGCCCGCAACCTCGGAAACAAGCTGAGTTGTCACGGTTTTGCTTCTTGTCACGCACTGGTCAAGGGTTGAAAGTGCGTCACGCATTCCGCCGTCTGCAAGGCGGGCAATCAGCGAAGCGGCTTCGTCTTCAAGCGTGAAGTCCTCCAAAGAAGCAATCTGCATCATTCGTTTTTTCATCGACTGCGGGTCAACACGCTTGAAATCGAACCGCTGACAACGTGAAAGAATGGTAACAGGAAGCTTTTGCACCTCGGTTGTTGCAAGAATGAATTTCACATGTTCGGGCGGCTCTTCAAGCGTTTTCAAAAGAGCGTTGAACGCACCGATTGAAAGCATGTGCACTTCGTCGATGATATAAACACGGTATTTGCAGCTTGCCGGAGCAAAAGCTGCTTCGTCTCTGATGTCACGGATATTGTCAACACCGTTGTTGCTTGCGGCGTCGATTTCAACAACATCAAGAATTGAGCCGTCGTCAATTCCGCGGCAGATTTCACATTCGTTGCAGGGGTTGCCGTTTTGAGGATTAAGGCAGTTGACCGCCTTTGAAAGAATTTTTGCGCAGGTTGTTTTACCCGTTCCTCTTGAGCCTGTGAAAAGATAGGCATGGGAAAGCTTACCCGTTTCAATTTCGCTTGAAAGGGTTTTTGTGATATGATCCTGACCGACAACATCAGAAAAAACCTTCGGTCGGTATTTTCTGTATAAAACCTGATACATAACTCTTTCCTCAAAAAAATGATGTCTACACAAAAAACGCGGGCAAGATTCTTTTTCTTGGTCACACAACGGCAGGCCGACCTGTATCGCACAGTCATTCCGCTTAATGCTGCTCGGTCTCCCGCCTGACATGGTTCACGGCGCCCTGCCGCACAGAACCCACCGTTGCATGACCAAAATAAAGGATCTCGCCCATACTTGGTTTTTATATTATAATACAAAGATCAGACAAAATCAAGAGATTTTTAATATTTTTCCCTTGAAAATAAAGGCAGGGGTATGTATAATTTAGAATAGAGTTTTATTTAATGCAAAACTTATCCTAATGCGGAACTTTTCTAATTCGGAATTCGGAATTCGGAACTTATTCTAATTCGGAATGCGGAATTCGGAATGCGGAATTGTGGTCGCGTTTCTACCGCAAACCAAAGGAGAACTGTGTTTCCGCAGAATTAACAGACTGCCTGTCGGAAGTAAGTAAATTATAATATATTAAAATCTACTTTCTTCCCTTTGCAACTAAACTTTCTTTGCGGGTGAAAACTTGCCGATGCAACCATGTCCACCCGCGACCGCAATTCCGAATTCCGCATTCCGAATTCCGAATTAATATAAGTTTCGCATTAGAATAATTGCAATTTCAACCAAAAAGAGTATAGTTATGAACTTTTCAATCATTCCCCAACCTCAAAAAATGAATATTCTTTCCGATCAGACGGTTTTTCGGCTCAATGACGGAAGCTCGGTTATGTGCCTTGACGGCTTTGAACGTGCACATGACGATCTGATGCTGTTTCTTGAAAAGAACTTCGAGATGTCTCCCGACGGCATGGGTATCGGTCTTATTACTTTTGAAAAAGACAGCCGGATAAAAAGCGAAGGCTATATTATCAGAACCGATTACGATAACGTTTTTATCTTGGCTTCGGACGCTCAAGGTGCGTTTTATGCCGTTCAGACGCTTAAACAGCTTTTGCTTCAAGGTCAGCTCAGTCTGCCGCTACTTGAAATTTATGACGAGCCGCTTTATGCGTGGAGAGGTTTTATGCTTGACAGCGCACGCTATTTTTTCAGCGTGGAAGATGTAAAGCTCTTGCTTGACACCATGGCGCTTCACAAGCTCAACCGTTTTCATTGGCATCTGACCGACGACCAGGGCTGGCGTGTTGAAATATACAGTCATCTTCTGCTCGCACAAATCGGCGGCTACCGTGCTTACACAAACTTCGGCAAAAAGCCCCACGGCGGATTTTATTCAAAAAAGGACATTGAAGAGATTGTTTCTTATGCAAACGACCGCTTTATCAAGGTTATTCCCGAAATTGATTCTCCCGGTCATGTTGTTGCGGCAATCGCCGCCTATCCGGAGCTTTCCTGCTTTGAAAGACAGCTTGAAACCGCCACGCACTCCGGAATTAAGCATGATGTGCTCTGTGTCGGAAAAGAAAGCACCTTTGAATTCATGTTTTCGGTTTTTGACGAAATCTGCGAAATGTTCCCCGATAAAATTATCCATATCGGCGGCGACGAGGTTATGCAGACAAGGTGGAAAATCTGTCCGCACTGTCAGGCACTCATGAAAGAAAAAGGCTTTGAAAACGAAAAACAGCTTTATTTCTATTATATAAACCGGATTGCAAAATATATAAAACAAAAAGGCTTTGATGTCATTATGTGGAACGACGACGAAAAAAGCGAAATTGATCCGGACATCACATGGCAGTTCTGGAACGAAAAACCGGATGCCGAAAGCCTTTCAAAATCCAAAAGAAAAATGATTGCTTCCTCATCTTCGGCATATTATTTTGATCTTCCCTACGGAACGACAGACCTTAAACAATGCTATGAATTTGAGCCGTTTGTCGGCGGTCTTGAAGAAGGCCTGTTCCTTGGCGTTGAAGGCTGCCTTTGGACGGAATATGTTCCCGACATCGAAAAAGCCGGACGTATGCTGATACCCCGCCTTGCGGCGATGAGCGAAAGCGCATGGACAAAAAGAGAAAACAAATCTTTTGAAAAATTCAAAAACAAGCTTCCTGCTTATTATCAGCTGATTGAAACAATCCCGCTTTCATATTCAAATGCAAAAAAAGCTCTTCCCGGAAAAATTTCTTCTGCGGTTTCGGTTCTGAAATTTGAAAAGCGCAGACTTCACTGGCAGGGGCTTCACAATATTATTGACAACAAAAAAGTTGAAAAATCGGTCGGCTTAAACAAGCAGGCAAACGAGGAAAGGAGAACAAAATGATTAATCTGATTCCAATGCCCGAAAACATAATTACAACAAATGATTATTATTCATTTGACAGAAGCAATGTTTCGTTTTTTTTCAGCCCCGAGCTTGAATGTATCGGCAAAATGTGCGAACAAATTCTGGGCATCACTTTTCAAAAAAGCGAACAGCCCTCACAAATCAGCTTTATTTATGACGACAGCGAGGACAAAGAGGGTTATTCGTTAATCATTGACAAAGGCGGTGTGCGTGTTTTTGCTTCATGCTATAATGGCGCTTTTTACGCCGCCCAGACGCTCAGACAGCTTTTTGAAACAGACTTAAAAGACAAAAAACGTCTTGTCTGCCAATATGTCAAAATTTCCTGCGACAAGCCGAAATACCGTTGGCGCGGTCTGCAGCTTGACGAAAGCCGCCACTTTTTCGGAAAAGAAACAGTAAAGCATCTGCTTGATTTTATGGCAATGTATAAGCTGAACATTTTCCATTGGCATCTGACCGACGACCAGGGCTGGCGCATTGAGATTGAAAAATATCCGCTTCTGACCGAACTGGGAAGCAAAAGAAGCAAAAGTCAGCTGCACAACTGGAACTGCACCGAAACAGACGATGTTCCCGTTGAAGGCTATTACACAAAAGATGATGTTGCCGAAATCGTAAGCTATGCAAAAGAACGCTGCATTGAAATTGTTCCCGAAGTTGATTTTCCGGCGCATTGTGCCGCCGTTCTTGCCTGCTATAACGAGCTTGCGTGCCGTGAAATTCCCTGCCGTGTGCCTTATTATTTCGGAGGAAAAATTCCAATGATGCAAGGCAACAAAAGTTGGAACAGAACGCTTTGTCTCGGCAAGGAGGAAGTATATGATTTCGTCAAAGACGTTATCGACGAGGTTGCAGCCATGTTCCCGTTTGAATATTTCCACATCGGCGGAGATGAAGCACCCACAGATGAATGGAAAAAATGTCCGCACTGTCAGGAAAAAATGAAACAGGAAAATCTGAAAGACGAAACCGAGCTTCAGGGCTATTTTTCAAACAGGCTCAGCGAACATCTGCTTTCAATCGGCAAAATTCCCATCGGCTGGAACGAGGTGCTCAAAGCAAAGGAGATCAGCAGAGACATAACCGTTCAATACTGGACGCCGGAAAAAGACAAAAATGTCACAACCCACCTCAAAGAGGGCGGTAAAGTTATCCTGAGCTGTCACCGTGCGTTTTATTTCGATATGCCGTACAGCATGGTCAAGGTGAAAAATACATATAACTTCAGTCCCGTTTCAAACAATGTTCCGAAAGAAAACCTTGACGGTGTTCTCGGCGTTGAGGGTGAAAACTGGTCGGAATGGACAGACAGCGAAAAACAGCTTTTCTTCAAGCTTGCGCCGAGAGTTCCGGCTCTTTCGGAAAACGCATGGACACCCGACAGCATGAGAAATTATGACAGCTTTGAAAAGCGATACAGCCGTCACAAGCTTTATCTCGAAGCACAGGGCATATATTTAGGTCAGGACAAACTGACGATTAATTGTTCAAAGCTTTACAAAATGAAAAAAGGCGCAAAAAATTCAATCAACTTAAAGGACTATGACGCAGAATACCGCATCAGCCTTTGCGAAGATAAAAAATGAATTACATTGCCTTACGGTCAGTGACAGAAGGAAACAACCGGGCGGCGCCCCGACAAAACCTTTGGTTTTGTCCTTGAAACTGCAAAGCAGTTTCAAGTGTACGGCGAAGCCGCACGGGCGCCGGTGGGCAGATTTTTCCCACTTTGTACAGACCCACCCGACAGCACAAGCTGAAATTATAGCTTTCCCTTATATGAATTTCCCTTCGCGGGGCAGAACAGTCAGATTGACCTCTGTTCTGCCCCGCGTAACATCTGCGGACATTGTCCGCTTTTTTATAAAAATTTTTCTCCCTATAAAACGACTGCTTTTTTTCGTCTGACGATTTATAATAGTTGTACATTTTCAATAGTATCAAAAAAGCGGCCGTTAAAAAGCGGCTGTTTGTTTCCGGGGGAATCATTATGCATAGTACACTGACTTCAAAAAAAATTCAGCTTACCGAAGAAAAGCTAAGCACTCCTCATGTTCTGCGGCTTGTGTTGTCCGGTCTTGTCGGTTTTTCACTTTCTCAGCTTAATTCTTTGGGCGATATTTCACCTTTTTCGGTGGCTTTTGCCGCAGCCGTGCCTTTTGATTATTTCTTCAGCGCTTTTATCGGCTGCGCCGTCGGCTATTTTGTTTCAAGACCGTGGCAGCAGGCTTTGAGATATGTTTTTGCCCTTGTCATAACAGCCGTGTTCCGCCTTACGGTAAAAAGAAAATTCGACACAGCGGACAAACCTTTTGTCTGCGCCGTTGTTTCGTTTTGTGCGGTCTTGTGCTCAGGCATTGCTTATTTCGCATTTACCGGGTTTTCGGTTATGAGCGTTGTGCTTTGCGTTTGCGAAGCATTGGTCTCACTTTTTTCGGTTCTTTTGCTTTTGAAAACGCTTTCAATTCCTGTTTTAAGCATCGGAATCAAAAAGCTTTCGGCTCAGGACACCGCTTGCATTTGTGCCTGTGCGTGCATTCTTCTGATGTGTATGTCGGGTCTGACGATCGGAAGCATTTCACCTGCAAGAATTATCGCCGCAATAGTTGTGATTTTCTTCGCCCAATATAAGGGTGCGGCGGCTTCAAGCGTTGCGGGAATCTGCGCCGGAATTTCCCTTTGCCTTTCACCGCAGCTTCATTTTATGTTTCCTCTTTATGCTTTCGGCGGACTTGTTTCCGGCTTGCTTTCCCCTTTGGGGCAATATACCGCTTCGCTTTCTTTCGCTCTTGTTGCAAGCGCAGTTGCAATTGTCGGCGGTTTTGATAATTTTCAGATTTTCCCTCTTGCCGAAGCAATAATCGCCGCCGCAGGCTATGCGGTCATTCCCGCAAGATATATCACGAAGCTTGAAGAAAAAATCGAACAAAGCGGACTTGCAAAAGACGACGGCGTTGAAAGACAGGTTTGCGCCGAACTTGAACGAGCTGCGCAAAAAGTCGGCGAGGTTTCTCAGATCGTCAACCGTGTCAGCGAAAAGCTTGACAAAATAATCAATCCCGAAATTGACAGAATCTTTGCAAAAATGAAGCAGAATGTATGCTACGGCTGCGGCAAAAAAAGCGAAT
>JBJEOJ010000122.1:0-10164 GCA_051880655.1 Acutalibacteraceae bacterium | reverse complement strand
GTGGGTCGGGATGTTCAAAAATACACTGACCATCAAATTCTCCCAATCCGTGAGCGTCCGTTGCAAAATGAGCAGGTACCCAGTCAAGAATCAGACCGATTCCGTTCTTGTGGCAGGTGTCAACGAAATACATAAAATCATGCGGCGTTCCGAAACGGGAAGTTGCGGCAAAATAGCCGGTAACCTGATAGCCCCATGAGCCGTCAAACGGGAATTCCGAAACGGGCATCAGCTCAATGTGGGTATAGCCCATGTCTTTGACATATGGAACAAGCTCTCTTGCAAGGTCACGATAGGAATAGGGATTTCCGTCAGCGTGCATTTTCCATGAACCCGCATGAACCTCATAAATGTTCATCGGTGAGCAATAAAGGTCGGTTTTCTTTCTTTTTGAAAGCCATTCGCCGTCCTGCCAGTCATAGCCGGAAATATCATAGAATTTTGATGCGGTTCCCGGTCTTGTTTCGGCATGGAAAGCATAAGGATCAGCCTTGTCGATAACCCTGCCGTCACTGCAGACAATATGGTATTTATAATTATCATAAACCTTGACCGCCGAAACAACGCCCTCCCATGTTTCACCGTCGGAAAGTTTTTTCATCGGGGCGGCGTCCTTATCCCAGTTATTGAAATCACCTGTTATACTGACACTTTTTGCGTGCGGAGCCCATACTCTGAAAACGGTATCATCAGTACCATCAATCCTATGTGAGCCCATATAATCATAAGCTTTTGTGTCTCTGCCCTGATGGAAAAAATACAAAGCAACATTATCGTCCGTTTTCTTTTTTTCAGCCATAATTGCACCGTCCGTTCATAATATCAATTTCTTCTTATAGTTATCCTGTCTATAACTATCCTATATTAATAAAATAATACCACTCATTAACAAAAAAAACAAGTCCTTTGTTGTTTTTGTTACAAGCATCATAATTTTTATGCACATACTTTGTGCATTTTATCACTTATTAACCAAGTTTTTGCTCTGTTTTAATCGAAAAAGAAAAATCGGCACAGCCAATTTTAAGCTATGCCGTATTAAATGATTTTCATTGTTCGATGTTGTAATTATGGTTTTTCTATTCACTTATTTGTGAAGTTTGTGAAAAATCGGAAGCAAGTGAAACAATTTCGGCATTTTCAAGCCCACCGTCTTCAATTATTGACCTCAGGGCGGGTGAATAATTTGAAATATCCATAGCCGATATGTCGGTTATAACATAGTTAACAAGCTTATCATAGGTGCTTTCCGGCGTTTTTTCATCGTCAAAGCTGATGAGATTTTTCGCAAAAAGCATCATCATTTCCGTAAGCTTCAAAGTGTTTTCGTCATAGGTATCGCAAAGATAGGTAAAATACTTAAGGAACATATCGGCTGTGAACTGCTGAGTGCCCTCTTCAATTATGAAGTTAATGCCGTTATATGAATAATTCACATCTTTTTCAACTTTAACCGGAATTTCGCCGACATATTTCATAATATCAACGAAATCGCTCTCGTCACAGTAAATGTATCTTGAAATATCAATTGCGTAAGTGCTTTCAACCGCCCACAAAAGCTCTGTGATTCCTCCGTTTTCAAGATGACCTTTCATATCCGTTTCGTGGTTGTTTGCATTACAAACGAAGTCAACGGGGATATAAGAAATTTTAATTCCCGATGTGCTTTCGGAATCTGCCGAAATAACCGCAAGAAGTCTGAGTCCTTTCGTGTCCTCCTTGGTAAACCCGACAAGCAGATTGCTTTTGAAGCTGACGTCATTTTGCAACGAAGTTGAAGCCGTATCAAGATAAGCTTGCTCGGCGCTTTCGTCCGGATTTTGCTCGGATTGCTGTGTCTGCTGTTTTTCCGATCTCTCTTTAACCACGGTATAAACCGAAACCAAGGTCAGTAAAACAATGAAAACGGCAAACACGCTTATAACGGTTTTCATACTTATATGTATTTTTCTGCTCTTTATCTGTTTTTTGCGAACCTGCTTCGGATCTGCTTTTTTCGGAGCAGTTATATGATCAAGAAAATCTAATTTCATATCAATCAGCCTTTAAACTGTTATAAATGTTTTTAATATTATAACAGATTCACTCTTTCAAGTCAAACAGCCGCCCTGCGTGAAAAAAACAGAGCGGCTGTTTGTTTCATTTGAGAAAAATCAGAACTGTTCGTTTTCGTTGTTGTTTTTGTTGTTCTGGTTCTTGTTCTGGTTTTTCTGCTGATTGTTCTGATTCTGCTGGCTGTTCTGGTTCTGCTGATTTTGCTGATTGCGGTTATTCTGGTTTTGCTGATTATTTTTTGACATTGTGTTTCTCTCCTTTGCAAAGTTTTCAGCAAACGAAAAGATTTCGTTTACCTGAACGCAAAAAGCGTTCATCTGTATTATGCGTAAAAAAACGCAGTTTATCCCATTTAAGCAAACATACCGTTAAAGCTTCTTGACTTCAATGCGCTGCCGTGTTAAAATTTAAATAACCGCTGACTGTCAGCGGCAAAAAAATTTAATTTTGTTTGTTTTTTATCAGACATAATTTTTATGAAAGGGGCTTAACCGTTGAAACGGTTAAATGAAGTTTATGGGGAAAAACAAAAAAAGCTCCGGTGAGCCTTTCGGCGAAAAGGTAAAAAGAGCCATCGGAGTAAAAGGCGATTTTAAAACGGCGATTTTGCCGATGATAAATTACAGCTATGCAAATATGTTTATGGGCGGCGCCGGCTACATAATCAGTATGTATTTCACGATTTTTCTGACGGACGTTGTAAACATCACTTTAAAACAAGCCGGAATTGTTGTTATGGTTGCCACCATCTGGGACGCTGTGACTGACCCGGTTATGGGAATCATTACCGACCGAACCCGTTCAAAGCAGGGCAAACACAGAAGATATTTGCTTTTGGGGATTCCTGTTTTGTTTGTTTCTTATACGCTTTTGTGGAACTCGTTCGGAATCAACGCAAAACAAAGCTCAACCGGTGCAATGGTTTATTTTATATTGGTCTATATGCTTTATAAAACCGCATATACCATCATCAGTGTGCCGCACACCGCCATGCTTCCCGAGCTTGCGCCGGAATATGATCTTCGCACCCAGTATAATTCCATGGGTTATCTTTTCAATTCCGCAGGCATGGTTCCCTCGTTCGGCATTGTTGTTTTGATTCTTGCGCTTTTCGGTTCGTCGGATGACCTTTCTTCGCAATCAAAAACACCGTTTCTTATTATCGGACTTGTTCTTTCACTGTTTTACAGCATCGCTGTTTTTCTGACTTATAAAACAACCAAAGAGCCGTCCTCACTTAACAATGAAGTTGAAAAGCTTGATGTTAAATATATTATCCGTGAATATGTCCTTGTTTTCAAGAACAAATCTTTCAGGCAGTATTTCTTCATGTCGCTTGCTTATCAGTTTTCAACAGGCTTTTATGCGAACTCAAAGGTATATTACATTAAATATCTTGCCAATCAATACAGCAAATATGCGCTTTATAACGCCGTTGCAGGCGTTGCGGAAGCCGCCGCTTTCCCGCTCAATTATGCTTTGACAATGAAATTCGGCAAAAAGCGCTGCGGCAACATTGTCACTCCGCTTATGGTTGCCGGTCTTGCCATCGGTCTTTTCATGCAGGCAAGCAAAGGCGGTGCTTCTGCAATTTTCTGGAGTGCGCTTATGATGCTGAGCATGCTGCTTTATCCGTTCGGAATGTCCGGTCTCGGCTTTGTTTCAACCAATGTTTTCCCCGATCTGACCGATGTTGACGAACTGATAACCGGCCGCCGCCGCGAAGGTGTTATTTCAACTTTCAGCACCCTGATAAAAAAGAGCATCAGCGGTGTTATGGCAGCAATCGTAAGCTTCATTTTGCAGGACTTCGGTCTTGTCACCGGCGACGCCGTAAAAGAATATGAAGCGGCAACCAATCAGATGTATCAGCAAACAAGCACTGCAGTGATCGGTGTTCGAATCTGCGTTGCGGTCATTCCGATTATCGCCGCCATAATTGCTCTTGTTCTTCTCAAGCGTTTCCAGATGACAAAGGACGACCACACCATGATCAGAGCCGCCGTTGCCGTAAAACATAAATATGGAACGGTTACACTCACAGACGAACAAAAAGAAAGAATCGAACTTGTTTCCGGGCAGAAGCTTGAAAACACATGGCTCGGAAAAGACAATGAAAGCGAAGAAATTCACACACTTGACAAGAACGAGGACGGTGAATATCTGATTCTTCTTGAAAAAGAACAAGAAAAGAAAGCACTTGAAAATGCTGAAAAATAAGGCGAAAGCCAAAAATCAAAAGGAGTTATACAAATGGAAACAAAAATTGATATCACACAAAAAGAACCGCCGAAGAAAGAGAAAAACTTTAAAAATGACTTTTTGAAATTCCTTTTCTATCTTGTTCAGTGGACATGGGGACTTCCCGTCAACCTCATCGGCGGCATCATCTTTCTCATCTGCACAAAAATCAAAGGCCGCCGCTATCAGCGTTTCGGCTATGCGTTCATAACCTATCTGCCCTGGAATGCGGGCGGACTTTCTCTCGGACTTTTCATTTTTATGAAAGAACAGCACCCGAAGAAAAAATGGACCTATAACACCCGAATTCACGAATACGGTCACACCTGGCAATGCCTTTTGCTCGGTCCGCTTTATTATATTGTGGTTGCTCTGCCGTCTGCAATCTGGTGTAACTTCTTTGAGGGTTACCGCAAAAAGAACAATGTTTCCTATTATAAGCTTTATTGTGAAAGCTGGGCAAATGCCTGGGGTCAGAAAGCAGCAAAGATGAAGATGATTGACCTCGACAAAGAACCGAAAGGCAAAAAGGAAGAAAAAAAGAAATAATATTATAATTATCTGGGAGGGGTAATTGTGAAAAAATCAAAAAATTTAGTTTTATTTTTTATCACTGTGTTCATTTTGACTATGTCTGTGTTCACAGTAGCCAATGCGGCCAATGTGAACCGCTATCTGCTCAAAAATGCAAGCGGAGAACTAAGGCAAAACGAATCAAAAACATTCAATTTTTCCATGCCGTCTGATGAAACAGCAACAATATATTTTTATAACCGTTTCGATGAACTCGACGGTTATGAAGGAGAATATGAGTATACATACGGCACATGCAATCTGACGCTGAAAGACAGCAGTGAAAATGTTGTTTTCTCAAGAAAAGAATACCTCGGCAGCGATGGTGCAAAATACACAGTCAGTCTGAAAAAAGGCAACTATTCCTTGACTTTATATGGACCCGACTCTTATAAATTTACGTACCGCATGTCTGTCTATTATGTGGAAGACGTTAAAACAACAAGCGTTACTCTTGATAAAACGTCTCTTGCACTGACAAAAGGAAGCTCGAGCAAATTGAAAGCAACTCTGACGCCGTCCGATTCTCCCGAAGTCTTGACCTGGACTTCTTCAAACACTTCCGTTGCAACGGTCAGCAACGGAAAAGTTACCGCTAAAGCACTGGGAAAAGCAAAAATCACGGCAAAAAGCGGTTCAAAATCCGCAAGCTGCAATGTTACGGTAAACAAATTAAATGTTGATATTTTTCAAAACAAATCTGCGGATTTATCGGCGTATGTCAAAAATATTTCCGATTACAAAAACGGCACCTGGTCAAGTTCAAACAAAGCTGTTGCAACCGTTAATTCTTCAGGTCTCGTAACAGGAAAAACCAACGGAACCTGCAATATCATTTTCAAGCTCAAAGACGGCACTGCCTATACGGTTGCATTAAGCGTTTACAACAATTCAAAAATATATTTATTGAAAAATAAATCCGGAATTTTATTGGGCGGAGAATCCAAAACATATAGCTTTACCCTGCCGGTTGACGGAAAAACCACCCTTTATTTTCACGAGAGTTCCGATGAGGATTTTTTTGATGATTATACATACGGAAGTTGTATGTTAACAGTAAAAGACAGCAGCGGAGCCACTGTTTACACAACCGAAAAAAACTTCATGTCATCCGGACAATTCTCTTTACGCTTGAAAAAAGGCACTTATAAGCTGACTTTAAAGGGCGCAGGCGATGATGATTTTGACGAATTCAACTATAAAATGTCTGTATATTTTTATACAACTGCCAACATAAAAACCACAAAAATTTCTCTTGATAAAACGGCACTGAATCTTTCCAAAGGAAAATCGGCAACTCTCAAAGCAACCGTGTCTCCGTCTTACACACCGGATACACTTTCCTGGACTTCATCAAACAAGTCCGTTGCCTCCGTCAGCAACGGAAAGGTCACCGCAAATGCCTTGGGTAAAACAACTGTTACGGCAAAAAGCGGTTCAAAATCCGCAAGCTGCAAAGTTACCGTCACCAATCTGGCTTTAAATATTTACGGTGAATCCTTAAATCTGATGAATTATGTTAAAAATATTTCCGACTACAAAAAAAGGCACCTGGTCAAGTTCCAACAAAACCGTTGCAACGGTAAGCTCTTCCGGAACTGTTTATAAAGAATCCGGCGGAAACTGTAATATAACCTTCAAAGCCAAAGACGGCACAAAATACACCATTTCTTTGAAAGTGTATAACTCAAAGAAATGCTATTTGATTAATGATGCCTGTGCTTCTCTCTCGGAAGGTGCGTCCAAAACATACAGCTTCACAATGCCCGCCGACGGCAAAACCACCCTGTATTTTTACGGATATTACAATAATTACGATTTTAAAACCAACGTAAAATATACACACGGCAACAGCTTGATTACAGTTAAGGACAGCAAAGGAAAGCAAGTTTATTCAACAAAAAAGAATTTTTCATATGACACGGCAAAAGTTGAATTTAATCTGAAAAAAGGCAGCTATAAGCTCACCTTAAAAGAAAACGGTAATTACGAATTCAGATACCGTATGTCCGTATATTTTGTTACAACGGCCAATATTAAAACAACCAAAATTTCAGTCAACAAAACATCACTTAATCTTTCAAAAGGAAGCTCTTACACATTAAAAGCAACGGTGGCACCGACTTATGCAACAGACGCCTTAAAATGGACGTCCTCCAACAAATCGGTTGCAACGGTAAGCAGCAACGGAAAAGTGACTGCCAAAGCGCTCGGAAAAACCACCGTCACGGTCAAAAGCGGTTCAAAATCCGCCGCTTGCAAAGTTACCGTAAACAAAATGAATGCAAGCGTATTGAAAAATAAGACGCTGAGTCTGTCCGGCTATGTCAAAAACATTTCCGATTATAAAAAAGGTACATGGTCAAGCTCAAACAGATCGATTGCAACCGTTAATTCTTCGGGCACCGTTACAGGCAAATCAAGCGGAAGCTGCACCATAACCTTCAAAGCAAAAGACGGAACCAAATATACTGTTGCTTTAAAGGTAAACAATTGGGTTTCTACAAAAGTTACAAAAATTTCCGATGTTGATATCTATAACGATTGCTATGTTGAATTTACCAATAACACAAATAAAGATATTACCTATATCACGTTAAACATCACCCAATATGACAACAGAGGTTACAGACTTGCAAGTCCGTATGAATATTATTTTGTAAACGATACGATAAAAGCCAAGAAAAAATATACATGTTATTTTTGGGTAAATGACGACACAAAATCAGTCAGTGTAAGAATCACGAAAGTCTGGTTCAGCGACGGCACAACTTACGCGCCGTGATTTTCAAATCGTTTTAACTCATACAACGCAATTTATATTTTTAAAAAGTCCGGGAAAACCGGGCTTTTTAATTTTTCAGTCTTTAACCTGAGCATTATATTTTTACATCAGCCAATGAAATTTTGAAAAGAGCTCTCTTTAATATGTGAAAAATATTTACATTTCAATAGTAAAGTGCTATAATTCTATATAAATCACATCAAAAGGAATAATAAGAATTATGGGACTTACACTAAAAAAGTTTTATGACGAAAAAATCAAGTCAGAATGGAAAAGCACATTTTATATAACAATTATCATTGGTCTGTTTGTTCATATTTATAAATTTACGAACAATCTGCCAATACATGATTCTCTTCTTAATTATTATGACTCTCAAAACATCATCGGCTCCGGAAGGTGGTTTCTTTCGGTTGCCTGCGCTTTCAGTTCGTTTTTCGATTTACCGTGGATAGATGGTCTTTTCACCGTTATATTAACAGCACTGACAGCTGTAGTGATTGTTGACATTTTCAAAATCAACAACAGCATCATCGGCGGACTTATAGGCGGAATATTAATTACCTTTCCGTCCATGACCGAAATCTTGTTTTTTGAATATACTGCAGACGGCTATGCAATGGCTATGCTGTTTTCCGCTCTTGCAGTCAGACTATCTCTTTCAAAAACAAAGCCTAAGCTTTGCATGGCATTTTCCGCCGTTTTGATTTGTCTTTGCTGTGCCATTTATCAAGCTTATGTTTCTTTCGGTCTTATGCTCGTTTTAAGCTATTTTGTTCTTGAACTTTTAAGACAGGGACCGGAAAAGAAAAGCAATAAGGCTTTCATTTTCAAGCAAATTGCAATATATGCAGTTGGTCTGATTCTGTTTTATGTGATCTGGAAGCTTTTGCTTGTGATTGAAAACCATCAAGTGAATGATTACCAGGGAATCAGTTCTATGAAATTATCCGTTAAAAACATTCTGACAGCTCCCATATCCTCTTTGATATGTGTGTTTAAGTTCCTTTTCGGGAATGGACTGTCTGCATATACCGTCTTAAATATTGTATTCTTTGTTTCACTTTGCGTGGTTACTATCTTTGCAATTATAAAAAGTAAAATTTATAAAAACATTTTTAAAACAATATTACTTTTCCTCTCTTGTGCCGTTATGCCAATAGCGATTTGTGTATGGTATTTTACAACAAACAATGTTTTTTACAGTGCCAGAATGCTTCATAGTGTCAGCGTTCTATTAATATTATTTATTCTGTTGTGTGAGGAATATTGCAAAGATTTTATAAAAAACATAGTTCTTGTTTTTCTTATTGCCGTAATTGCAAACAATGCTGTTATAGCAAATATCAACTATTATTATTTAGATAATATATATGAATCAACATACGCCACCGTCCTTGAAATGGTTTTTAAAATAAAAAGTATTGATGAAGAAAGCTCAATAACTAAAATATGTCCAATAGGCAAACGTGATCCATATTATATAACAGATGAAAACTCTTTGCCTGAATATGCGAAAGGAATCGGTTCTATATCAAGATTTATAAAAAGAGACTTAATTTTTGAAGGCGAGCGATTTGTCGCATTTGCTAACCACACCTTTAACTATGAATACACCTTGGTCGATAACGACACAAAAGAAAAGTTTGAAAAAATGGACGAAGTAAAAGAAATGGAAGCATGGCCCGGCAAGGATTCAATCAGAATTATTGATGACACCATTGTGATAAAATTTGCAGATGTTGAAGACGAAGAAGATACCCAACCTGTGAACGCACAGCAAAATTGATATTTTTAAGGAAGTCGTTTTTTGCGGCTTCCTTTTTTATCATTCAGCCTTTCAGCTCCGAACCGCATTTTCCCTTTTTCTCGGTTGACTTTACCTATATATTTTAGTAAAATATTTGTGTACGAGCATATCTTGTTTAATAATTGAGAAAACGAAAGGAAACAGCAAGATGAAATACATTTGGGAAAACCCCGAAATTATCAAAGAAAACAAAGAGGACGGTCATGTCATTGCCATGCCGTTTGAAAACGAAGAAGCCGCCGTGAAACGTGAGAACTCTCCGTTTAAAATTTCACTTAACGGCTCCTGGAAGTTCTTCTGGAAAAAAGGCGTTCCCGAACTTCCGAAAAAATTCACCTATTCACGCTTTGACGACAGTGGTTGGGAAAACATCGACGTTCCCGGTGTGTGGCAGTTCCAGAAAGATTATACCAAACCGTGGTATTATGCAAATTCTTATCCCAATGCCATTTCAACCGACCCGAAAAAAATCCCCTGCATTGATGTAAACGGCCAGGAAATCGGCGTTTACCGCAGAAGCTTTGAAATTCCCGAAAGCTGGGCTGACAGAGAAATTTTTATTCATTTCGGTGCCGTCAAAGCAGGACTTGAAGTTTACATAAATGGTCAGCGTGTCGGCTATTCTCAGGGTTCAAACACACCGCATGAATTCAACATAACACCGTATATCAGAACCGGTGACAACCAACTGACTGCCATT
>JBJEOJ010000121.1:0-2134 GCA_051880655.1 Acutalibacteraceae bacterium | reverse complement strand
TGACATTGCCGGTATTATCGGATGTGACCGTTCCGCAGTTGACCGTATTTGTAAAGGAAGTCGTGTACCGCAAAACGGCGGAAAAAGTGCGACAAGAATTGTTTTGGCTATTTATTCGTTTGCGGATGGAAATGGAAAAACAGAAGATATTTTGAATGAAATCGGCTGTTCCGCTTCATTTTCCGCAGAGCAAATCAAAGGCGAAATAATGCGTTGGCTTTATGACGGAGAAGAGCCGATAAAAGCCCGCAAAGAAGTGCCCACGGTTTTACATACCCACGATAAATTCGGACAGCGCTTTTCCGCAATACTTGATTTGGCGGAATTTTCAAATGTTCGGTTCGGAAAGCTCCTGAGCATTGACCCATCGTATATTAGCCGTTTCCGCAACGGACTGCGCACACCTGTATCAAACTCTAAACTCACGGAGAAAATATGCCGTGTTCTTTACAGTCGGTTCAAAGACCAAAAGCGCCTATCAAATCTTGCAAGATTAATGAACATATCGCCCGAAAATCTCCATAACGATACGGATTGGGAAAAAGAGCTGTATTCCTGGCTGTTTCTTTCGGATGACAGCACGGTTTCATCCTTTGTTGTGGGTATGGTAGACCAAATCGGCTCGTTTTCTGCTGATATAATAAAACCTCCTTTGTCCTTTGAAACAGCGGCAGACAAAAGGGCTTTAGGCGACAATCAATCGCTCTATCACGGAATAACAGGCTTGCAAACTGCTGTTCTCCGCTTTCTGGGAAATGTTATAGAAAGAAAAGAAAAGGATTTATATCTATTTTCCGACCAAAATATAGATTGGATTACCGCAGACAAAGCCTTTCAACAAAAATGGATGTCGCTGATGATTCAGTGTGTAACAAGCGGTGTGAAAATTCACATCATTCATAATATCGAACGAAATCTGGTTGAAATCGGCGAAGCAATTCGCAGTTGGCTTCCTCTTTATCCTTCGGGACAAATTGAATCATTTTACCTCGACGGACAGAACAACACGAATTTTTCAACAACACTGTTCTTGTGCCCCGGCTACGCATGTATTTACGGCAACAATGTTGTCGGCACGGAAAACAAAATCGGAAATTATCTATACGAAACCGAACCTGAAAGAATAAATCTGTGCCGTCAGTTCTTTGATACGCTTCTCGGCAAAGCCCACCGTCTTATCAGAGTATGCAAAACCGCTGATTTTTTTCAGTTTGAAACGGTTTCATCCGATATTACGGTTTTAAGCAGCTGCCCAACTGTATTTTCAATGCCGGAAAATCTTTTTTCGGAATTCTTTAACCACTCTGAATTATTAGCCGAGGCAAATGATGCAAAAGATATTTACAAGCAAATGAAATGCCTTTTTGAGAATGCGTTGTTGTCGGGACACTTTCATGAGTGTGCGCCTTTGCCAAGGGACGAGGACTTATTTGACGGAAAAATATATCCGGAATTTCTATCGACGCCTTATTCTCCTCAGGAATTTGCAGAACACACAAAAAACATAATAAATCTTTTAGACAACACAAAATATAGATTTTATCCTTTGCCCGAACCGAGTTTTTTGGATGTGCAGATTATTATTTCCGAAAATAGCGTTGCCGTCAGCCGATTAACAGCACCGTTCTTCACGATTTTCTTAGAGCATCCGTTCCTATGCCGTGCTTTTGCCGAGTATGCAGATTCGGTAAAAAAGCAGTACACTCTGGATAAAGTAACGCTGAAAAGAAAATTGGAGGGATATTGCTGATATTACAATAACAGAGCAATAAAGGAAAATCAGCGGTGACTGAATTTCAGTAACCGACGATTTTTTAAGCTTATTTTATTGTCTTAGTAATTCCTGATAGAAATTAGACTTATATTTGTGAGGATAATTTTCAGAGGACAAGGCGTAGAACGCCGCATCTCTGATGTGGAAAGGGTGGTCGGGAAAATCGTCAATCAGGTTAAGCCGACTGGAATAAATTGCAAACACTGTATGACTTGATAAATGAGGTTATGATATGTCCTTATCCATATCTGACGCCCCACATCACACTTAAGTATGGTCTTAATATTACCCTTACGAGCAGTAGGCATCCTTCTGCCCCTGCCAATCAAAAACGGCTTAAACACTGCGTTTAAGCCGTTT
>JBJEOJ010000120.1:0-2148 GCA_051880655.1 Acutalibacteraceae bacterium | reverse complement strand
GGTGTGAAATATAGCGGCTCATGCCGACTTTGTCAAAACATCTTCGACCACAGCGCATCGCATTTTCCTCCGTTGAGTTTGTTCGCACCGCAGCCTGCACATTTTATGCGGCAATGTGGTGTGGTTTCGTTTTTGTGTGCCTTGATGTTTTCGCTTATGAGAAATTCTTTTCTGATTCCGTAATCGAGATGATCCCACGGAAGAACTTCGTCAAAGCTTCTTTTTCTTGAAGAATAAAACAGCGGATCAATGCCGAGCGCATCAAACGCTTCAAGCCATACATCATATTTAAGACTGTCGTCCCAGCTGTCAAATTTGCAGCCGTGACGCCACGCATATTCAATCACATCGGCAAGGCGTCTGTCACCTCTTGCAAGAACGCCCTCAAGAAAGCTGATTTCAACCTTGTGATAGCTGACGGATATTTTTTTCGTTTTGACATTTGAAAGCAGGTATTCCTGTTTTTTAACAATTTCTTCTCTTGTGTCCTGCGCTTCCCATTGGAACGGTGTGAACGGCTTTGGAACAAAGGACGAAACGCTGATGGAAACCTGACAGCCCTTTCCGTAAGGCTTGTCCGGATTTCTGTAAAATTCATCAACAACCTTTTGCGCAAGGGCAGGTATGCCGGCAACATCGTCATAGGTTTCGGTTGGAAGTCCGAGCATGAAATAAAGCTTCACGGACGTCCAGCCGCCAGAAAATGCTTTTCGTGAAGTTGTGAGAACCTCTTCTTCCGTCACATTTTTGTTGATTGCGTCGCGAAGCCTTTGCGTTCCTGCTTCGGGCGCAAAGGTCAGACCGCTTCGGCGAACTTTACTCAGCTTTTCCATAAGCTCGTCAGAAAAATTATCAACACGCAAAGAGGGCAGAGCAATATTGATTTTTTCATCAATCGTCCATGAAAGAAGCTTGTCAAGCAGTTCTTCAAGGTTTGTATAATCGCTTGTGCTCAGCGATGAAAGCGAAATTTCATCGTAACCCGTCACCTCGCAAAGTCTGCGGCATTGGTTGTTGATGGTGTCGGGAGATTTGAGCCTTATCGGTCTGTATAAAAATCCCGCCTGACAAAAACGGCAACCTCTGATACATCCGCGCATAATTTCATGAACCACTCTGTCGTGAACCACTTCAATATAAGGCACAATGAACTTGTCGGGATAATGCACACTGTCAAGGTCGGAAACAATCCGTTTTGTAACCTTTTCGGGTGCTTCTTCTTTTGGTGTAATCGCTTTGATTGTGCCGTCGTCGTTATAGCTGATGTCATAAAGAGACGGAACATAAATGCCTTTGATTTTGGCGGCTCTTTTGAGAAATTCTTTTTTTGATGCTCCCTCTTTTTTGCATTCTTTCAAAAGGTCAAAAATCTGATCGCCGATTTCTTCTCCGTCACCGAGTTCAAAAAAGTCAAAAAACGGTGCAAGCGGTTCGGGATTGCATGCGCACGGACCTCCGCCGACAACAAGGGGAGTGAGTGCTTCCCGGTCTTCGGCTCTGACGGGCAGACCGCCGAGGTCAAGCATGTTGAGAATGTTCGTATAGGAAAGCTCATATTGAAGAGTAAAGCCGATAAGGTCGAATTCACTGAGTGCATCGCCGCTTTCAAGGGCATAAAGCGGAAGATTTCTTTTTCTCATTTCTTCTTCCATGTCATGCCACGGAGCAAACACTCTTTCGCACCAGACATCGTCTCTTGCGTTTGCGGCTGAATAAAGAATTTTGATTCCGAGATGAGACATGCCGATTTCATAGCTGTCGGGGAAACAAAAAGCGTATCGTATGTCAACTTTTGACTTGTCCTTAACAACGCTGTTGAGTTCGCCGCCGGTATATCTTCCCGGCTTCTGAACAAGGGGCAGAATTTTTTCAATTTCTTTGTTTATCATTTTCTTTTTTAACGGCAAAGTGCCGTGTTCCTTTCGGTTAAATTCATCTGCTGTCGGCGCGAAGCTTCAGGTTCACGCTGATGATATAGATGCAAACGGTAATAAAGCTGATGTTAACTGACACAAAAATCGTGTAAAACACGCATAAAAGGCAGAGTACACAAACCGATGCGTCAGAAACGGCAAGAAGAATTTTTTGTGTTTTTTCTTCGTCAAAGCTCATTAATAAAATATACCGCAAAAAGTTACCTGCGTCAAG
>JBJEOJ010000119.1:0-10325 GCA_051880655.1 Acutalibacteraceae bacterium | reverse complement strand
TTGTTTTTCGCTGTATGCGAACCAGGTCTGAGAGCCGCTTGTGATTTCATAAAGCGGAGATTCCGCAATAAACACCTTACCCTCTTTAATCAGCGTCGGCATCAGTCGGTATATCATCGTCAGAATGAGCGTTCTTATCTGATAGCCGTCAACATCGGCATCGGTGCAGATGATAACCTTGCTCCAGCGAAGCTTATCAATGTCGAAAGTTACCATGTTTTTGCTTGCGGCAGATTTTGTTTTGACCTCAACGCCACAGCCGAGAACGCGGACAAGATCAACAATGATGTCGCTTTTGAAAATTTTGTCATATTCCGATTTCAGGCAGTTGAGAATCTTACCTCTTACGGGTATAATCGCCTGAAATTCGGAATCTCTTGCCTGTTTGCAGGCGCCGAGAGCGGAATCGCCCTCCACGATGAAAAGTTCTCTTTTGTTTATGTCTCTGCTTCTGCAGTCAACAAATTTCTGAACACGGTTTGTCAGATCATTGGAAGCGGCAAGCGTCTTTTTAAGGCTCTGCCTTGTTGATTCGGCCTTGACACGGCTTCTCATGTTGACAAGAATCTGGTCGCAGATTTTATCGGCGTCCATCTTGTTTTCGATGAAATAGACCTCAATCTGATGGCGCAGAAACTCCGTCATTGCCTCTTGAATAAATTTGTTTGTGATTGCCTTTTTTGTCTGGTTCAGATAGGAGGTTTCGGTTGAAAACGATGACGAAACCAGAACAAGGCAGTCGGCAACATCCTGAAACTTAATTTTCGGGTCGGTTTTGGCATATTTGCCGTTTTGTTTTAAGTAGGCATCAATCTGATAAACAAAAGCGTTGGTAACGGCCTTATCGGGTGAGCCGCCGAACTCAAGCCAGCTTGAGTTATGATAATATTCAATCATCTGCTTTTTGTTTGAAAAAGCAAGCGCAACATTAAGCTTAACCTTATATTCGGGCAGATCGGCTCTGTCCTTACCGCTTTTTTCAGTTTGCCAGAACTGAACGGGTGTCAGATAATCATCGCCGACAAATTCACGCACATAATCGGTGATGCCCTCTTCGTAATAATATTCAAAGCTTTCAAAGCCGCCGTTTATTTCGTTGCGAAGCTCAAACTTAACCTTGTTGTTGACTATCGCCTGTCTGCGGATAATCTCTTTATAATAATCAAGCGGAATATCAATATCCGTAAAGACCTCAAGGTCGGGCTTCCATCTGATTCTGCTTCCGGTGTCACGCTTTGAATAAGGCTCACTATGAAGTCCACCGATGTTGAAGCCCTTTTCAAAATGAAGCATATATTTATAACCGTCACGCTTGATTTCAGCGTCCATATATTCGCTCGCAAATTGTGTTGCGCAAAGTCCGAGACCGTTAAGTCCGAGGGAATATTCATAGCTTCCGCCTGCATTGGTTTTATATTTGCCGCCGGCATAAAGTTCGCAGAAAACAAGCTCCCAGTTATATTGATTATATTTTTCGTTAAAGCCGACAGGAATTCCACGTCCCATATCGGCAACTTCAACACTTCCGTCAAGAAAGCGTGTGACAACAATTTTGTTTCCGTAGCCCTCTCTGGCTTCGTCAATTGAGTTTGAAAGAATTTCAAACATTGAGTGTTCGCAGCCCTCAATGCCGTTTGAGCCGAAAATTACGGCAGGTCTTTTTCTGACCTGATCCGGACCTTCAAGCTTTTCAATATCCTGATCACTATAGCCGGATTTTTTTGCCATATGTCTCATATCCTTTCTTTATTAAAATAAATCTATTAAATATGTAATACTATCCTGTGTTTTAAAAAATGAATTATCCGCCGAATTCCGGCATCTGAGATACTGATCGAAAAAAAGCAGCTTATTTAATTTACACTATTTTCCAAAAAAAATCAAGTCATCAAAAACGAAAACGGCCGGCATACCTCAAAAACGAAAACGGCCGGCATACCTGAACCGCACTTTGAAAAATGCATCGGTATACCGGCAATAAGTAACTTCATATTACTTAATTATGTTATTTTTACGCTTCGTTATCCTTGATTTTAAAAATCAGCTTCAGCAGCCCGCGAAGCATTTTCGGACTTTTGAAAACAACAACTTTCATAAAGAAACCTCCGTGAAAAAAATCGCACTGCGGGTCAATGCCTTTTACCGCCAAAATCAAAGCGGTTTAATTTTTTGTGCAGCAAATAATGCCGAGAATAACAAGCATGATTGCAAGAATGAACAGCATTATTTTGGTCGGAAAACACAGTGCAAGAAGCAGTCCTGCTCCAAATGCGGCAAATACCATTCCTTTACAGCCGGTCGGTGTTCGAGACAACATTGCATCAGCCCCGCAATAATATTCTGTCCGCTGTTATTCAAAACCTTTTTTATGCAGACAGTTCAATATCATTATACGAAAATGCAAAGAAATTGTGATTATTCAAGAATGAAAGCAGTAAAAAAACAAATTTAAACAATCAGCTAAAAACATTTTTTGAGCCTGTTTATATCTGCCAATGCTTGATATTTTTCGCTTCATTATAAAGTGAGACATAACTGTCATGGCGGCTTTGACTTATGACGCCTTCTTTAACCAACTGACAAATTTTGCAGCCCTTTTCACCGATATGAGCACAGCCTGTAAACTGACATGAAGTCAGATAATTCTGAAATTCGGGGAAATAAAACTGTAAATCATCTTTTAATATAACATCATCATTGGCAAAATCAACGGCTGAAAATCCGGCTGTGTCAATCACATAACCGTTTGCGGCATGGAAAATCTCCGCCTGCCTTGTTGTGTGACGTCCTCTGCCGAGTTTTTCGCTGATGCTTTTTGTTTCAAGGTTCAGTTCCGGACAAACGGCATTGATAAGCGTTGATTTTCCGACACCGGAATTTCCCGTTAATGCAACAAGCTTTCCTGAAATGAATTTTTTAATTTCACCAAGCTGAGAATGGTTTTCTTTTGAAAATTCAAAAACTTTAAATCCGGCTTTTTCATAAATGCTCTTGATTTCATCGCCGTTTTTTAAATCGCCTTTTGTAACAACAATTGCCGTTTCAACATTGTTTTTTTGTGCAATAACCGTCATTTTGTCAATTACAAGGGTGTTCGGCATCGGTTCACAAACAGAAACAACAATCATCAGTGCATCAATATTTGCAACAGGCGGTCTTTTGAAAAAGTTTTTTCTCGGCAAAATTTCATCAATGGTATTTTCCATGTTATCGTTAACCGTGATTTTTACTCTGTCTCCGGCCAACGGAACTATTTTTTCTTTTCTGAACTTTCCTTTGGCCTTACATTCAAAAACGCCGTCGGCGGTTTCAACATAATAGAAACCGCCGATGCCTTTAATTATATATCCGTCACAATTTTTCATTATTGAAGTCCACCGTCATCAAGAACCGGCATGTCATCGTCATCATCATCACTGTTTGAAGACGGTTCGGTTGTTGTGTACTTTTTAGTGCTTTCGGTTGTTGTCGGCTTTTCGGTTGTGGGCTTTGCAGTTGTCTCAGGAGGCTCTGTCGGCTTTTCTGTGGTTGTTGTAGTTGTAGTCGTTGTTGTTGTAGTAGTTGTAGTAGTCGTTGTTGTCGTTGTCTGAGACGGTTTTTGGGTTGTTGTTTCTTCCCTTGTTGTCGGAGCCTGCGTTGTTGTTTCGGCTTCGGTTGTTGTTTCTTCCTGAACTTTACCGTTGCTGACATAAACTTTAATTTTTGTTCCGGCTTCAACCTGTTCGCCGAGATGTTCCTGACCGATGACTTTTCCCTCATCTTCGGTGCTGTTACGTCTTTCTTCTTCCATTTCAAGACCTTTTTCTTCAAGTTTTTTTCTGGCCTCGTCCGCTGTCATATCAATAACATTCGGAACATCAATCAATTCTGCCGTTGAAGAAACATAAACGGTAACCACCGAGCCGTTTTCTGCCATTTCACCTCTTGCGGGCGATGTTCTGATTACTTCACCGAGAGCTACACTTGAGTTGGCCTCTTTGACAACTTTTACCGCAAAATTCCGGCTTTTAAGCATCGCTTCGGCAGAAGTATATTCATAACCGTATACATCGGGAACTTCCGTCTGAGAACCTCTTGATGCAATTGTGAGAGTTATTGTTCCGCCCTGTTCGATTTTTCCCGATGACGGAGACTGTTCAAGAATTGTGCCTGCATCTTTATCGCTTTCGGTATCGGTTTTAACATCAAAGCTGAACATTGAATAAGAGTCATTGTTCATAACATCATTTGTGTAATTCAAACCGACAAGCTGCGGAACGTCAATTTTGTTTTTTGACGGCATAAACACCGCAACGATTACAACTGCGGCAATAATAAGCGCCGCAAGAACACCGACAAGAACACCGATTGTTCTTTTTGTTGATTTTGATTCCGCCTCATATTCTTCACCGGAATCGTCAGTCAGATCCGTCTCGGCATTATTAACCGGCGCCGCAATCTTTGTCGGAACGCTTTCCGGGTCTGTCTGAATATATTTTGTGGGCTGTTTGTCAACAAAATATGAATAATCAAATTTTATATTCGGGTTACGCTTATATTTTTCAATGTCCATGAGCATTTCAGAAGCGGACTGATAGCGGTCATTCTGATTTTTCTGCATGGCTCTTATAATAATCTGTTCAAGACCGACAGGAATATCCGGATTAATTTCACGCGGCATAACAGGATTTTTTTGAATCTGCATCAAAATCAGCTGTGCTGTGTTATCAGATTCAAACGGCAGTTTGCCCGTAAGCATTTCATAAAGCACAACACCGACAGAATATATATCTGTTCGTGCATCGGTAACGCTGCCCTTAACCTGTTCCGGGCTTATATAATGAACAGAACCGATTGCTTCACCGGTCATTGTTTTGGTTTCGCTCCGGCTCATTCTTGCTATACCGAAGTCTGTGACCTTGATTGTTCCGTCGGAAATGAGCATTATGTTCTGCGGCTTGATGTCACGGTGAACAATTCCTTTGTCATGCGCATGCTGAAGGGCACGCAGAATCTGGGTTACGAAATAAATTGCCTCTCTTGTGTCAACAACACCCTGTTGCTCAATATATTCTTTAAGAGTAATTCCGTCAACATATTCCATGACGATATACTGAAGCAAATCACCGTAGCTGACATCGAAAACCTTAACGATGTTAGGATGTGACAAAACAGCAATTGCCTTGGATTCGTTTTTGAATCTGCGGCGAAAATCCTCGTTTGCTATGTATTCGTCTTTTAAAATTTTTACGGCAACAATCCTTTTGTCGATGTTATCGAAGGCCTTATAAACAACAGCCATGCCGCCGACACCGATAATTTCAATTATTTCATATCTTCCGTCAAGTCTTTTTCCAACATAATTTTCCATATATACAACTCCTAAACGTCATAAGAGAAAATAACTGCAAGTAAAGCAAGATATTTTTGTCATTTGTTTTCACATTTCAAGGCAACAACCGTAATATTATCAGGTCCGCCGTTGTTATTTGCAGCTTCAATGTAATTTGAAGCAAGCTTTTCAAATTCTGATGATTGATAAATTTCAAGCATTTGTTCGTCACTGACACAGCCGCTTAAGCCGTCTGTGCAAATTAAAAGAGTATCGTTTTCTTCAAGCGTCAGGTGGTTAAAATCAATTTCAACCTTTTCGCCGACACCTAACGCCCTTGTAATTATATTCTTATTCGGGTGATTTATGAATTCTTCTTTTGTAATCTGACCGTTATCAAGCATTTCCTGAACAAGAGAATGATCTTTTGTAATCTGCTCGATTGAATCCTGTTTTAAAAGATATGCTCTGCTGTCACCCACATGAGCAATACATACATAATTATCTTTTGAAATGCAGGCAACAACCGTTGTTCCCATTCCCGAAAGAGAAGGATCTTCAACAGATTTGTCAAAAACAATTACATTTGCAGCCGTCACGGCAGACAACAGCAGATTTTCAAGCGATTTTTCATTCATCAGTTTGTTATAGCATTTTTCAATTTTTTTGCTGATTATATCGGCTGCAACCGAACTTGCAATCTGACCGCCGGTTGCGCCGCCCATTCCGTCACAGACAACAGCCCAGACAACTGAGTCGTCAAACTTTCCGAAACGAAATGAATCTTCGTTTTGTTTTCGTTTTTTTCCGATGTCGGAACAACCAACACTTTTCATAAATTCGCCATGCGATACAGAATATCGCTCAAAAAGTTGTTATATCCTTTTTGCCGTGCCCGTACCGTTTCCTTTCTTAATTTTTAACGCTGCTGCTCTTTGTCATTCGTTCGTATCCGAAGCCTTATTGCTCTGACCTCTTCGAAGCTGACCGCAAGAGGCATTTATATCACTGCCGAGTGTTCTTCTGACAGTTACATTAATTGAATTTTTTTCAAGTATTTTGATAAATGAACGAATTCTTTCGTCATCGCTTCGCTTATATGACCTTTCTTTCACGCTGTTAACAGGAATCAGGTTAACATGACAAAGCATTCCTTTGAGTTTTGAAGCAAGCTCTTTTGCACAGTCATCACTGTCGTTAACGCCGCTTATCATTGCATATTCAAAAGAAATTCTTCTTGAAGTTGCTTTTGTATAATCACGGCAGGCTTTGAGCAGGGTTTCGATGTTCCATTTCTGATTGACCGGCATTGTGCGGTTTCGGATTTCATCATTCGGAGCGTGAAGCGAAACGGAAAGCGTAAGCTGAAGCTTTTTTTCAAGCAATTTATAGATTCCGCTGACCACGCCGCAGGTTGAAAGTGAAATGTTTCTCATGCTCAGATTCAAGCCGTTTTCGTCCGTTACAAGCGACAGAAATTTCATCACATTATCGAAATTGTCAAGCGGTTCGCCGACACCCATCATAACGATGTGTGAAATGCGGATATTTAAATCTCTTTGTGCAGTATAAACCTGAGAAAGAATTTCGCTCGGAAGAAGATTTCTTATAAAACCCGCAATTCCCGAAGCACAGAAGCGGCAACCCATCTTGCAGCCGACCTGACTTGAAACGCAGATAGTATAGCCGTATTTATATTTCATAACAACAGATTCAATGAACTCTCCGTCATGAAGTTTAAACAAATACTTAACCGTTTCATCATACACTGAAATTAATTTTTTTTCAATAGTACAATCGTAAAAGTCATAATTTTTTTTAAGTTTTTCACGCAAATTCTTGGAAATATTGGTCATTTCATCAAACGATTTTGCACCGTGCTTATGAAGCCATGAAAAAATCTGTGCGGCAACAAACTTTTTTTCGCCGAGCTTTTCCATTTCTTCCTGAAGCTGCCTGAGGCTCATTGACCTTATATCTGTTATTTCCGCCGACATTTTCACTCTTCCTTTTTTCTTTCAAATGCCGCAACAAAAAAGCCGTCGCTGTTGTTTTTATGCGGCATGAGTGTTACAAAATTTTCGTCGCTTATTTTTTCAAGCGGCTTTATCGGGTAAAAATCTGCATAGTCTTTTAAAAATGCAAGACAGACTTCTTCGTTTTCCGCTTTGCTCAGCGTACAGGTGGAATAAACCAGCCTACCGCCTTTTTTGACATAGCGAGCACCGTTTTTCAGAATTTTCAGCTGTATTTCGGGAAGTCCGCCGAGACTTTCTTGTGTTTTATATTTGATTTCCGGCTTTCTTCTGATGATTCCGAGACCCGAGCACGGAACATCGCAAAGCACTTTATCGGCAAGTCCGATTTGTTCGTTAAATTCCGAAGCATCGCCGCTTTGAGCCGTTATGATATCAATGCCGAGGCGTTTTGCACCTTTTGCAATCAGTTCGGCTCTCTGCGCATATAAATCGAACGAAAGCACCTTGCCGCAGTTATTCATATTTTCTGCAATTGTGAAGCTTTTTCCGCCGGGAGCGGCGCACAAATCAAAAACGGTTTCACCGCTCTTTGCGCCGAGTGCAACCGCACAAAGCTGAGAAGCGGTGTCCTGAACATGAAAAAGTCCGTCACAAAACGCAGGCAGTTTTGTGATTTCTTTGCCCGAAAGCGAAATTTTAAGCGAGTTTGGAGCATAGCCGCTTTCACACACAACACCTTGCTCGGTAAGAATTTTTTTCAGTGTTGCTTCATCGGTTCTGAGCGTGTTCACTCTGATGATTGTTTCCGCTTTTCCGACAGAAGCTTTCAGAAGTTCTTCGGTGTTTTCTTTTCCGTATTCATGCGTCCATTTATGTATAAGCCAACCCGGGCAGGAATAGCGGACAGATAAATAATCTTCGCTTTTTTCATCGGGATAAACAAGTCCGTTTGCAGCGCATTTTCTTAAAACCGCATTGATAAGCGAAGCGGCATAATTGCTTTTGTTTTTCTTTGCAAGCTTAACGCTTTCGTTGACAGCTGCGGATTCGGGAACCTTATCCATAAAGAAAATCTGATAAGCACCCATGCGCATAATTGTTAAAACTTCCTGTTTAAGCTTTTTTATCGGCTTTGAAAGATAGAGAGAAAGCGCATAGTCAAGCGTTATTTTTCTTTCAACCGTACCGTAAACCAAAGCGGACACAAAGGCACTGTTCCTTGCGTCCGACTTTGTGGTTTTTAAAAGTTCATCAAGCAAAAGGTTTGAATATGCGCCGTTTTTTTCAATTCTGAAAAGGATTTCATATGCGGTTTGTCTTGCGTTCTTTTCCATTCATTTCTCCTCAGTCGCGCCTTGAACCAAAGCGCAAAATCAGTCTCAAAAGCGAAGCAAGAGAAACAAGAAGTGCGGCAACATAAGTCATTGCGGCGGCACGAAGCACTTTTTTGGCTCCGCTTTGCTCTTCGCCGTAAAGCATACCTGTTTCTTCAATCACCTTAACCGCTCTTGAAGATGCGTTAAATTCAACAGGAAGCGTAACCAGCTGAAAAACAACAACAAAAGCAAAAAGTAAAATTCCGATGTTTGTCAGAAGCCCGAAGCCGAGAAAATAGCCGAGAATCGCAATTAGCACACCGGCAGAAGAACCGATGTTTGCAATCGGCAAAACGGCGTTGCGGACTTTGATCGGCATATAATTTTCCGCGTGCTGAGCCGCATGACCTGCTTCATGGCAGGCAATTCCGACTGAAGCGATTGACGCACTGTTATAAACCTTGCTTGAAAGTCTGATAACATTGTCACGAGGGTCGTAATGATCGGAAAGCTCGCCCGAAATACATTCAATCCGGACATTGGTTATTCCGTAAAACTGAAGAACATTCTGTGCCGCCTGCGCACCCGTAAGGCCTCTGACATTGGAAATTTTTGACATTTTTGAATATACGATTTTTACTCTGAACTGGGCAATCAATGAAAGTATAATTGCCGGCACAACGAGAATGATATAATAATAATCAGGGAAAAAATAAAACATAATCACACCTCATTTTTTCACAATTATAAGTTTTTGCGTTTCTTTTTTATTGTCCGAGAACCGTTCCTTTTTCAATTTTGCAGCCGTTTAAAAACTGCGAAGCATTCATTCGCTTTTTGCCCTCAAGCTGAATTTCACAAAGTTCAACACAGGCATTATCTCCGCAGCAGACAACAATTTTTCCTGCGTTCTCAACAACCGCTCCGGGTTTATTGTTTCCTTTTTTATCGCTCAAAACAGAGGAATATATTTTTAATTTTTTTTCGCCGAGCATAGTTGACGCACACGGCCATGAATAAAGCCCTCTGATTTTGTTGTGAATGTTTTTTGCACTGTCGTTCCAATCAATCGGACTTGAATTTTTTGAAAGAAGTCCGACTTTTGTGGCTTTGTCTTCGTCTTGCTTGATCGGATCAAGCTTTCCGCTTTCTGCAAGCTCAATTGTTTTAAGCATAACATCTGCACCGAGAACCGACAGCTTTTCAAACATATCTTCAGCGGTATCATTTTCACCGATGGGGATTTTTTCGCAAAGCAGAATGTCGCCCGTGTCAAGTCCTTCGTCCATCTGCATGGAAGTGACGCCCGTTTCACTGTCGCCGTTTATAACTGCGTGCTGAATCGGTGAAGCACCTCTGTATTTAGGCAAAATTGAAGCGTGAATATTGATACAGCCGTATTTCGGAAACCGCAGAAAATCACCGGGAAGAATTTTTCCGTATGCGACAACGATAACAAGATCAGGATTGAGCTGTTTTAAAATCTCAACACCCTTGCCGTTTTTAAGACTTCCAGGCTGAAAAACTGCATAGCCGTGCTTTAATGCTTCTTCCTTTACAGGCGGCATTTTCAGTTCCTGCTTTCTTCCGACCGGCTTATCTGCCTGGCAAAAAACGCCCACGACCTCATGTTCTGATTTAGCAAGTGCCTGCAAACACGGCACAGAAAAATCGGGAGTACCCATAAATACAATTTTCATAATATTTTTCGGACGAAGC
>JBJEOJ010000118.1:0-10473 GCA_051880655.1 Acutalibacteraceae bacterium | reverse complement strand
TAGCCGACATGCTTGCTTTCCGTCAGATCATAGAAAAGATACGGAATCAGATTGAGGATTGCGCCAAGAATGGAGCAAAGAATCAGAACCTTGAAAAGATTGTTTCTGAGCACATCGTCATAAAGAACACTGTAATCTTCATGAAGTCCCATTTTTTCATATATTGACGGAACAACCGAGCCGGTGAAAAAGCTGATTACCGTTCCGATCAGTGCAAGCGGTCCGAAAAGTCCGTCCACTCTGACGCCTGTTTTCCATTGATGATAATCTTTCATATCGGCGTTGATATTCGGCAGATAGATATTGCCGAAGGTATTGAGAAATGTATTAAAAAACAAAATTACGCAGATGGCAATCAGGCTTTTATAAGAGAAGAAAAGTATTGTCAAAAGAACAACATTGAGCAAATTGACAGTAATAAGCAAATTCCTCTTGCCGAGCTTTTTAATGGCAAGCGGCGCAAGAAGCATCGACCACAAAGCGGCGTTGCTGATAACCGTGTTTGCAAGACCGAGCTTTGCCTGATGCGCTCCGTTCTGAGCATAAACAAACGACCAGCTCAGAACAACGCCGTATGCGCTTTCAAGAAAGCCGATCCATGTTGCGCTGTTGATGATCCAGAAATATTTGTTTTTGGCAACCTCTCTGACTGCGTCAACAATTCTGACATAATCAAGCCTTTTCTTCGGCAGAATCAGTCTTTCTTTGACTTTGCGGAAAAAGATTAAATTAATAACCAGACCGACAGCTGAAAACGCCGGATAAATCAGCCTGTATGTCCAGATGTTGTTCATTCCGTAAGTCAGACCGGCAATTGTCGGAATGACAAGATTTGAAATTGTCGGCGCAAGAGAATAGATAATTTGCGAAATGCTCATCACCTTGGCTCTTTCCTGAGCGTTCGGCGTGATAATCTGCTGAAAATAGGTATAGCCCTCGTTATAAAAACAAAGGAAAAACTGAAGAACAAAATAAAAAATTTCAACAACAACGGCTTTGGTTATGTATGCCCAGCTTTCATAAGGCAGCCAGACAAAAACCGTTGAAATCAGAACAATCGGAACGGAAGAGCGGATAATAAACGGAATAAACTTTCCGCCTTTCATGTGGTGATTGTCAAAATACCACCCTCTGAAAATTCCGACGGGCGTTCCGACAATGTTGGCAACAAGAAGCATGATCCACAAATCAAACGGTTTCAGACCGATGCTTGCGCCGACAAGGAAATTGCCCGCATCAAGAAAGATTGTGCTTGCAAGCGTAATTGTCCAATTCACGCCGATTCCGGCAACACCGAGCGTTGCAATTTCTTTATAAGGAACATAATTGCCTTTTGCCGGGGTGTTCCAATATTGCTTTGCGACCCTGACAGCGTCCCGGGCTTTTTGTTTTAACGATGTTTTCATTTTCTGCGCTCCTGCCTTTATGTTTAGGTATAAAAATTATAGCATAAGATTTTTTTATAATCAATGAAAAGGCAGAAATCTGTGGCGAAGCAATTATAATTATTCTTTCAACCAAAGTTATAAAAGCAGAGATGTTTCAATAATTCATCTCTGCTTTTGCTATTATGAAGTTTTATTGATAATAGAATTACAATATATCTATATATTTAGCTTTAACATAAGGAACAGTAATACTGCTTCCCATTGTTGATTCATAAGTATAGCTTCCTTGGATTTCACCGTAAAGATTAATATAATCGTCTTCCAATATATGACTTTCGTCTGAACCCGCTAAATATGTAACTAAAATTACACTGTCATAATCTCCGTTCAAAGCAACTCTGAGTGTATATGATGTTGCAACCAATAAATCATCTTCCATAACCTGAATGACTTTGCCATAGAATTTTCCGTATTCGCCCTTATATTGATTGGGATTTCTTGCTATTGTTGAATATCCGTAACTTTCACACTGATTTTTATATTCGGCTTTTGAAATTTTGATAGATTCTTCTTTTATGACTTTATTACATACTGTGCAGCGTTTTACTCTTTTTCCGTCTGATTCAATGGTTGCTTTCTTTTCGATTTTCCATTTGCCGGGTTTATGCTTTTCTTTCGCTATTTCTTGAGTTACTGTTTGTTTGCATAAATTACAATACCCTTCCTCCTGTCCTTTTTCTGAACATGTTGCTTTTTTGATAACTTTCCAATTATCAGATTGATGCGGCAGAGTTTCACCCTGAGTTTCACCGCATCGTTTGCAGGTTTCGGGTTTTTGGCATGTTGCTTCTTCCCAATCATGACCCAGCTCTTCACCCTCGGTTTCACCGCACCGCCGGCAGGTCTTCGGTTCAGTACATGTTGCCTCACTCCAGTCGTGTTCCAAGGGGTTTCCGACGGGTTTTGAGCAAATTACGCAAACAGGTATTTCTCCGCATTCAGTGTCGCCGAATTCATGCTTGCATCTTGTTGCAAAAAATACACCGATAATAACAGCTATCACTATAATTAATGATAATACTATTATCACAACTTTTTTATTCTTAGATTTTTCCGGTTTATTGCTATCGCTTTTTTGGTCAACCTGTGTCGGCTGTGTTTTTTCAACAATAAATTCGTCAGACGATTTCAAATCGTTAACTGTTTCTGCATTTTCCTGCACTGATGATGCTTGCTCTTGCAACAGACTTCCGCATTCTGAGCAGAATTTTGCAGAATCATTGTTTTCATAATTACAATTTTTACACTTCATGTTTTGATCCCTGCCAATCGGATACCGGCAAAATGATAAACACCTTGAGTATCCTATTTTTTCCTTTCTACATTTTTCTTGACATATTTGCTTTAAATATTGAAACATTAAATGTTACAAAAAAGATTATATTATATTTTTTGTAACTTGTCAAGTAACAAAAATAACTTTTTAAGTTGTCGAAAAGTCATTCATAAGGCGTTAGACTTGAATTGGTGATATTACATGATGCAAAAATATATTCAACAGCTACGGGTAATCGGTCTTAATATTGCTTATTACAGAAAATTCAGAGGACTTTCCCAAATAAAACTCGCTGAAAAGATTGATATAAGTCGCACTCACATGAGCAGAATTGAAACAGCTCAATGTGAGGTTTCTCTGCATGTTCTTTTCGATATTTGCGAAGCTCTTAACATTGATATAAGGGATTTATTTGCTTACCCCAATAATATTAATTAGTAATACTGATATTTGAAAATATAAAATTCAGGCAGAATCTCTTTCACAGCAATTTTTAAAACTTTATAATAATTTACCTCTTGACAAAAGCAAAAAGTGGAATATAATGTTATTTAGCACTCAAACAATGTGAGTGCTAAAAATTAGCACTTAATGAAACATTTAAATAAACGGAGGTAAATACCATGGCAAAAAAACAGTTCAAAGCTGAGTCAAAAAAGCTTCTCGACATGATGATCAACTCAATTTATACCCATAAGGATATCTTTTTAAGAGAGCTCATTTCCAATGCAAGCGACGCACTCGACAAGCTTTATTATCATTCGCTCGCAGACAACGAATCCGGTCTTTCAAGGGAAGATTACAAAATCAATCTTGAAATTGACAAGGAGAACCGCACCTTAACCGTTTCCGACAACGGCTGCGGCATGAGCGAAAAAGAGCTTGAAAGCAACCTCGGCACCATTGCAAAAAGCGGCTCGCTTGACTTCAAAAACAACACCGAGCAAAAAGATGACGCACAAATCATCGGTCAGTTCGGCGTCGGCTTTTATTCGGCATTCATGGTCAGCGACAAAGTCAGCGTGCTCAGCAAGGTTCACGGCAGTGACGAAGCTTTTCTCTGGGAATCCTCGGGCGTTGACGGCTATACAGTGAAAAGTGCCGAAAAAGAACAGCCCGGCACAACCATAACGCTTCACATCAAAGAAAACACCGAGCAGGAGGACTATGACAAATATCTTGACCAGTATCAGCTTCAGGATATTGTTAAAAAATATTCCGATTATATCCGCTACCCCATCATGCTCGACATGGAACATTCTCATCTGAAAGAGGGCACCGAGGACGAATATGAAACCGTTGTTGAACCAACCCAGCTCAACAGCATGGTTCCGCTTTGGAGAAAGAACAAAAACGAAATCAAAAAAGAAGAATATGACGAATTTTACAAGTCAAAATTCCATGATTACGAAGAACCTCTGCACTATGTTCATTCAAAAACCGAAGGTCAGATAACCTATGACGCACTGCTTTATATTCCGTCTCATGCTCCGTTTGATTATTATTCAAAGGAATATGAAAAAGGACTTCAGCTTTATTGCAACGGCGTTTTGATTATGGACAAATGCGCCGACCTTCTTCCCGATTACTTCAATTTCGTCAAAGGTCTTGTTGATTCGGCAGACCTGACGCTTAACATTTCAAGAGAAACGCTTCAGCATGACCATGTTCTCAAAATCATTGCCAAGAACCTTGAAAAGAAAATCAAATCCGAGCTTGAAAAAATGCTCAAAAACAACCGTGAAGATTATGAAAAATTCTTTGCCGCATTCGGTCTTAATCTGAAATTCGGAATTTATAACAATTACGGCATGAACAAAGATGTTTTGCAGGATCTGATTTTGTTCCGCTCTTCAAACGAAAACAAGCTTGTCACGCTCAAGGAATATGTTTCACGCATGAGCGAAGAGCAGAAAACAATCTATTATGCCTGCGGCGAAACCGCCGACAAAATTGCCATGCTTCCGCAGGCAGACGCCGTTAAATCAAAGGGCTATGAAATTCTTTACTGCACCGACGACGTTGATGAATTTGCAATTCAGATGCTTCACGAATACGACGGCAAAACCTTCACCAACATCTGCGCAGACAATCTTGACCTTGACACGGAAGACGAAAAAGCAGAAATTGAAAAGGAAAACACCGAAAGCAAAGACCTGTTTGACTGCATGAAAGAAGCTTTGGGCGACAAGGTTACTTCGGTTTCTTTCACAAACAAGCTGAAAAACTATGCCGTATGTCTGACAAGCGAGGGTATGCTTTCACTCGGCATGGAAAAGGTGCTCAACGAAATGCCGAATGCAAACGGCGTGAAAGCACAGGTTGTTCTTGAAATCAACAAAGATCACCCCGTTTCCGCAAAGCTGAAAGAGCTGTTTGAAAGCGACGATAAAGAAGCCGTTGCCAAATATGCAAAGCTGCTTTATTCACAGGCAAGCCTGATTGCAGGAAAATCGGTTGAAAACCCGGCAGAGCTCAGCGAGCTGATTTGCGAACTGATGACAAAATAATCTGCGGCAAAATCACTTTCAAATAAACACAGGGGCATGCTTCATTTTCGATGTTGCTTGCCCCTTTTGTATTGATAACCGGTCTCTTATAAATCGCTTTTTTTCCGTTGACAAACGCACGGGAAAGTATTAGAATATAAGGAAAAGCAGTGTAACCGATTAAATGACTAAAGCGACAGCGCAAAACTGCTTAATCACTCGAAAGGAAACGGCGTTTGTTTGCCGTAGAGAAAATTATGGAAAACGAAAAAACTCCGGCTGTAACTCTTGACAGAATTTATAAGGCTTCCCGGGTGCTCAAAGAAGTAATCCGTGAAACCGATATGATCTATGCACCGAATTTAAGAAGCGGCGCAAATATTTATCTTAAAACAGAAAATCTTCAGGTGACCGGCTCTTTCAAGGTCAGAGGCTCATATTTTAAAATCAGCCAGCTGTCCGACGAAGAAAAGGCACACGGCGTCATTGCCTGCTCGGCAGGAAACCACGCGCAGGGTGTTGCCCTTGCCGCAACACACAGCGGCATCAAAAGCCTTATCTGCCTGCCCGACGGCGCACCGATTTCAAAAGTGGAAGCCACAAAACGCTACGGCGCACAGGTTTGCCTTGTCAAGGGCGTTTATGACGATGCCTATAACAAAGCCATTGAGCTTCGTGACAAAGAGGGCTATACTTTCATTCACCCGTTTGACGATCCTGATGTCATTGCCGGTCAGGGCACAATCGGCCTTGAAATCATCAGTCAGCTTCCGAATGCCGATGTTGTTGTCGTACCGATCGGCGGCGGCGGACTGATTGCCGGCGTTGCCTGTGCAATCAAGCACATCAATCCCTCGTGCAGGGTTTACGGTGTTCAGGCAAGCGGCGCACCGAGTATGCTCAATTCAATCACAGACGGAAAAATTGAAACATTAAACACGGTTTCAACCATTGCCGACGGAATCAAGGTTAAAACCCCCGGCTCGATTACATATGAAATGGTCAGACAATATGTTGACGGCATTGTCAGCGTTTCCGATGATGAAATCGCTCTTGCAATTTTAACCCTGCTCGAACAGCAAAAGCTGATTGCCGAAGGTGCAGGCGCAGTTCCCGTTGCCGCCATTCTTGCCGGTAAAATTCCCGACATTGAAAACAAAAATGTCTGCTGTCTGATTTCCGGCGGCAACATTGACGTGACCATTCTTTCAAGAGTCATTGAAAGAGGTCTTAAAATGAGCGGCAGAACCGCAAACATCACCATTGCCCTTTCCGACAAGCCCGGTCAGTTAAAGGCGGTTTCAAGCATCATTGCCGACATGGGCGGCAACGTCACAAGCGTCAACTATGACAGCACAGACCTTGACATGAACATCACCGACTGCTATCTGAGAATCGGCATGGAAACAAGAGACTATGCGCACATCGCCGCAATCAAAAAGGCTCTTCGAGACAACGGATTTGACATTTTTGAATAAAGCAATCATGCTGAAAGCATGAGACTTTCAGATAAAATAAAGGAGTAATGAATCATGGAATATGTTGCAACAACCAATGCGCCCGGCGCAATCGGACCTTATTCACAGGCGGTCAAGGCAAACGGCTTGCTTTTCACAAGCGGTCAGATTGCCATTAACCCCAAAACAAACGCAGTTGAAGCAAAAACAATTGAAGAACAGACCACGCAGGTGTGCGAAAACCTCAAAGCAGTCTGCGAAGCCGCAGGCACAAGCCTTGACAAGGTTGTCAAAACCGTTTGCTTCCTTGCCGACATTGCAGACTTTGCCGCTTTCAACAAAATTTACGGCGAATATTTCACAAGCAAGCCCGCAAGAAGCTGTGTTGCGGTTAAGGATCTTCCCAAAGGCGTGCTCTGCGAAGTTGAAGTGATTGCAGAGTTATAAAACCATGCAAAAGGAAAATTAAGCGCCGATTATTCGGTGCTTTTTGCTTTCGTCAAAATACTTCTTTACCCCAAACAAGTTATCTGCTATTATATATGTATTAATTTTATCCGATTGAGAAACATAAACAATGAAGAAAGAGGCGATTTTTTGAAAATTAACGATAGTATCCACGGTTTCAGAGTTACAAGAATCAGACCTGTTAAAGAGCTTGAAGCCGAAATGGTTGAAATGACTTTTGAAAAGAACGGCGCAAGGCTTATCTGGCTCAGGCGTGACGACACAAACAAAACCTTTGCAATCACTTTCCGCACAACACCCGAAGACGACACCGGTGTGTTTCATATTCTTGAACACAGCGTTCTGTGCGGCTCTGAAAAATATCCTCTCAAAGAGCCGTTTGTTGATTTGCTCAAAGGCTCCATGCAGACCTTTCTCAATGCCATGACCTTTCTTGACAAGACCATGTACCCGGTTGCAAGCAGAAACAACAAGGATTTTCTGAACCTGATTGATGTTTACATGGATGCGGTGCTTCACCCGCTTATTTATCAAAAGAAAGAAATTTTCATGCAGGAGGGCTGGCATTTTGAAGAAAATGACGGTGAGCTTTCCTATAACGGCGTTGTATACAACGAAATGCAGGGCGTTTTTTCTTCTGTTGAAAACAGATTTATTTATGAGCTTCTTCCCCGTCTTTACCCCGACACCTGCTACGGTCACTGTTCGGGCGGAAACCCCAAAAGCATTCCGAATCTGACCTATGAAGGCTTTATCGAAAACCACAAGCGTTTTTATCACCCGTCAAATTCAACAATTTTTCTTGACGGCGATGTTGACCTTGAAAGCGTGCTGGCTTTGCTTGAAAGCTACCTTGCCGACTATGAAAAAGCGCAGGTAAACAGCGAAATTGCTTTTCAGCCTGCCGTCAATGCAGGAACTGCAACCGTGCCGTATGAAGCCTGCGAAAGCGACGGCGTTTTCGGAAAAACGGAAATTGCAAAAGGCTTCGTTGCCGCCCCCTTTAACGAAAGGGAGAAAATCATGGCTCTCGGTATTCTTGCCGACACGCTTTGCGCAACGAATGAATCACCGCTGAAAAAGGCTCTGCTTGATGAAAAGCTTGCCGAAGATGTAATTTTTGAAACCGATGACGCTTCCAAGCAGTGCACGCTTTATCTTGTTCTTCGCGGTGTCAAAGATGAAAATGTGCAAAAGGCGGAAGAAACGGTCTCAAAGGTATTCTCAGACCTTTTTGAAAACGGCATCAACAAAAAGCAGCTGACCGCCGCCTTTAACCGCTGCGAATTTGAAACAAGAGAAAAAGATTTCGGCACCGAGCCTGCCGGGTTGATTTATGCAATGAAAGCGCAGGAAACCTGGCTTTACGGCGGCGACCCATATGACGCTTTGGTTTATGACGATATTTTTGACAGTCTCAGAAACAAAATCGAAAGCGGCTATTTTGAAAATCTTTTAAAAGAAACATTCATTGACAACAACCATGTTGCAACCGTTTATATGGTTCCCGACAAGAACCTTGCAGCGAAAAACGAAGCCGAAAAGAAGCAGAAACTTTCACAAATACAGAAAACATTTTCAGCCGAGGACTTAAAAACATTAAAAGAAGAAAACGAAAAGCTTTCTCTTTTCCAGTCAACACCCGATTCACCCGAAAAGTCGGGGTTAATCAAACACCTTGAACTTTCCGACATCAGCGAAAAATGCGAAAAGCTTCCGCTTGAAAAGCATGAGCGAAGCGCAGTTAAAGTGCTTGTCAGCGACACGGGAACAAGCGGAATCGTTTATACGGATTTATATTTTTCGCTTGACGGATTTACTCAAGAAGAGCTTTGCACAGCCTCCCTGATGCGCAGCATGCTTTCAAGAAATGCAACAAAGAACTATTCATCAAGTGAACTTTCCGTTGTTTTGATGACGGAACTCGGCTCATTTTCATGCAATACCCACGTTTCCGGGAAAAGCTCAGACGCACAGTGCACGCCCTATTTTGTTGCAAGTGCAGGCGCTCTGGAAAGCAAAAAAGACAAAATCATTTCCCTTGTTCCTGAAATTTTGAAGCACACGGTCTTTGACGAAAAAAATGTTTCCGACATTCTCGCACAGTTGAAGCTTTCATATGAAAATTCGGTCAAAGAAAACGGTCATCTTCATGCAATGAGGCAGGTTCAGTCTTGCCTTAGCGAAAAAGGTGCGGTAAGTGAAATTTTCTTCGGCAGAACAAGATATAATTATCTTTGCAAATGCATTGACAATCCGAAACAGCTTTGCGAAAAAATGGAGAAACTTTGCAAAAAAATCTTCACAAAAAACAGGCTCACCCTTGCCGTTATCGGAAAAGACGACGAAGAATTTACGCAAAAATTAATCGGCTGTTTTGAACAAACCGGTGAAAAAATCGGCAAAATCAAATATGCCGTATCAGAAAACAAAAAGCAGAAAATCCCCGTCACTTCAAACGTCTCCTATGCTTCAAAGGGATATAACGTTCCCGATCTTTCGCCGCAAATGAAAGGCAAAATTGAAGTTGCCTGCAAAATTCTTTCGCTTGATTATCTTTGGAACGAAATCAGAGTCAAAGGCGGTGCTTACGGTGCAGGAGTGAGGACGGACACAGACGGAAACATTGTTTTCTATTCCTACCGCGACCCGAAGCCTGCTTCATCGCTTGAAACCTATGACAATTCGGGCAACGCGCTTCTTGCCTTTTCAAAAGAGAACAGTGACATAACAAAATATATCATCGGTGCGGTTTCGGCTTTAGAGCCTGTTCTTTCGCCCTACAACATGGGTAATGTTGCAATAAGCCGCTTTCTTGATGAAATCACCTATGAACAGCTTTGCCAAAAGCGCAAAGGCATGCTTGAAACAACGGCAAAGGATCTTGAAGAAATTGCAAACCTGTTTGAACTGAAAAACAAAGACTGCGCCGAATGTGTGATTGGCGCATAAAGAAAGAACACAGCTGCAAGTTTTTTGCGGCTGTGTTTTTATTAATTCAGAGTTACAGTACTACCCCCTCGGGCGGCTATATTTTGTAGTAACTTTCCCTCGCGGCGTAGTTATATAGATTAGCACAATTTATCCGTGGGCGTTGCCCACACCCACGAGCTTTTTTGTAAAAAAGCTCGGCAAAAAACTTTACTCCTTTTTCACACAGTTTCTGTCGCGGCGGTATTATAAGGATTATTGCTTCCTGTCTTGCGTGAGATCAGCGGACATTGTCCGCCCGCGTGAGTATGCAGGCGGTGCCTGCCGGACATTGTCCGATTGACGGCTCTTGCCGTCAATCAGGAAACCCCCGGCGAGGGTTTCCTACGGATAAACAGTCCACC
>JBJEOJ010000117.1:0-10527 GCA_051880655.1 Acutalibacteraceae bacterium | reverse complement strand
TAGGCGGAAGATGCGGCGAAATATGCTTTCTGTAAAATCTTATAACAGAAAGAAAAAATTTTTTCATAAAGCTGTTACCGGCAGACAAAAGGTCTGCACGCAAAATGCGTTTTGCAAATTAATTTTTTACTTCAGTGCACCGATTTGCCTTAGCGCCTCGGTCATCGCCTTTTCAATCTGAGTGCTTTTTTGAAACTTTGTTTTTGTTCTTGCAACAAAAACAAAATCCCAGCTTCCGTTGAGATTGTTTTCTTTCAGAACCGACTGCCATGCGGCTCTGATTACTCTGCGCGAACGGTTTCGTTCAACGGCATTGCCGATTTTTTTGCTTGTTGTGATTCCGACACGTAATACACCCAGCCGATTTTTGCCTGCATATACAACCAAAGACGGCTTGGCACAGGATTTTCCGCGGTAATAAAGGCGCAGAAAGTCCTTGTTTTGTTTTAGCGAAACATAATTCTGCAAATCAATCACCCAATGCAATGAACAAAAGTTTTTGCCGCCGTGAACCGAAGAAGTTCACAAAGCGAATCAAAGCAGATTAATAAGTAAGCTGCTTTCTGCCCTTTGAACGTCTGCGGGCAAGAACCTTACGGCCGTTCCTTGTTGCCATTCTTTTGCGGAAACCGTGTTCCATTTTTCTGTGGCGTTTTTTGGGTTGATAAGTTCTTTTCATGCTGTTAACCTCCTTTAAATTTTATTAAAACGGGACATATCGCAAAGGAGTTGAAGAAGTGAAGCGATATGATGTCCGACGCTTTCTAAACGAAATAGGCACAAGCCTACAGAGTGTTATTATATATCAAAAGCTGACGCTTTGTCAAGAAAACGGGCAAAACTTTTCGCTTTGCCCGTCTGTTTATTATGTTTTATCACTGGCTGTCCGGTGTATAAACAACCGTGAAGCAGTGTGAACGGATTTTTCCGTCAAGCACTTTGCTTCTGAATTCGTTGCCGGTCATAACCTTTCCGCCGACATTTATTGACGAAACATATCCGATGTCACTGCTTATTGCATTGTCGTGCGAAATGATTGAAATCCATGTTGCGGGATCGCCGTTTAACGAAATTCCGAGATTTTTTGATTCGGCAAGTGTTTTAAACTCCGCACTTGAAATTTCATAAGTTGATTTGAATTCCGGTGCATTGTAATCACCGTAGCTCGGACGTCCGCCGCAGAGATAAAGTACTTCTGTTCCTCCCCATGTGTTATGATATGAAGAGGTCACACCTGCACTGATTGCGTGGAACGGAGTCAAAGCTGTCGCTCCGTTATAGGAAATATAAATTCCGTTTTTCATCACTGCATCAACTGCATCATAGCAGGTCTGTGACGGCGAGGTCTTATATGCCATTGAATTTGTGTCAATGTCGAATTTATAGTATTTGGCAAATGTATATGCCGCAACCGCCTGCGCTTTGAGAGCTTCGGCATTATATCCTCCGCCCATTTCCGCTTCAAGAACACCGGCAAGAAAATCTCTTGTTGCATATTCCGTGCCGTTATATTTGATTTTTTCGGGATAAGTATCGCCGCTTACAAGCGTTGTTCCGTAATAATAGTTTGCAAGTATCTGCGTATAGTTCCAGCCTAGCGATGCAAGATAGTTTGCACCGTACTGGCTCATGCCGACGCCGTGACCATAGCCGAAAACAAAGAACTTAAACGTTCCGCTTGTGGAAGATGCCGCAGGCGAGGTTTGCGCAACGGAAACTTCACTGGCAGGCGGCTCTGCGGCCGTCAGATTGTTTTGCTGATTCAGCATTGTTTCGCCGGCAGCTGTGCTTGAGCCGATTCCGAACGGATCGGCGGCAGTTGTTTCGGCCAAGGTTGTTTCACTCAGAGTTGTTGCAACATCACCTGTCGCAATAACCGGCTGTGTCGGCTGATTTTCCGTTTTTCCGCCAAGAATAAAATGAGCAATGCATATCGGGCTGATTATTGCAACAAGCAAAACAACAACCGCAAAAGCAATCATTCCCTTTGAAAACTTCTTTTGCTCCGGGGCCTTGTTTTCAGCTTGCTCGGTGTTTTTATCCTCCATCTTTTTGCAAACGGTTTCACAAAGCACCGTTACACAATGCGGAAGCAAAAGCCTTGCTTCTTCTTCGTTTAAGGTTGTTATTTTTTTGGCCTTTGTTGTTTTTGAATCCGCAACGGCAACAAAAGCAAAAAATGTTGCTTCGCCGTTTTCGTCTTCGCTTGTGTAAATATCCGAAATTGCGGCACCGTATTCGGCACTCATGTTTCGCATAGCCTCACGGGCATGGCGAATTGTTTTTGCGGAAACGCTTTCTTTTTCTTCCTGAGCTCCCGAATCTTCTTCGGATTCTTCCGTGTCTGAAAACCCTTCCGGAGTTTTGTCCTGATCTTTATTTGTATCAATTATATCAACAAAGTTAATCGCTTCGGAAAGTCCCTCAATGCGGTCATAAAGATTATATATCCACATTGTTGCTTCACCGGTTGCAACAGCAACCCGCTCATCTTCTTTAATAAGAGCATATACCATCTGACTTACGGATTCTTTGAAGTCATAGCCCTCTTCTTCGGGATCAACAGTCGGCTGTGCAACAATCGGCAAATTAAGAAAAGTTTTTATATAATTTTCAATGATAGGATCAACCCTTGAAAAGTCAAGCGGAAGCAAAGTGCAAAGACCTGCACCAGCTCTGACTGTGAAGCCGCTGTAAAGTCCGTCTGCGCTTAAATGAAGCGAACAGTCCGACGGAACGGTACATTGTTCCTCCATGTCAAAATCAAATTCTTCTTCGCCGTTTTTATTCTTTGAAATTGCTTCTGCAAGAACCGGACTTGAAATTTCGTTAAGTGCAAGCCTTGCAGAAAGATACCTCTTAACATCGGTATAATCCTGAGGCTCCGCCGCAATAATTACATAATCTCCGATGTCAAGTGCCGACACAGCAGCATCAAAAAGAGAACCGTAGCCATCAAAAGAAAAAATGTTTTCGTCCGACATATCATAATTGTCAAGAGCCAGGCAGATTTTATAAACTGCGTCAGACGATACGGCCGACAAATTTCCAAGAGTAAATAATTTTATCATACTTATGACATTCCTTTCAAAAGCTGCAAAGTCATTGTTTTGTAAGTTCCTGCGCATACAAAACAATTACACCTTTTCGCTTTTCACTCTTACTTCTTACTTCAAACCTGAACTTTCATCAGAATGGTTATTTAACAGCTGATTTTTCGGATCAGACTTATTCAACATACCATCTGCTTGCATTCATATAAGGATTATCAATTTTTTTCTTTGTGTAATAAGCCTGCGGATAGCGGGGATTTGAATTTTCAACTGCCTTACTGACATCAACCTCTTCACTTTCGCCGGAACGCACAAGTCTTGCAACAACAACAAAACGTGCATCTTCAAATTCATGAGAACAGGTTGAAAGGGTCAGAAGCTTATCTGAAGCCTGAACGTCAACGCCTGTGTTATAAAGCGAACGTTGGGCAAGCTCATTGAGAAACGCCGAAAAGCTTTCTTCGGTGCTCAGCGATGTGAAGTAATACTGAAAAACATAATTATTATCATCTTTTTCATATGCGTTGGTAATGAAAGCCGCAATAACTTTCCATTTGTAATCATTATAAAGCGTGTTGAATGTTATTACCGGTGCTTTCTTAAAGCCGTCAATGGATTTATATGCGTCAAGTGCACCGAAAACGGTTCCGTCATTCATGTGATGACCGAAAATCACGGTATTTTTATCAAGCTCTGTTATGTTATTGAGATGAGTAACAAACGGGCAGCCGTATTTTGTTGTTTTTCCGTAAAAATTCTTTGACAGATATTTATCATCATTATCCGTCTGAACAATCGGAAGATTGAGATTTACTCCGTCTGCACTCAGATAACCGACAAAATCGTTGTTTATTGCATAAAGATTTGCATATTTAAGCTGCATATTAGGCGGAAAAATCGTGTTCGGATATTTCTGCTTTATTTCTGCCCATTGCTGTTCGGGTGTCGGAGCGGTTGTCTGCTGTTTTGTTGTTGTTTCTTTTTTATTTGTTGTACCTTCTTTTTTCTTTGTTGTGCTTTCTTTTTTCGGCTTTTGGGTTGTTTCCTGTTCGGAAATGATCAGATCTGAAATTTCAGATTCAAGGTTTTCATTTTGCTTATGAAGATAATATTCACGTACAAGAACTCCCGATGCGACGATTATTGCAACAAGTGAAATGCAAAGCACAACTCTTCTGACTATTTCACCCGTTGAAAGCTTTTTGTTTTTATCTTCTTTTGACCTTTCTTCAGCCATGCTTTCATCAAGACTTACTTCTTCAAAATCTTCAAACCGTGCGCTGTTTTTCGGCACCGCTTTCGGAAAAACCGAGCCGGGCGGAATCTGAGCATTTCCTCCTGAAGAAATTATCGGTTTTTGCGGTTTGGTTGAAATGATTCTTTGAGTTTTTAGCTCAGGTAAATCTCCGTCTGTCAATTCAACCTCCGAGACCTTAAATCTATCATCAAAATCGCTTTTATATATTACACGTTTCGGACCTGATGTGTTTTTGAAAGCACCTCTTTCAAGATTTTCGTCATCAAACATTTCGTCATCGTCATAAAAGCTGTTTTTATGTTCAATTGAACCGATTGCGGGAAGTTTTCTTTTTTGAGGTTCTTCGTTGAAATCGTCACTTTGATAAATTATTCTTTTTCCGGGATTTGCAGAATCGTTTTGTTCGGGCTCACTGCTTTTAACAGGAGGGGTGTTTTGCGGCTCCGTGTTCGGCTGTGATGAATTTTGCTGTGAAGCAACAAGCTGTGTAACTATTGCAGAAAGCTGTTCGGGCGTAAGCTGAAGCACACCGGAAGCATTTTTTTCGTCCGGAGGATTGCTTTGCTTGTCTTTACTTGGCTTTGCATCAGACTTAGGCCACTTTGCCGGTCTTTGAAAAACCGAAGCATCATTTTCAAAAATGCCGTTCGATTTTGTCAGATCCTCACCGCCATGCTGACCTGCACCGTCTTCATAAATGTTTTTCATAGCTTTTATCCTTTAAAATTTAACTAATATATTCTTTTATATCTTTTGCGCCCTCTTTTTTACCCAGCGCAAAAAGCCGGAGTGCGTTAATTGCGTTTGAAGCTGCAACAAATCTGTTATAATCACGGCAATCATCGCCGCTTTGATGTCCTGTCTTAAGCTTCTTGACACAAACAAGCTTTCCGTCTGTAACACCGATATAAATCAGCCCGACTTCCTTGCCTGTTTCATCGCTTTCCGGTCCTGCAATTCCCGTCACAGAAACTGCAATGTCCGCTCCGGAAGCCTTAATTGCTCCGTATGCCATTTGTGCTGCAACAATTTCGCTGACGGCACCGTATTTTTCAAGTGCTTTTTCGTCAACGCCGAGCACCTTGTGCTTGATTTCGTTTGAATAAGAAACGATACCGCATTCAAAAACCTGCGAAGCACCCGGTATATCGGTGATTCTTTTTGCAACAAGACCTGCCGTGCAGCTTTCGGCGCAGGCGGCTTTAAGCTTTTTTTCTTTTAAAATTGCCACCGTTGCTTCTTCAATGGAAGAAGCGTCAACCGCATAAACCAGATCGCCGAGGCGGTTTTTGATTTTTTCAACAACCGGCAAAATAAGCTGTTCGGCTTCCTCATTCGTTTTCGCCTTTGCCGTTACACGCAAAAGAGCTTCTCCGCTTTTTGCATAAGGCGCAACGGTCGGATTTTTCATGTTCAAAAGGTCTTTTACCTTTTCTGCCATTGCACTTTCTCCGATTGAGAAAGTTCTCACCGAATGAGATTTTATAACACCTTGTGTAAATCTACTTAAATAAGCAGCAACTTCGTTTTCAAACATCGGCTGCATCTCTCTCGGCGGACCGGGAAGAACAACAATAATTTTTCCGTTCTTTTCCATAATACAGCCGGGAGCTGTTCCGTTGTTGTTTTTTAATATAATTGAGCCTTTTGGCATCATCGCCTGTTTTTCGTTTGATTTTACCATCGGCAGATTTTTGTTTTTAAAATATGTTTTTATGTGTTCAAGGCTTTCTTCGTCGAGTTCAAGCGGCAAAGAAAAGAGCTTTGCGCAAACTTCCTTTGTCAGATCGTCTGCCGTCGGACCTAGCCCTCCCGTTGTGATGACCATATCACTTTTTGAAAGAGCGTCACAAAGAGCGTCTTCAAGCCTCTTCTCGTTATCGCCCACCGTATGCTGAAACATTACGTCAATTCCGAGCGAAGCAAGCTTCTGAGAAAGATATTGAGCATTTGTGTTCACAATATCGCCGAGCAAAAGCTCTGTTCCGACAGAAATCAATTCACAGGTCATAAAAACACGCTTTCATAAAAAATTAATCAGTCAATATAATCATATCTTGTTTCGCTGACGGCTTTTTCAATCAGGCTTTCAAAATCAAAGGCTTTTTCCGCTTCTTCAAGAAGCTCTTTTGTCGGTCTTGTTCTAGGGTGCTTGGGTGTGAATACCGTGCAGCAATCCTCATAAGGAAGAAGTGAGGTTTCAAAAGTGCCGATTTTCCTTGCAACGCAAATAATTTCTTCCTTGTCCATGCCAATCAGAGGTCTGAAAACAGGCATTGTGCAAACAGCTTCCGTGCAGGAAATTGCGTCAAGCGTCTGCGAAGCAACCTGACCGAGACTTTCGCCTGTAATCAGAGCCTTACAGCCGTCCTCTTTTGCAAGACGTAATGCAATTCTCATCATCATTCTGCGCATGATAACGGTGAACAATTCCTCCGGGCAGTTATCTTTTATGCTTTCCTGAATCTCGGTAAACGGCACAACTCGGAATTTGATTCTTCCGCTGTACCCGGCAACAATTTTTGCAAGCTCACGCACTTTCATTTCCGCTCTTTTGCTGGTATAAGGCGGAGCGGCAAAATGTATGGCGTTAATAACAAGACCTCTTTTTGCCATCATATAACCGGCAACCGGACTGTCGATTCCGCCGGAAATTAAAAGCGCTGCTTTACCCGAAGTTCCGACAGGCATTCCGCCTGCGCCTTTTCTTTGATTGCCGTGAACAAAAACGCTGTTGTCTCTGACTTCAACGGTAACGGTAATTTCGGGATTATGAACGTCAACTTTTAAAGACGGAATTTTGCTTAATATATAGCCGCCGACCTCACGGCAGATTTCAGGTGAAGTAAACGGGAATTTTTTGTCGCTTCGTTTTGCGCAAACCTTAAAGGTTTTTGCATTTCTCAGCTCATCACCCAAAAATTCAACCGCCGCACTTTTGATTTGTTCAATATCCTTTTCGGTTACACCGGCAACCGAAAAAGCGGCAATTCCGAAAACCTTTGAAACAGTTTCCGCTGCCTGTTCAAAATCAATTTCTTCATCACACGGAGAAATGATAACGGTTGACTGCGCCTTGGTAAATTCAAAATGACCCAAAGACATAAGTCTTCTTTTAATGTTTTTAACAAGAATATCTTCAAATGTTGAGCGGTTAAGCCCTTTTAAAGCAAGCTCACCGTTTTTGACAAGAATAACCTTTTTCATATGCATTTCCTTTATTTTCTTCTGATAACTTTCAGTGCCGTTCTGATTCCCTCAAGAAGATAATCAAGCTCCTTGGTAGTTGTGAATTTTGACATGCTGATTCGAACCGATGAGTTAATCAGACTGCTTTCAAGTCCTGCCGCAGTCAGAACCGGGCTTTTATGCCCCTTTGCACAGGCAGAACCCGAGGAAACATAGATTTCCATGTCTGAAAGGAGATTCAGAACCGCCTCGGACGGAAGTCCCGGAAGCGAAATATTCACGATATATGGTAAGGCGTCATCTGCGCTGTTCAGCACAACGCCGTCAATTTTTTTCAGCTTTGAAACCAAATCATCACGAAGCGCATGAACCTTTTCAAGGCTTTCTTTTTGCGAAAGCGCACTGACGGCACCGTAAAATCCGGCAATGGCAGGCATCGGCTCTGTTCCCGGACGAATGTCTCTTTCCTGACCGCCGCCGACAACCGGGGAAACCAACCTGACGCCGTTTTTCACAAACAACGCTCCGGCACCTTTTGGTCCGTGAATTTTGTGTGAGCTGACAGTCATAAGATCTGCGCCGATTTTTGAAACACTGAGCGGAAGTTTTCCAAAGGCTTGTACGGCGTCAACATGAAAAAGTGCGGGCGAAGAACTGCTTTTGATAATTTTCCCGACTTGTTCAATCGGTTCAATTGTGCCAAGTTCATTATTAACTGCCATAATGCTGACTAAAACCGTTTTTTCATCAAGAGCGTTTTCAAATTGGGAAAGATTGATCTTTCCGTGTTTATCAACACCGAGTCGCACAACTTCAAATCCAAATTCTTCAAGTCTGTCAAAGGCTTTTGAAACGCTCGGGTGTTCAACGGCTGTGGTAATAACCTTATTGCCTTTTCTTTTTTGAGCGGCACAGGCACCGAAAACCGCAATATTGTTGCCCTGCGTTCCGCCGCTTGTGAAAATGATTTCATTTTTGCTGCACAAAAGAGATTTTGCAACGGCTTCTCTTGCTTTTTCAAGCAGTTGCTGTGCTTCAATTCCCTTTTCATGAAGTGAAGAAGGATTGCCCCATTCTTTTTCAACAGCCAATTTCATTTGCTCGATTGCTTCTTTGCAAACGAAAGTTGTTGCGCTGTTGTCAAAATATGCTTCCATGGGCGTACCTCCTCATTATAATCTTATTTATTATACTATAAAAAGGAAATACATGCAATGATTAAATGTAAAAAAAGCGTTTTCAATTTTTAATTTTTCGTGAAGAATCCCAGATTTTTAAGCTTTGTGAATTTTAAAGCCGTTTTTGTTAAAAACTATAATAGATTATCTGACTTAACATCAGTCTGTTCTGATTTTAAAACGAAAATATGAAATCAATTTTAATTTGCAATATGTAAATTATGGTTACGGAGGCAGTTATGAAAAAATATTCAAGAAGAAAATATATACGCATTATCTCTTTTTTTGTGTGTCTTAGCATTCTGCTCGGGGCGGCGACAATCGTAAACGGTGTCAGAGCCGTAAGATACAGACGTTCTGCCGTTCTTTCATCGGAAAGAGCAATCAGCGAGCTTTGCGAAAACCTTGACAACATCACCGTCACTCTTCAAAAAGGTCTTTACTGCAACAGCGAAAATATGCTTGAAGAAGTTTCGTCAAAGCTTAACAGAAGTGCTTCCTGCGCAAAGGTCAGTCTCGGTCAGCTTACCGATGAAGAAATGATAACAGATGAGGTATATAAATTTTTGTCGCAAGTCGGCGATTTTACTTCATCACTTGTCAGAAAAGCCCAAAGCGGCGAAAAGCTGACGGAAAAAGAGCGAACAGCGGTTAAAAAACTCTATAACTATTCGATGTCACTTTCAAACGGACTGAATGAAATCAGAGCCGGCTATTATGACGGAACGGTAACGCTTGAAAAAAGTCTTTCAAATGTTGAAAGTACCTCTGCTGAAGACATTGCACTTTTTTCAGACTCCATGCATGATACCGAGCAGGCTCTTGAAGATTATCCCACACTGATATATGACGGTCCGTTCGCTGACAGCAGACTTGAAAAAAACGCCTATTATATACAAGGTCAAAAAGAAATAACCGCCGATGAGGCAAAACAAGCGGCGGCAAAATATCTCAGTGCAGACAAATCATCGTTAAGACAGGACAGTGACGAAAACTCCGCAATCGGTCTTTATTGCTTTTCGGCGGGCGAAAAATCAATCGCAATCACCAAAAAAGGCGGCTTTCTTTGTTATATGACAAACCCTGATTATTCCGGTGCGGCGGCAATCAGCGAAGACGAAGCAGTGAGAAGAGCAAAGCAATATCTTGACAAAATCGGATATAAGAACATGAAAGAAAGCTATTATTCCGATTATGACGGCGTTTGTACCATCAACTTTGCCCACTTTGAAAACGGCGTGATATATTATGCAGACTTAATCAAAGTCAGCGTTGCCCTTGACACGGGAAACATTGTCGCAATTGACGCACGAAGCTATATAACGAACCACAGAGACCGCCGTCTTGAGGACGAAAAAATCAGCCTGAAAAAAGCACAAAGCCTGCTTGCTGACAACCTGACAGTGCTATCCTCGTCAAAAGCACTGATCCCGACCGATTACGGCAACGAAAAGCTCTGCTATGAATTTCACTGCCGTGACAAAGAAAAGCAGGAAGTGCTCGTTTATATCAACACACAAACAGGTCAGGAAGAAAATATTTTGCTGCTTGTCTATGCCGACGGCGGAACACTGACGAAATAAAAGAACCCAAATGCATATTAAGAAATGATAATCAGTCAAATTATAAAAAAAATAGAGAGCAAGAAACAATCTTACTCTCTATCATTTGGCGCGCCAGAAGGGACTCGAACCCCTGACCTTTTGGTTCGTAGCCAAACACTCTATCCAGCTGAGCTACTGGCGCTTATTTTTTTGTGCCTAAGTATAATATCACAATCGTTTTAGCTTGTCAAGGATTTCAGACTAAAAATTTCATCTTTCACAGAAAAAATGAGCGGTTAATTTTT
>JBJEOJ010000116.1:0-10672 GCA_051880655.1 Acutalibacteraceae bacterium | reverse complement strand
TTTGCCGAGCTTTTTTACAAAAAAGCTCGTGGGTGCGGGCAACGCCCGCAGGACTTACGCGGGGCAGAGAGTGATAAACTATACAATTTCGCCGCGGCGAAAACTGAGTGTAAAACGAGTAAAGTTTTTTATCAAGCTTTTTTTCAAAAAAGCTTGGTGTTGTCAATAGAATATAGTACAAATTTATTATAGCTTGATGTGAAGCCAGGTCATTTTGTTTACGACCTGGCTTGATAATATTCATTTTGCTTTGCAAGATTTAACTGCACGGCTCAGGCTTTCTTTTTTTGCTTTGTTTCAGCCTTGATAACCGGCTCGGTGTGCCAGATGTCTCTTGCGTAATCGTTGATCGCACGGTCGGCAGCAAATCTGCCTGCACCGGCAATGTTCATAAGTGACATTCTGTTCCAGTTTTCTTTGTCTGCCCAAAGGGTGTCGATTTTCTTCTGTGCGTTTCTGTAATCGGCAAAATCGGCAAGAACCATGTACGGGTCATGATGAATAATTGTGTTGCCTATTTCGGGGAAAGTCTTGCCGCCGATTCCCTGCTGAATGAACTCAATAACTCTGCGAAGCTCTGCGTTGTTGTTGAAATAGTTCATCGGCTGATAGCCCTGCGCTTTGAGACTGTTAACTTCGGGTGTTGTCATTCCGAAAAGAATCATGTTGTCATCGCCGACAGCGTCATGAATTTCAACGTTTGCACCGTCAAGCGTTCCGAGTGTGATTGCACCGTTGAGCATCAGCTTCATGTTGCCCGTTCCGCTTGCTTCCGTTCCGGCAAGAGAAATCTGCTCGCTGACATCAGCCGCAGGCATGAGCTTTTCAGCCATGGTGACATTATAATCTTCAAGATAAACAACCTTGAGCAGGTCTTTGACATCGGGATCGTTGTTGATCATTTCGCTCATGGCATAGATCAGTGAAATGATTTTCTTTGCAACAAAATAGCCTGAAGCCGCTTTTGCACCGAAAATATAGGTGTGCGGTGTGTAGTTTCCGTTCGGATTGTCTTTAATTTCAAGATATTTTGCAAGAATCTGAAGAGCATTCAGGTGCTGACGCTTGTATTCATGAAGTCTCTTAACCTGAACATCGAAAATGGAATCCGGGTCAAGAATGATTCCGCTTGTTTTCTTGACGTGCTGAGCAAAACGCTTTTTGTTTTCATATTTGATTTTGCCGATTTCGGCAAGAACTTCCTTGTCGTTCTGATATTTTTTCAGCTTTTCAAGCTCGTCTGCATGATAAACAAAGCCGTTTCCGATAAGACCCGTCACATATTCGCTCAGTGCGGGGTTGGACTGACAAAGCCAGCGTCTGTGTGCAATGCCGTTCGTTACATTTTTGAACTTGTTCGGTGTAAGGTTATAATAATCGTTGAAAAGGGAATCTTTCAGAATCTGACTGTGCAAAGCGGAAACGCCGTTAACACTGTGGCAGGCGGCAACGCAAAGGTTTGCCATGCGGATTACGCCGTTTGCAACAATTGCCATTTTTTCAACCTTGCCGGCATCACCGGTTAAATCCCAGATATACTTTCTGTATCTGTTGTCGATTTCCTTGATGATCTGATAAATTCTAGGAAGAAGAGAACGAAGCAGATCTTCCGACCAGCATTCAAGCGCTTCTTTCATAACGGTGTGGTTTGTGTAGGCAACAGTGTTTGTGACAATTTTCCATGCATCGTCCCAACCGTAGCCGCATTCGTCAAGAAGAATACGCATCAGTTCGGGAATGGAAAGAGTGGGGTGGGTATCGTTGATGTGAACGGCGTTCTTTTCGGCAAAATTATCCATTGTTGAATAATGGCGAAGATGACGCTTGACGATGTCCTGAATTGAAGCGGAAACAAGGAAATACTGCTGTTTAAGTCTCAGGCTCTTACCCTCGGGATGGTTATCGGACGGATAAAGAATTTTGCTGATTACTTCCGCCATTGCCGCCTGTTCCATGGCTTTCATATATTGTCCCTGGTCAAAAAGAGACATGTCAAGCGACGGTGCCTTTGATTTCCAAAGGCGCAGAATACTGTAACCCTTGCCGTCCTTTCCGCTGACAAACATATCATAGGGAACAGCGGTGATTTTTGTGTCGTTTACGACTTCAACGCTGTGATACTGATTGTCCCAGTTGTCGATTACATTGCCGCCGAAGCTGACTTCAACGGCGTCTTTCTCTCTTGCGGTAAGCCATACTTCGCCTCCGGGAAGCCAGAAATCGGGAAGCTCGGTCTGCCAGCCGTCAATCAGCTTCTGCTTGAAAATTCCGCATTCATAAAGAATACTGTAACCGGTGCTGACATAGCCCTGAGTTGCAAGACCGTCAAGATAGCAGGCGGCAAGACGGCCGAGACCGCCGTTGCCGAGACCGGCATCGGGTTCGCATTCAAAAAGCTTTTCAAGGCTGATTCCCATATCTTTTAAAGCTGCTTCAAAGGTCTTTGTCAGATTAAGGTTATAAAGGTTGTTTTTGAGCGAACGACCCATAAGAAATTCCATGCTAAGATAATAAACTCTTTTTGCTTTTGCATCGTCTGCCTGCTTGCGGAATTCTCTGACACCGTCGTGCATGAGATCTTTAACAACCAAAGCAACCGCCTTGTAATATTGTTCATCGGAAGCTTCATCGGCGGAAATCCCGAAATAATGAGAGAGCTTTCCTGAAATGAGCTCTTTTACTTGTTTCTTTGTGAGCGAATAATTCATACAAAACCTCCAAAATATATGAAAAAAAGTTGATTTATTAACGGACTATATGTATATATTATACTAAAAATCGCCGAATTTCAATACCTAATGAATATTTTATAAGCAATGGCAAAAACAAATGCTCTTAAGAGTAAAAATAAGTTTTATTTAAACTAAAAAAATTATGGTGAGCGGTGATTATAAAAAAATGTTGAATTAATTTTATTTTCGACTTCTTTCAACAATTTATTTTATATCTGAGTTGTATTATTGACTTGCACAAGCGGCAGAAAATTCAGTTTTAATCGACCGAAAAAAGCAGGCTGTGTAAAATAATTGCCTTAGCCTTTGTCATTTTGACAAATCCTATGCCGCAATCGGTCAAATGATGAAGTTCGGCAAAATGTTCTCAAAAAGGAGACAAAAGTATGAATAAGCTACGTTTTCTCACTTTAAGAGTGGTTTTAATTGCTGCTCTGTCATTCACCGAAACGTTCAATCGTTTTCTCTCCCTGCTCATTCGTTCAAAAAGAATAAGGACAAGCCGTGTTATGATTAAGCTTGAGGAAAAGCTGTTCAAGCTCAGGTGCTATGTTCTTCTGCTCGTGAAAAAACTGCTTGATGAAAAAAAGATCAAAATCAAAATAATGGAAAGCAGCGAAGAAGTTTCGTTTATCAACGATGAATCTTTTGCGGCAGACAACTGAATAGTGATTCAGGCAGAAAGAAAAACAACACACAGGTCGTTAAAATATAAAAAGAAGTTTTTATTAAAACAGCCGTCGGAATGTGGCATAGAATCCGACGGCTGTTAAATTTTTAATCATAAGTTTTAATCAAGAGACGCTGCCAGCTGTTTGATGTATTCTTTGAAATCCTCGCCGATTTCATCATGATTAAGTGCAAATTCGCAGTTGGCTTTCATAATGCCGAGCTTGTTGCCCATATCGTAACGCTTGCCGACAAAATCAATTGCGTTAAGTCCTTTTTCTTTTGCAAGCATAACCATGGAATCGGTGAAATATACTTCGCCGGCTTTTTCATTGACCGGTGTTTTTTCAATCATACTGAAAATTTCGGGCGGCATAACAACTCTGCCGAGAATGGAATAGCAGGAAACGATCTGATCCTGAGTCGGTTTTTCAATAATATTGTTACATTTCATGACATTACCCTCAAGCGGTGTGACATCAAGAGAGCAATATTTGCTGACGTCTTTTCTCGGCACTTCCTTAACGCCGACAACACCCACGCCGTATTTTTCATAAGCTTCACAAAGCTGACCGATTACGGGTGTTCCGCCGGGATTGGAAATGACATCGTCGCCGTAAAGAATTGCAAACGGTTCATTGCCGACAAAGCTTTTGGCTCTGTATATTGCATCGGCAAGACCCTTTGTTTCTTTTTGTCTGATAAAATAAATATTTGCAAGGTTTACGGGCTTTAAAATATCCTCATAAATTTTCTTTTTTGAAGTGTTATTTCTGAGGTTGCTTTCAAGCTCAAAGGAATGGTCAAAATGATCTTCCATTGCGCCTTTTCCGCGGTTTGTGATAATCAGAATGTCTTCGATTCCGGCTTCAACCGCTTCTTCAACGATATATTGAATGGCTGGCTTGTCAACAATGTTGAGCATTTCTTTGGGAATGGATTTTGATGCAGGTAAAACTCTTGTACCCAGACCTGCGGCAGGGATAATGGCTTTTTTGATCTTCATGATTTTTTCTCCTTTGCAATGTTTAATGTATAAAATAATGCATATTTTAATAATTGCACCTTATGGTCGGCGGGCTTTGGAAACAACCGGGGCGGCGCCCCGACAAAACCTTCGGTTTTGTTCTTGAAACTGCAAGGCAGTTTCAAGTGTGCGGCTGCGCCGCACGGGCGCCGGTGGCAGAGCTTTCCCATTTTGCACAAACTTACCCACCATAGCAAGCTGAAATGTCAACTTACCTCGCGGGCAGTATGGTCAGACCATCTCTTTTCTGTCCTGCGTGAGCATGCAGGCGGTGCCTGCCGAATTAAATTAGAGCATCATTCCGATAAGCGACGGCAAAAAGTAATAAACCGCCATGGCAAGAAGCGTTGCGATAAAGCCGGTTGAGCTGTGCTTGAGATAGTAGCTCAGAGCGGAAAAATTGTCTTCGGTGCGCTCAAGTTCATCAACTGTGTCAAGACTTGCCGTGCAATATCTGTGATACATTCCGTCTGCCGTAAAGCCGGCAATAAGATGGAGAATGAACATCGCCGCATAAAGAATCAGAATCGGAATCATCGCCGATGAAAGCTGAGAAAGCATGTCGGGCGAAATGGTTTTTGCTCCGCTGTCGATTATGCTTTGATAAACAGTGAGATAATCTTCCATGGGATTTAGCAAAAGCACGGAAACCAAAACGGAAAAAGAAAGATAAATCGATCCGGCTTTGTACATTCTGCGCCAGAAGAACCAGAACGGAGTAAAAAAGAAAGCCGCCCAGTTAAATGTCTTTTTGTTAAGCCTTTCCTTTTTGCGGAATTTGCCTACATAAGCAGCCGCATTGTTTCCGATAAAAGAAACGGTGGTGCCGATTTCGTGACCGCAAAGCTTTTCCTGCCTTTGTTCGGGCGTGATTCCCGGAGCAAGCGTTTTAACACGTGCTTCGATTACTTCACTCAGCTGCGGAATATCATCACTGCTTTCAAAGCCCATGGGTGCATTTGAAAAAGCGCCCGAATCTTTTTTGTTAAATGCTGTGTTTTGAAGATTTTTTTCTGCAAGCACAGTGCCGCAACGCTTGCAGTTTTGATTTTGTGCGCTGTTTTTTTCTCCGCAGACAGGGCAGATGACAGTCTGCTCTGGGTTTAACTGCGTTGTTTGGGGGTTGTGCCATTCAAAGCCGATTTCGTGCTTATCGGCATTTACACAGCAGGAATTTTTTTCATAGCATTCTCTGTGCTGCGGTGTTCCGCAAACGGGGCAGACAACTATATCATCATTTTTTTCGATTTTCCGGCCGCAGCCTTCACAGGTTACATTTTCAAAATTCATTTACGTCCCTTTCCGATTAATTTTAATCATAAGACATTAAGCTATATAATAAGTTTATATTTTTATTTTACATAGTTTTGAGCAAATTGCAATTGCTTTTTATTATTTTGTATCAAATTGTTAATATTTTTCGTTTAATTTCAAAAATGTTATTGCTCAATTTAAATAAATGTGTATAATATATAAGGTTATACACTGTTTTTTGAGATAGTGAAAAAGCAGATTGCATAAAACTATCTTTATAAGTATACTTATATATCCTTAATTTAACTCAAATTTAATTGATACTGTTTTGGTATCGTTTATGAAAGGAAGTTATTTATGCTTCAGTTTGAAGAACTAAAGCTCAGACTCGCAGAAAGCGAAAAGCCGCTTGAAGAGCTTGCCGCCGCATTGGGTCTTGAAGAAATGAGCAAAGAGGTTGCCGCTCTTGAAGAGAAAACGGCTGCCGAAGATTTTTGGGGCGATCTTGCAAATTCTCAGAAAGTGCTTCAAAGAATTTCAATGCTCAAAGGTAAAATCAAAGCTTATGAGGATCTCAAAACCGCATATGACGATGCGATGGTTATGATTGAGCTTTCAGATGAAGAGGGAGATTTAAGCTTGCTTGATGACTGCACGGCAAGCGTTGAAGCCGTTGAAAAAGAGCTTGAAAATCAGACTCTTTCAACGCTTCTTTCCGGTGAATATGACAGCAAGAACGCAATTTTGACGTTCCATGCCGGTGCCGGCGGAACCGAGGCGCAGGATTGGTGTCAGATGCTTTTCAGAATGTATGGTCAGTGGGCAACAAAACACGGCTATAAATTTTCAACGATTGATTTTCTTGACGGTGATGAAGCCGGTCTGAAATCGGCAACCGCAATTGTTGAAGGCGAAAATGCATACGGCTATCTCAAAAGTGAAATGGGTGTTCACCGCCTTGTTCGTGTTTCTCCGTTCGATTCTTCGGGAAGACGTCACACATCTTTTGCTTCGCTTGAAGTTATGCCCGAAATTGATGATACCATTGAAGTTGAAATCAGTCCCGAAGACATAAAAATGGAAGTTTATCGTGCATCGGGCGCAGGCGGACAGAAGGTTAACAAAACCTCATCGGCAGTGCGCCTGATTCATATTCCGACCGGAATTGTTGTTTCAAGCCAGGTTGAAAGAAGTCAGCATCAGAACCGTGAGGTCTGCATGAGAATGCTCAAATCAAAGCTTATTGAAATCAAAGAGCGTGAGCATCTTGATAAAATTGAAGACATCAAAGGCGACCAGAAGGAAATCGGCTGGGGCAGTCAGATTCGCTCTTATGTATTCATGCCTTATACCCTTGCAAAAGATCACCGCACGGGCTATGAAATGGGCAACATAAACGCTGTTATGGACGGCGACCTTGACGGTTTCATTCATGCTTATCTCAAAAAGCAGTCGCTTGATGCGCTTGCAAATTCATAAATAACGCTGTGACGAAATTTTGCGCCTGATGATATGTCGGTTAAGAATTTCGTCATTTTTATTTGTTTCAAAAATCAGATAACAGCAAAAAAATAAACGTCCGGTGTTCATAATTTATTAAAATTTTATCTTTTCTTACTTGCAAATTGTTTAATACTGTGTTATCATACTATAAATGAGTGAATTTAAGTTTTGCTCAGATAACAAAATAATACTCAGGAGGAGAAAATATGTCTTTTACATCAGATCTCGGTGTGTTTTGCGGTAACCTTGTTTTCACAGGCTTTGAACATTTCACTTCTGTTGCCGTACAGACACAGGAGGAAACTCTCGCAAAAATCATGAAGAAAAACAAGAATTGTGAATACGGCAAAAAATATGACTTTGCCAACATTCATTCAATTCGTGAATATCAGGACAAGGTTCCTCTTTCAACCTTTGAAGATTATGCGCCGCTGATTGACCGTATGGTTGAAAATGGAGAAAAAAACATCATCACTTCTTCAAAAGTCATTCGTTACACCTCTTCATCAGGTTCTGTCGGCAAACCGAAGCTTCAGCCGAAAACCGCAAGAGACCTTTGGAATATGCAGTGCATGGGCTTTGCGGCAACGCCTGCCTGTGCGGCAAGATGGTTCAAAAAGCAGGGCGTTTTCAACAAGCTCCCGACGCAGATGGGTCCGCTTGTGGTTTCCCTCAACGGTCACAAACTGCAAAACGGAAAACAATGCAACGGTGCAGGTCAGGTTCCGTTTACTTATCTTACGCCTCTTCTTAAATATTTCACAACAACACCGGTTGATATTCTTTATCCCGAGGACAGTGAAAACACGGATATATCATATTTCCAGCTTCGTTTTGCTCTTGAATGTCGTGATGTAACCTATCTCGGCTCAATGGTTATCACGCTTCTGACAACCATGTTTGAATATATGGAAAGCCATTGGGAAATGCTTTGCAATGACATTGAAAAGGGCACAATCGACCCGAGCGTAAGATGTCCTGCAAGTCTCAGAACAAAATATGAAAAGAAATTCAAGCCCAATCCGCAAAGAGCGGCTGAGCTTCGCAAAGAATTTGAAAAAGGCTTTGACACCGAAGAACCGATTGCAAAACGAATCTGGCCGAAGCTTTGCTGGGGCTACGGTATGATCGGTTCGACTCTTTCGGCATACATTGAAAAGCTCAGAAGATACATCGGAGATCTTCCGATGCACAACATGGGTTATGCGGCATCGGAGGGCTTTATGGCGATGCCGGTTGAACTGAACGCAACAGACTATGTTCTTCTTCCGAGAAGCCTTGTTTATGAATTTCTTCCGGTTGATGCGCCCGAGGGCACAAGACCGCTCACGCTCGGCGAAATTGAAGTCGGCAAGGATTATGAAATCATTGTTACGAACTTCTCCGGTCTTTACAGATACAGACTTCTTGATGTTGTTCATGTCACGGGAATGTATAATAATTCACCGAAAGTTGAGTTCTTATACAGAACAAATATCGGCATGAACCTTGCAAACGAAAAAACAACAACTCAGATGCTCGACTGGGTTGCAAATCAGGTTGAACAGCATTTCGGGATCAACTTCAAAGGCTACAGCTATTATCCCGAATCAAAAAGTGCAACGCCGCACTATGTGATGATTGTTGAAACCGAATCAGATCTTCCGATGACCAAAAAGGAAGAAATGGAGAAGTTTGTTGACGAAAGCTTCCGTCAGTGCAACGAAAAATATGAGAAATACAGAACATGGAACATGATTCATCCTGCCGAAGTTCTTCAGCTCAAAGACGGTGCTTATGACGATTACAAAAAGAGTCTTGAAGCGCAGGGCAGGGTTCTCAACCAGGTTAAACCCGTTATTGTTGTCAACACCGAAGAAAGAGAACAATTCTTCTTCAGCCACTTCAAAGACGGTGTTCAGCCGAGAGAAGAGCTTCTTAAAAAATAAGAATACAGCATAAAAATTTACCGCCTTACTTTTTCAGTGAAGTAAGGCGGTTATTGTTATGTGTTCGATTGACGGCTTCACCGTCAATCAGGAAACCCCCGGCGAGGGTTTCCTACGGATAAACAGTCCACCGGACTGTTTATCCTACCTTCCTGCGCTATTTTGAAGCATTGGGGTTTCGTCGTCTGCGGACGCCGACAAAGGGCTTTGCCCCTTGACCCCACGAGCTTTTTTGTAAAAAAGCTCGGCAAAAAACTTTACTCCTTTTGCACTGACTTCACGCCGCAGCAAAATTGTAAAGTTTGTCACTTTCTACTCCGCGTGAGCATGCAAGCGGTGCTTGCCCCGCGTAACATCTGCGGACATTATCCGCCAAACCATAATTTATCTCTATATATGGATTTGAACTGAAAATTTGTAAGCAAGCTTCTTGCCTTGACATCTCTAATTGTATAATATATAATAGAGAAAACAAAGCAAAATGATTATTTCGTTTTAGATGCCAAAATTTAGCTGTTTGCACCTGAAATGTTTAAAAAACATCTTGCGCAAATGTAGTCCTCGTTGAAAGTTGGGATAAATATGTTTAAAAATCTTCATAAAGATACCTTGGGGCTTAGTTTGTCCGTTTTTTGCTTTTGGGCGCTTTTTTTAATAATCTGGTGCATACTTTACTTTTTTGGAGAAACAATAACCGAAAGCTTTGGTGAAATAGTATTTGAAATCCTGCTGTCCGTGCTTGTTTATGGCAGCTTGGTGTTTTTGTTTATTTTGCCGCTTACTATTATCATATCTTTGATTTTTCACGCAATAAAGGATAAAGAAAAAGAAAGCTTCTTTCGCCTTTTTCCGTTCGGTGTAATTGTTTTGAATATCGGATTTACACTTCTTGCATATGATATGTTGGAATGCTTCTTTTGATAAAAAATTTACCGCCTTACTTTTTCAGTGAAGTAAGGCGGTTATTGTATGCATTTTTTTATGGTAACTTTCTGCCGCAGTTTTTGCAGAAAGCAAAGTCACTGTCGGCTCTTTCTCCGCAGTATGGGCAGTAGTTTGATTTTGAGCTGCTGTCAGCACCGTAATAATCGGACGAACTGCTCTTTTCTGAGAAACGCTCGTTCCACGGGTCGGGCTCTTCATTTTCGTCGGTAATATCGAACTGTGAATGTCGGTTTTTGCTTGTTGCGTTTTTAAAGTTATAAACTGCCTGAACAACGGCAACCACAACAAAGATGATTCCGAACGGTGCCATAATGCCTGCTCCTTCGATTATGGCAAGAATTGTCCAGAAGACACCGAAAAGACCTACGGCTATGCTCATAATGCCGCCCATCATTGACGGTCCTCTGCCCGGTTTAACGCTTTTCATAAGTCACCCTCCAAGGTTAGAAAAAATATCGCTATATTATAGTTTGGCAGGCCAAGCCTGCAGTGATTACGCGGGGTAGAAAGTTGCAATCTTTAAAATTTCGCCGCAGCGGAAAGTTAGCGAAAAAGGAGTAAGTTTTTTGCCGAGCTTTTTTACAAAAAAGCTCGTGGGGTCAAGGGGCAACGCC
>JBJEOJ010000115.1:0-2250 GCA_051880655.1 Acutalibacteraceae bacterium | reverse complement strand
AAAACCTTTCAGCAGGAAAAGATTATTTATATTCTGTGAAAGCATATGTTTCCGAGGATTCAAAAATAACTTACGGTAAGAGTTCTTCCGCAATTTATGCAAGCACTTGCCCGACAAAAGTTTCCTCAGTTAAGGTTTCAAAAATTACTGCATCATCGTATACTCTTTCGTGGAAAAAGATCAGTTCTGCAACAAGTTATATCGTTTACAGATATAACGAAAGCAAAAAAACATATGAAAAATACAAGACAGTTACGGGAACAAGCCTTAAAATAAGCGGTACGGCAGGGCAGACCAAAAAATATAAGGTTGCCGCCGTCAGAAAGAAACAATCGTTCAGTGCAGTCGGCGCAAAAAGTGATACGGCATATGGCTTTGTCAAACCGGGCACTGTAAGCGTTAAAGCCACAGGAAAAACAAAAAGCGTGTCTCTTTCCTGGAAAGGCGTTAAAGGCGCAACAAGATATGAAATATATATCAAATCAGGCAATAGTTATAAGAAGCTCAAGGTTTTAAGTTCAGACAAGCGAAGCTATACAAAAACAGGTCTTAAAAAAGGTGTAACCTATACCTTTAAAGTGCGTGCTGTGACAAAACACGGATCAACTGAAAGCTACGGCGATTTCAAAACGGTCAGTGCCAAAGCAAAATAATTTAATTAATGCAGAATGCGTTTTGTCCGGCGTGTTCTGCTTTTTTTATTACTTCGGTCTTGATTTTAAACTGATTAAAAATAAAAATTCAAGTCTTGAAAGAATCGGTTTCGTGTGATAAGATATAGCAAAGAATTTTAACCGAAACGGAAAAGGAAGGTTTCAAGTTGGAAAATCCTAAACTGGCTCAGCTTCGCAAAAAAGCGATGCAGCTTCCGCTCACGCCCGGCGTTTATATCATGAAAAACAAGTCGGGCAAAATTATCTATATCGGCAAGGCAAAGGCACTGAAAAACAGAGTCAGCCAATATTTCGGCTCACAGAACGGACACAGCATCAAGGTTCGCAAAATGGTTGAAAATGTTGATGATTTTGATTATATTCTGACCGACAGTGAATTTGAAGCACTTGTGCTTGAATGCAGCTTAATTAAGCAGAATATGCCGAAATATAATATTTTGCTCAAAGACAGCAAGGGCTACAGCTATATCAAAATTACGCCGAATCCTTGGGGAAACATCAGCGCATGCTATCGGAAGGACGATGAAAATGCCGATTATTTAGGCCCGTATACCGGGAATTTTTCGGTTACGAGCGCAGTTGACGATGCAAAGGAAATTTTCAAACTTCCGACTTGTTCAAAGGTGTTTCCGCGCGACATCGGAAAAAGCCGACCTTGCCTGAACTATTTTATTTCACGCTGCAGTGCGCCGTGCGCAAGAAAAATCAGCGAAAAAGAATATGAGGAAAACCTTTCTCAGGCAATTGAATTCATCAAAGGAGGAAGCAAAAAAACGCTTGCTCTTTTAAATGAAAAAATGCAAGCTGCCGCAGAAAATCTGGACTATGAAAAAGCGGCAATATACCGTGACAAAATCAGAGCTATTGAAAAAATTGCAAGCAAGCAAAAGGTTGTAAGCTCAACCGATAAGAATCAGGATATTTTTGCCGTTGCGCAAAGCAGTCAGAGAGCCTGCCTTGCTGTTTTAAATTTCAGAGGCGGACTTCTTTGCGGCTGTGACCATTTCATTTTTGAAGCAACCGAAAATCTGCCCGAAACAAGACATGAACTTATCATGTCATACTATATGATGAACAGGGATATTCCGCCGAAAATTGTTGCCGATGCAGAAGTCGCCGACAGCGAGCTGCTTGTGCGTTGGCTTGAAGAAAAAAGAGGCAAAAAAACAGAGCTTACTGTTCCGCAAAGAGGTGAAACCGCAAGGCTGATGGAAATGTGCCTGAGCAACGCTTCGCAAAAGCTCGGCGAATATCTTGGAAGAAAAGGCTTTGAGACTGCCGCACTTGATGAGCTTGCAAAGCTTCTCGGACTTTCAAAAACACCTGAATATATTGAAGCATATGACATTTCTCACACCGCCGGCTCAGACAATGTTGCCGGAATGGTTGTGTTCAAAAATGCAAGACCCTATAAGGCGGCGTATAAGCGCTTTTCAATCAAAAGCTTTGACGGTCAGGACGATTACGGCTCAATGCGTGAAGTGATAAGCCGCAGACTTAACAGATATGTTGAGGAAAAAGGAACAGACAGCACTTTCGGAATTTTGCCGGATTTAATTTTGCTTGACGGCGGACA
>JBJEOJ010000114.1:0-10877 GCA_051880655.1 Acutalibacteraceae bacterium | reverse complement strand
CGGGCGTTGCCCGCACCCACGAGCTTTTTTGTAAAAAAGCTCGGCAAAAAACTTTACTCCTTTTACACTGAATTTCCGCCGCGGTGAAATTGTAAAGTTTATCACTTTCTGCCACGCGTGAGTCCCGCGGGCGTTGCCCGCCGCGTGAGCACTGCAGGCTTGGCCTGCTTGTTTTTGCTGCGGTTATTTGTTATAATAGCTGATGAAATTTTGAGCAAGGGACTGAAAGATGTTATGCCTGACGAAAATTATACAAATCCAAAAGATTTTCTTCACAAAACCGTAACAGTGCAGATTGACCGTCCTTTGGGCTCGTCTCACCCGAAGCACAACTATATTTATCCGCTTAACTATGGCTTTCTGGCAAACACAATCTCTCCCGACGGTGAAGAGCTTGACGCTTATGTACTCGGTGTTTTTGAGCCGGTTTCAAGCTTCACCGGATATGTTACGGCTATCATTCACCGGATCGATGACAACGATGACAAATTAGTTGTTGTGCCGAACGGTAAAAATTATTCAGACAAACAAATTGAAGCTCTTACCGAGTTTCAGGAACGATTTTTTAAGTCGGAAATGATAAGATAAAAAAATAAAGGATTTAGAGGTGTTATTATGAGTCTTGCAACAGGAATTTACAAAAAGATTTTCGTCAGCAGATATGACGATGAGGGTTACAAATATTTTTTTACGGCAAAAGACTTTGAAGGACTGAATAAAGAAGATTTTTCCTTCCGTTCCTCAAACAACAACCTTTTAAAAGGCGCAATATATTTTTATGACGGCTATGACAAAAATACGCTGATTGTTTTCTGCCACGGCATCGGCGAAGGACATCTTCAATACACCAAAGAAATTGAAGTGCTTTGCAAAAACGGATTTCGTGTTTTAACCTTCGACATAACAGGCTGTGCTCAGTCTGAGGGTGAAGATATACGCGGTCTTGCCCAGTCGCTTGCCGACCTTGATTCGTGCATGAAATATGTTTCCGAAAATAATTATTTCGGCTGTGAGCATATTTATCTCATAGGTCACAGCTGGGGCGGCTATGCAGTCGGAAATCTGCTCGGTCGCTATGACAACATTGAAAAAGCGATAATCATTTCTGCTTTTGTCTCAATTGAGCAAATTCTTAATCAGTATTTTATCGGAAATATGAACCCGTTTATCCGTCCGATTATGAAATATGAAAAAGAAAAAAATCCGCTTTATGCGGACAGCTCAATGATTGACGCATTGAACAAAACCAACGCAAAAGTTTTGGTCATACAATCAAAAGACGACAAGATGATCGCTTTCAAAAACGGCGCCGGTCTTCTGAAAGAGCAGGTCAACAACCCGAACATCAGATACATAATTACAGACAACAAAAATCACCACCCGTATTATACAGAAGATGCGGTCAGATATCTGAACGAAATTTTCGGAGATTTTGACAAAGCAAAAATCAGCAATAAGCTTAAAACACCCGAACAGAAAAAACGGTTCAGAGAAAGTATTGACTGGAACCGCATGACAGAACATGACGAAAAAATCATGCAGGAAATTGTTCATTTTTTCAAAGACTAAAGGTGAATCAAAATGTATAAAGCAGTTATTTTCGATCTTGACGGAACGCTTCTCAACACGCTCGATGACCTTGCAGCAAGCGTAAATTATGCTTTGAAAAGCTTCGGTTTTCCCGAAAGAACAATTGAAGAAGTACGTCGCTTTATCGGCAACGGCGTTGTTAAGCTGATGCAAAGAGCAACACCGGACGGAATTGATGAAGCCAAATTTAACGAGTGCTTTGAAGCGTTTCGCACCTATTATCTTGAACACATGACAGACAACACTGCGCCTTATAACGGCATTATGCAGCTTCTTGATGAGCTTAAAAAAAGGAACATCAAAACCGCAGTTGTTTCAAACAAGCTTCACAGCGGTGTTGTGGGTCTTTGCAAAGACTTTTTTGGAAACAGCCTGACCTGCGCTTTCGGCGTTGAGAATGAAAGCGAGCGAAAGCCGTCGCCTGCAAATGTTTTTAAAGCTTTCAAAAAGCTCGGAATTTCCGCAAGCGAAGCTATCTATGTCGGCGACAGCGAGGTTGACGTTCACACCGCCAAAAACAGCGGTCTTGACTGCATCGGTGTGACATGGGGCTTTCGTGACCGCAAAGAGCTTGAAGAAAACGGCGCAAAATTCATTGTTAACAAGCCGATGGAAATTCTTGATATTGTTACAAAGTGATCTTTGTTTGATATATGTAAAGTTATTTACTTTACATATTCAAATCGGCAAATGTTAAAAATTTCAGTTAAATTACTTGAAAACCGCATGAAAACCGATAGAAATATGCTTCCTTTTGAACATTTTCCACTGACTTTTGCTAGTTTATAATGAAAAAGGAAGTTGAAAATTAAAAGGAACCCAGCCTGTAAAGTTTCTTGACTTTACAGGCTGGTGTTGTTAGTTTATGATCTATAATTTTCTAAATCAAAGAGTCCATGCAGGATTATAGTCACTAGGATATCTTGGAAGTTTTTTAGATAATTGCAAATTCAGATGCTCTGCACAAGTATAAATATAACCTATTATAGTTTTAAAGTTATTTTCAATTTCCTCTTTTGATGAATGAGTGATCAAATTTGAAACCCAATTTGATAAATTAAATTTCTTGATAGCAGTGCATATACTATCTTCACCAACAATTCTGCTTTGTGCAAGTTGAGTTAAATATAATGTAAATGTTTCAATATTATTCATGTCATATGAATACCAAATATCACTTTCTTCATATAAGCCTCTCAAATAATGGTTGCATCCGCAAGAAAGTGCATATATGGCTTGTGATTTTACTAGTGATTTCGCATAATCAGTCGCGCCTGTCAACGACAATCCAACTTTAACTACATCAACCACTAAATCAGCAACTTTAACATATGGACAAAAATCCCCAACAATCGTAATTGCCATATTTATAAATGCTTTAGAAGTGGTTTCTGTTGCGGCTTTGCTTAATTGTTTGTAGTACTCACTATTCGACTTATCAAGAACTATTTTTGCTATATCGCCTGCCGCAACCCTTGTGTAATCTTCATATGCATTATTAGATACATATTCAATTAATTCTATATACTCGTTGAACGCCTCGCTATTCGCTTGTAGCTTACCGTAGAGATTTACCAAGTCTGCAACATCCGTTACCATGCCAACAGCATCTGTTGCCACACTTATCACTGTTCCTATTGAAACATCACCAGTGGGACGTTTGCCTAACCATGTTTGATATTTTCTAGAAAAAGTATTAATCTTATTACCAAGATTAAGCCTAACTTTTCCTAATGCAGAAATCATTGAGGTCGTCGTTGTTACTACAGAAACTGTCGCACTTATTTTTTCTGCTACATCGGTTTTTGATAATATACCACATACATCATTGACAATACTCAAATCATCTTTAAAGTCATCAAGTCCGCTTACCGTTTTCATAACTGCATCATATTCTTTTTTATTATATAAATCCAATGTGGTTTTATGCAAATTATTATATTTTGTAACTTGAGCTTTTACTGCACTATCGTACGATGATAAATCCGTTCCTAAATCAAGAAGATCTTTTCCTATCTTAACAAAATCAACTACTGTTTCAACAATTTCCCACGCCTTCTCACGTTTTTCTAATTGTTCACGCTCAAAAGCCGTTTTATTGATGTTACTCTCGGATGCATAATCATAAAAATAATTGATATATGTTTCCTTTGATTCATTTGTTTTTTGCCAATCGAAAAAACCAGCAATGCTATTCATCATTGATTTTCTGTTTACTTGCTCTACATAAACATATGCAGTATCATCAACGAGAGTGTTAATACACGATTTTCCATATTTTGTGTATTTTAAAGGATTTGTATTATATTTTTTTACTTCAGTATAATCATTTATATTATCTCCATCAGAATCAGATATCAACGGATTAGATTTAATATGTATATACGTATTACCATTTGATGAAGTGGCAATCTGAATCTCTTCACCATTTAAAAGACCATCTCCATCCCAATCGTCCTCATCTTCTCCGTACATATCAGTAACACCGACAAAATCATATGTGCCGTTTGATGGTAACAACTTACCACAATTAATTAAATTTGTATAATAATCACATATACCATCATTATTTGAGTCAGTAATATAATCGATAGTTTCCTGTCTCAATGTATCAAAACCGGAAATAAGATCAAGATCTCTTTCTGCAAAATAATATTTTCCATTACCACGTGTTGCAATTCTTTCCAAGAGTTGTGCATTAGCACCACTGCCTAAACCAATTGTATAAACCTGAATACCATTTTCTACGCATTCATCAATCAATTCCATATACTGTGAATCCGAAAAATATCCACCAGACCCATCATCAGAGCCATCAGTTAGCAAGAAAATAGTTTTTAACGAATCATCACTGATAGAATCTAAATTTTTAAAAAGTCCAAGGGATTTTGACAAACCTCTGTACATACTGGTTCCACCGGACGAATCAATCCAATCAACAGCAATTTTCAAAGTTTCCTTATCATTTGTAAAATCAGAATTTGTTTGTGCATATGAGTCGAAATCAACTACAGAGGCACGGTCTTCATCAGCCATCTTATCTATAAAATTTTTAGTCAGTTCTTTTCTTAATCCACTTGGATCATTCCAACCCATACTTCCAGAAGAATCAATAACAAATGAAATCAGTAAATCCTTAAATCCCGTACCTTCTTCATTAGGACTTTTAATATCAGTATCCCAAACCTTATCAAATTCGACTTTATTCAATAAGATATATGTAGAAAAATGCTCAACTGTAGCTGTTACAATACCATTGTTAACAGTCTGATTTTCTAGTTCTTCAAATTCACCAGTTTCTTCATTGACATAATATATACGAGGCTGAAAATCGTCTCCTATCATACCTATTGATTGATCATAGTTAAAAGAAATTTGTGCTGAAATAAACTCTCCATTTGTTGAAAAGTCAAAAGCAGCTCCCAAACGTCCCGGAATTTGATTTGATAAAAATGTATTTTCAGAATTAGATACTTCTCGAATAGTAAGTGTTCCAGCTCCATTATTATCAGTTTTAACAACTGCAGAAGCAGATACAGGATTTTCTTCATTAATCTCGCCATAAGATGCTTTAGTTTCAAATACTTTCTCTGACACAAGAGGATCGTAACCATTTTGCACTTCAATGCCGTCGATAACACCATCCCCATCTGTGTCAGATATTAAGGGATTTGTATGATATATATTTATCTCATCATAGTCAGAAAGATAATCATAGTCAGAATCATAATATGCTGGATTAGTACCTATGGTTGTTTCATATGCATTTGTCAATCCGTCATTATCTGCATCCTCTTCCCCATCTGAAATACCGTCATTGTTATAATCATTTATAGATGGGTCAGTGTTTAACCAGTTAAGCTCATTGTAATCGCTTATGCCATCATCATCTGTATCTGATTTCATAGGATCAGAGCCAAATTGAATTTCAATAGAATCAATAACACCATCATTATCAGAATCTGTGGTGTCTTCTTCATTAAACCACCTAGCATATAATTTAATATCACTATTTATAGCCTCTTCAAAATCAAATATATCATTCGAACCTACTCGATTTAAATACCAGCCTATAAACTGATAGCCGGAACGTTCTGGATCTTCTGGTCTATAAGCAAAACTTCCACTTTCAATTTTTTGATCTTTTATATTATTAGTTGCACCCTGATAATTTAAATCGAAAGATACTGTATACTCCGTCGATTCTGCAGGCTCTTCGGTTTCTTCGCCTTGAGTCTCAATATGAGCAAGCATAACTGCAGGCAAACCGTCAACCGTAACACTCAGAGCTTCATAATCGCTTTTAAAAATTGCCATTATCATGTAAAGAGCGGACCAGAGATAGCCCATGAGACCGTCAACAAGATTCTGATATTTGCTTGATGCCAATACCATATGACGTGCTGTTGCGTTAACTGTCAGATCCTTTTCTTCCTTGGCATTCAAGGTGAGACTGTCACTGTGTTTGCTCAGTTGAAAAAAGGGCGTTGACAAATAAGACAACGAAAGTTCTTTTTCTTTTTCTGATGAGTTTTTTGTTTTTACTGTCACTGTAATCTTTTCGCCGCGTTTGTATTCTTTTTTGTCACACAGCAAATTGACACTTACGCTTCCGTCAGCATTATATGCCGCAAAGGAAACAGATGCAGTTGAAAACATCAAAACAAATACCAGAAAAAGACTGATAATTTTTTTGGTTTTTTTGTTCATTGTTTATACCTCCTGATTTTTTGATATATCTGCCGAAGATTTCTTTTCAAACGGCAAATATTCACATCACATATGATACAAAAAATGTATAAAAATGTCAATATGAAAAACAATTTTTATTTAAAAAACAGTTTTATTTTTAATTTGTTTAATTTGATATAAATTTATCAATAAAGCAAACTCATAACGATTTATTTATACACTCTAAAAAACTTTACAAAAACCCTTGACATCATCAAGCCTATATAGTATGATAAGTATAACAAATCATACTTTTGACACAAAGCGAGGTATATCTGTTATGAAACAAAAAGACAAATCTTCCTTTCCTCCCGGCAAATATGCCTGGACAGTAAAAATCGGTGAAAAAGGTCAATTCGTAATTCCTAAAGAAGCAAGAGATATTTTTGACATTAAACCCGGAGATACCATTCTTGTTCTTGCTGACCAAAAGAAAGGCATTGCAATTCCGCCAAAAAGCGAATTTTCAAATCTCTTTATGAAGATTTTCGGTGATGAAAAATGAGTATACTTGAAGTTAAAAATCTTTGCAAAAAATATCCGTCGTTTGAACTGAAAAATGTTTCTTTTTCTCTTGAAGAGGGAAAAATCACCGGCTTTGTCGGCCGCAACGGTGCAGGTAAATCAACCACACTTTCCTGCCTTTTCAATTTTGTTCACCCGAACGGCGGCGAAATCCGGTTTTTTTCAAAGCCGCTGTTGTCAAACGAAAGCTATATAAAAGAAAACGTAGGCTATGTTTCGGGCTGCATCAACTTTTATATGAAAAAAAAGCTGAAAAAAATTACCGCTGTCACAAAAAGCTTTTATAAAAACTGGGACGAAGCGGCATATGAAAAATATATGAAGCTTTTTGCGCTTGATGAAAACAAAACTCCGGACGGTCTTTCACAGGGCATGAAAACAAAATATTCGATTGCGCTTGCCCTTTCTCACGGTGCAAAGCTTCTCATTCTTGATGAGCCCACAAGCGGTCTTGACCCGGTTTCAAGAGATGAACTGCTTGATATTTTCATGTCCTTGAGCGACGAAGGCAAAACTATATTATTTTCAACTCATATCATATCCGATCTTGAAAAGTGTGCCGATAACATCATATATATCAAAAACGGAGAAATCGCCGCCGATTCATCGGTTAAAGCTTTTGAAAATGAATTTAAGCTTGTAAACTTCGAAAGTGAAAACTTTTTAAAGGAACACAGCGATGTTTTAATCGGCAAGCGCCGCACAAAAAACGGCTATACTTCACTGATAAGAGCGTGTGACGCTGAAAAGTCGGGTATTGACGCTTCGGATTCATCGCTTGAAGAAATCATGCTCCACATGGAAAAGGACATTTGAAAGGAGTTTAATCTTATGACAGCAAAGCTATTAAAAAAGGAATTTTCTCTTTCCATGCACCCTATGATGCCGCTCATGCTTTTGCTTTCGGTGATGGTGTTGATTCCTAACTACCCTTACATCGTCATTTTCTTTTATCTGACGCTCGGCATGTTTTTTACTTGCCTTCTGGGGCGGGAAAATAATGATATAGATTATACTCTGCTCATTACGTTTTCAAAAAAAGACACCGTAAAGGCGCGTATACTCTTTTGCTGCATTTTTGAACTTATCGAGCTTGCACTGACCTTACTGTTCATCTTTTTAAGTGAGCGAATCAACCCGGCGGGAAACGCCGCAGGAATGGACGCAAATCTTGCATTGCTCGGCGAGGGTTTCATTTGTTTCGGAATATTCAATTTTGTTTTCTTTGTCTCGTATTATAAAAACGTCGGCAAGGTCGGCATTTCATTTATAAAAAGCTGCATACCGATGTTTTTGCTCACTGCGGCGGATATAATCGCAACCTATACCGTACCTTTTGTCAGAGACAGACTTGACACACCGGATTTTTCATTCCTTGCTTCAAAGCTGATTTTTACTGCGGCAGGAGCGATAATCTATGTTTTCCTGACGGCTTCGGCTTTTGTTAAATCAGTAAAATACTTTGAAAAACAAGACATATAATAAAAAAGCAGTTACACGAAAAGCCATGTAACTGCTGCTTTTTTTATCCGGACTGGGTGTTATGACTTACTCCTCGCACGGAGCAATTTTGTTAAGAAAATCAATCACCGCCGGAGCGATAAACCTTGCATGACCTGCATTGTTCGGGTGCGTACCGTCCGAGCCGTCCTCTTTGAGAAAATATGTCTTTCTCATGCCTTCCGTTCTCGGATTGATTCCGTTTGTGTAAAGGTCAAGGCACGGCAGACCGTAATAGTCGCAGACTTTCATAACCGCTTTTGCATATGGCTCTGTGGTAAGCCCGAGCGCATTGATTTTATACCCCTCATCGTTGAGGTCTTCAGACGGATTCGCCCTTTTAATCGGTGTGAAAAATGCAATGATTTTTGTCGGATATTTTTCAAGAAGCAAATCAATCAGATGCTGAAGCTGAGCGATAAAAGAACTGTTGCTCGTGTAATCTTCATTTGTGTAATAGCTGTCGTTTATTTCACCTATTGCACAGTTGTAACCCTGATTGTTTGCACCGAGAAAAACGGTGATCAGATCATAATCATCGGCATAAGTTTCAATTTTATCAAAGAAAAAGCTGACAACCTTTCCGCTGTTTCCGACATTCGTGCAGTTCAGTCCGAGCTCGTTTGCAACATAATACGGATAACCCTTGCTTGCGACGTCTGTGTCCGTGATGCTGTCACCAATGGCAAGCCATGTTTTTCCTTTCCATTTTCCACCGTCTGATTCGGGAATAAATGTCGGATTGAACGTGTAATATGTGTCATAATAATTTGAAAGCGAAGTTCCCTCAACAACAATGTTATCCGAACAATTGGCAATCACAACATATCCGTCGCAGGGTGCCGTGAAGACAGCGGGGTTTGCTGTGATCGAGACAACGGAAACATATTTTTTTTCACTGTCAAAAAAATGAAATGTTGTATAGTAAACCTTGCTGACATACCGCTTGCCTTTTTCAATCGGAATAAAATTGCTTGCATTTTTGATGGTTGCTGTTGTTCCTGCGTCGTCATCCTTGACAAACGTGTAATTGCCAAGCACTTCATCAGCCTTAAACAAATTATTTGTCGGGTATTCAATAATCATCCCATCTGCAAATTTGGATATTCCGACGCTTTGGTTCTGAAGCTTTTCACCGCTTATGTTTTCAAGCCTTTCATTTTTAAAAACAAACCTGTCAGGAATATAATCGTCCTTGCTCAGTGACAAAATAAACCATTCAATTCTTTCGCAGGAGGTTATTGAAACGGTGTTCATAAAAGCAAAATATTTCGTGTTTTCCGCTTTTGTAACGGTAACGTTTGCGCTTGTGCTTGTGTTGCCGCCGCTTACATATTCTCCGTTTTCGTCAAAAAGTCCCCAACCGATAAATGTGTTCAGACTCGAACAAAAGTTGATTATTGTACCGGTTGTGTACTCACTGATGTCAACAAAATTGGTTGCCGTTCTTTCAGTTCCGGTTGAATCCGTGACAGTCTGAAAACCTGTCAAAAGATTGTTGCCTTTGATAATGTCAAAAATCTCCGTTCTGAGCATATCGGTATCAGCGTCCGTAATGTCATAAACGGCCGTCGTTCCGTCTGCGTTTGTTATACTCATTTTTCTTCCGCTTTCGGCTTCGCTCACCTTAACGGTCGGGCTTATTCCCGTGTCGCCTTTATCGCCTTTATCCCCTTTTTCGCCTTTGAGTGCCGCCAACTGTTCGGCTGTGAAATCGGCAAAAGTGAACGCATCGCCCTTGTCGCCTTTCACTCTGCCGCAGTCAAGCTCTCTGCCGCCTTTGAGCGTGATAATAAGATTTCCGCTTTCGTTAACGACCGCTCCGGTGACGTTTTCAAGGCTGTTGAATGCGGTGAGTAACTGTTCGGCAACACTCGGCTCGGTTTCCTGCATCAGCGGCTGATTTTTGTCTGCAATTGAGCCGACAACAAAAAAAGCAAGCGGAGTGCTTGCAAAACCGTCCGAAACAACGCCCACATACTTAAAGCCGCTTTTGAGCACTTCAAGCGGAATATTGACCCTGCCGTTTTCAATCAGAATCGGCTGCGTCATGCTGTCCTTGTCGGAAAACACCGCAAACATTGCGTTTCTTTCTTCGTCAAAATCAAACGAAACAAAGTAGTCGCTGTTGTCGCCGACAATGAGTTCCTTTTCGCTTTCGTCGGCAAAGCTTAACACCTTGCCGCAAAGCTTTAATTTGAGTTCTTGTGTCAAAAAAATTCTTCCTTTCTTTTTGTTATATTTTACATCGCCTTAAAAACCTTTTTCGATTTATGAAATCGGACAATAAAAAAATATGCCTATAAAACTCAGGCATACGGTTATAAAAAACAAAAACCGCCCGGGCTGCTTTAAACAGAATAAAAAACAGCCATGGCAATATTTTTTCTGAATATTTATTTATATTTATAATTTTAGAGGATTTTTTTCAGGTTGTCAAGAAATGTTTTATATTTTTTGAAAATCTGAATTTTTGTTTTGCCGAGTTCTTTTTAATCAACATAAATAAAAAAGGCTTTAAAATCAGTTTG
>JBJEOJ010000113.1:0-10885 GCA_051880655.1 Acutalibacteraceae bacterium | reverse complement strand
CGCCGGGGGTTTCCTGGCGGGCACCGCCCGCATGCTCACGCGTTGTAGAAAGTAATAAATTTTATAATTACACCGCGACATAAGCATAACATAAAATTATAAATTTGTGCACGACTGCGGACACGGCAAGCCGTGTCCCTACTGTGATGCATATTTCCGGCTCGGGCACTTGAATATTAATTTTGCACCAACTCAAACTGGAACGAAGTTGCCTCTGCGATAAAAAACAAAGCGTTTTGCCTGACGTTAAAAATTGGGCAAAACGCTTTTATTTTATTCAACCGTGACGGATTTGGCAAGGTTTCTCGGTTTATCCACATCACAGCCACGTTTTACTGCGGTGTAATAGCTCAGAAGCTGCATCGGAATGACTTCAAGCGACGGCAGAAGCTCAGCGGTGCAATCGGGAATGACAATTTTGCTGTCAACATCAATAAGCTCGTCTTTGTGCTTTTCGGTTGTCAGAGCAATAACTTTTGCTCCTCTTGCACGAACCTCTTTGATATTGCTTAAAGTTTTTGCAAAAACAGCATCAAAACAACAGAGTGCAACAACCACCGTACCTTTTTCAATGAGCGAAATTGTTCCGTGTTTCAGTTCGCCTGCACCGTAGGCTTCGCTGTGAATATAGCTGATTTCTTTCATTTTCAGCGAGGATTCCATCGCACCGGCATAGTCAATATTTCTTCCGATGAAATAGGCATGCTCAAGATTGATAAAATCGTTTGCAAGTTCTTTTGTCTCACTGATCAGACCGTCAAGAATTTGCTGAATTTTTTTCGGCAGAGCTTCAAGATCCGAAAGAAACGCTTCAAACTCACTGTTGCTTAGTCTGCAGAGCAGTCGGGCAAATTTTGCGGCAATGAGATAAATGACGCAAAGCTGAGCCGAATAAGCTTTTGTTGTTGCAACGGCAATTTCGGGTCCTGCATAGGTTAAAAGCACATTGTCGCTTTCGTTTGCAATGGAGCTTCCCACAACGTTTACGATTGAAAGCGTTTTTGCTCCGTGTTCTTTTGCAAGGCGAAGCGCCGCAAGAGTGTCTGCCGTTTCGCCGCTCTGGCTGATGATGATAACAAGCGTATCGCTTCCGATAATCGGATTCCGATAGCGAAATTCCGATGCGATGTCTGCTTCGGTCGGGATTCTTGTCATTTTTTCAAGAACATATTTTCCGATTACCCCGACATGATAAGCTGAGCCGCAGGCTACAATATAGATTTTGTGTATATGGTTCAGGTCATCGGTGCTCAGCTTCACATTATCAAGAACGATGTCTTTGTTTTGAATTCTCGGATGAACGGTGTCATAAACAGCTTTCGGCTGCTGCATAATTTCTTTGAGCATAAAATGATCATAGCCGCTTTTTTCTGCGTCCTCAATGCTCCATGAAATATGCTCGGTTGGCTTTTCGATTTTTTTGCCCGAGTCGTCTGTAAAAATGATGTTTCCGTTTTCAACAACGGCGATTTCGTCGTCTGAGAGTTTATAGACATCATGTGTATATCTGAGCATAGCGGTAACATCGGAAGCGATAAAGCTTCCCTCATCGCTTTTTCCGAGAACAAGGGGATTTGCGCGGCGCGTGCAGAAAATTTTGTTTGGCGCTTCTTTGCAGAGAATGGCAAGGGCAAAACTTCCGTCAAGCTCTTCGGTTGTTTTTGCAATTGTTTTTAAAACATCACCGTCATAGTTTTTTTCAAGCAGCTGAGAAATGACTTCCGTGTCTGTTTGCGAAGCAAAGTTCACTCCGTCTTGTTCAAGCTTGTTTTTAAGAAACTGAAAATTTTCAATAATTCCGTTGTGAACAACGCAGAAAAGACCCTTTTGACCGGGGTGAGGGTGTGCGTTTGCGTCGCTCGGTTCGCCGTGGGTTGCCCAGCGTGTGTGACCGATACCGATGTGTGCAGTGTTTTCAGCTTGATTCTGAAGCTTTCTTTCAAGATTGTTCAGTCTTCCCGCCGCTTTTGTGACAATGATTTTGCCGTTTTCAAGCGTGGCAACGCCTGCCGAATCATAGCCTCTGTATTCAAGCTTTTCAAGTCCGCTCAGAAGATAGGGCACAGCCTTGTTTTTTCCGATATAACCTACTATTCCGCACATAAAGATCGCTCCTTTTTCTATATTTATTTTTGTAATATTCATTGAACTTATGCTTTCATTTTTAATATCTGTGTGATAATTTCCGACATAAAATTTCTGTAACATATTTTCATATTTCATTATATATGGTATAATAAATCAAAATTAAAATGCCGCTGAGCCGATTGGTGAACACATCGGCAGCGGTGTTGCCGAACGACAAGGTGGAATATTATGAATAAAATTTTGTTTTCATTGGCATTGCTTTTTTCTTCGTCGGTCATAACCTTTTGCTTTGCCGAAAAAAAGGCAAGCAAGGGCAACTGCACAGAAGAGCCTGATTATCTTCTGATTCTCGGCTGCCGTGTGAAAGGGGACAAAGCCGAAAAAACGCTTGAAACAAGAATAGACGCCGCCGCAAAATATTTGAGCGAGCACAAAAATGTTCTTGCCGTTTGCTGCGGAGGAATTGTTCATGCGGATCAGACCAAAAGCGAAGCGCAGGTTATTGCAGACGAGCTTGCGAAAAGAGGAATTGAAAAAGAAAGGCTGATTCTTGAGGATAAATCAACAACGACCGAGGAAAATTTTATCAATGCAAAAAGAATCATTGAAAGCATGGAAACAGGAAACGTAACCGTTGCGTTTTTGTCAAGTGAATTTCATCTTCTTCGTGCTGGAATCATCGCCAAAAGGGCGGGCGTTGACGCTTCTTCGATTTCGGCACCGTCTTTGAAAGAAAAAAGATTTCAAAACTATATAAGGGAATTTATTGTGTTTCCCGCAGCATACAGGAAAGGAAGAAAATAATGAATAACACACAGCTTAAAGCCTATAAAGTCGGTGAAATTGTTTTTCACAACACGGTTCATTCAAAAGTTGAGCTTCAGCTCGGAAACAAGGTTTCACACAATGTCAGATACAGCGGCGACAAGCTTTGCGAAGCGATTCTCACCGTTGAAGTATGCGACAAAGACAAGCCCGATTTGCTCAATGTCAAGGTTGTTGTCAGCGGACTTTTTGATATTCTCAACAGCGTTGAAAAAGAATTCATTCATGTTGAAACCTTTAAGGAACTTTTTCCGTTTGCAAAGGCGCTGATAACAACCATAACCGCTAACGCCGGAATTGCACCGATTATTGTTAAAAATGTTGACATTGAAAACCAGGAAATTTATCGCTGGAACGTTAAAAATCCGAAGAAAGATCCGGAAGAATAAGTTTGAAGAATAAGTTTTTTGAAAGGTTTGGTTGATTTATGTCTGAGCTTCTCGACAAATTAAACGATGAAGAACTTGATTTCACCGTAACAATCACAGATACCGACGGCGTCACGGCAGATTATGAATTTCTTGATATTGTATGCTTCGGCGGCGATGAATATGCAGTTTTGTCGCCCTTAGACAGCGACGGTTATGTTGATATTTTTAAAATTGTGACAATCGGCTCAAAAGAAAACTATGTCAGACAAACAGACGAAAAGATTCTTGACGGCGTTTTTGAAATATTCAAAATAAAAAACGAAGATGAATTTGATTTTGAATGAGTGTAAAGTTTGACAAACTTCGGATTTATGATATAATTAAAAAAGATTAAATTTGTGAATAAAACGGTTTCATAAAGCTTGTTAAACGGAAAAAGCGCCGAAAGGAGCATAAAAATTGAACTTACTTCACCTTAAATATGCGGTTGAAATTGCAAAAACAAAATCCATCAGCAAGGCGGCAGAAAACCTTTATATGGGTCAGCCGAACCTCAGCAGAGCAATCAAAGAGCTTGAAGAGCATCTGGGAATCACCATTTTCCGCCGCACTTCAAGAGGAATCACCGTCACGCCCGAGGGCGAAGAATTTTTGCAGTATGCAAACAGCATCATCACGCAGGTCGAACAGGTGGAAGATATTTATATCAACGGCAAACGCAAACAGCGCCAGTTTTCCGCAAGTGTTCCGAGAACAACCTATATTTCCGAAGCGTTCACCGAATTCTGCAAGCAGATGAAAACTGACACGCCTGCCGAATTCTTTTATAAAGAAACAAACTCCATGCGCACCATCAGAAATGTTACGCATGAAGAGTTCAATCTCGGAATTATCCGCTATCAGGTGAATTTTGAAAAATATTTCAAAAGCATGTTTGTTGAAAAAAAGCTTGTCAGCGAGGGCGTCAACGAGTTCAAATATGTTCTTGTTATGAGCAAAAAGCATCCGCTTGCCGAAAAGGAAACCGTGGAAGCGCAGGATCTTGCCGATTATATCGAAATTACCCATGCCGACCCGTATGTTCCGTCAATGCCGCTGATTGATGTTAAAAAAGCGGAACTTTCGGAATTTGTTGACAAACGGATTTTTGTTTTTGAAAGGGGCAGTCAGTTTGAGCTTCTTTCAAAAGTTCACACAACCTTCATGTGGATGTCTCCGCTTTCACAGGAAGTGATGGAAAAATATGACCTTGTTGAAAAGAAGTGCAAGGGCATCGGTAAAGTTTATAAAGATGTTCTGATTTACCGCAAAGGATATAAGCTGACCGAGCTTGACAATGAGTTTATCCGTCTTGTGCGTGAAACTGGAAGTAAGTATAAGATATAACTTAAAATAACAGTCTCCGGCTAACCGAATGATTAACCGGAGATTTTTTTATTCATCGGATACGGCGGCAAGCTTGCCGTTTTCTTTGTTTACAAGCTTATAATGAAGCGTTTCGTCGCCGTCCGTTTTAATAGTTTTGCTTTTATAGACTTCTTTTCCGTCCGTATCAATTGCACTGAACGAAAACGAATCAAATTCATAATCGTCGGGGCTGAAAGCGAAAGCTGCCGTACCCATAAAGCTTGCACCGTCGGCGTTTTCTGTTGCTTCGGTCTGCACGGCTTCTCCGTCAAGGAAAAGGGTGCAACTTATGCTTTCAATGTTTTCGGTTTCCTCGGGAACTTCCACTTCAAGATAAAGGCAAACGGGCTCGGTTTGTGAAGTGTCACCGAAATTCCTTTGATAGAGCGAAAACAGATCCAGGTCCGACTCCTGAGCGTCTGTGTTATAGTGTATTTCCTGACCGTTGATGCCGATAACATCTCCGAGCACGGCGCCTCGTTTTGTTTCAATGCAATAAAAGGAAACGGAACAATCACCATCGATCTCATCGTTTTGGGCGAATTCAAAGTCAACCGATGATTTTTTAAACATAGAATGGTTGACATCGGAAATCTGCGCACAATAGTCGGAGTCGTTTCTGTAAAAGAGAAAAGCGCTGCGGCGGTTTCCGGTGTCTGACGGTTCAAATTCCTGCGTGAAAAGATAAATTCCTTTTCCGGCTTTATCACAGCGGTCAAACCACGCCTGAATGTCTTTTTGAGGAAAATCGCTTTTTGTTCCCGAAATTCCGCAGGAAGTATAAAAGTTTGATGTGTTTGCTCTGAAAACGAAAACACAGCTGAAAAGCAAAATGCAAAGAACAAGCGGAATGATGATGGCGGCGGCAAGAATTCTGCGAAGTGCTTTATCGCTTTCATGAGCACTTACGGTCGGCATTTGCTTTTCGGGAGGAATAGGCTCTGCGCAGTTCGGGCAATTGAGCCAGCCGCCCTCAAGCGGATAGCCGCAGCGTGAGCAGGTGTTTTTCAGCGAAGTGCCGCATTTCGGGCAGACCGCAAAGCTTTCTCTTACGCCTGCTCCGCAGGCAGGGCATTTCATGGCGGAATAATCCGAGCGGACGATCAGATAAATGATAAGACCGATAAAACCGGGAGCAAAAGCGGCAACAATTGTCCAGAGCGCCGCATTCATCTGACGGTTTTTCGCATCTTTATAAACATAAATTCCGATCATAACGGGAATGAGGATACACATGATAATGATTATGGGAATGAAAATACAAGTAACGATAGCCATAGAAAAAATCCTTTCATTATAATTCGTATATATTCGTGTGTTTGCAGGAGTCAGGGTATGTTCTGTTTTGGTCGTTTGACACCTGCGGCCATTGTCCGACCGCTGAAAAACAAGACGGAAAGTAAAAAGCTTCCGGAAAGATAAACAAACAAAAGCACAATGCTGATGCATGCGGCAATCCGGCTGTCGGAAACAATGAAAAACGAAAACAACGCAAAGCAAACGGCAATCAAAATGGATGCAATTTTCAAAATCAAAATCTGACGCTTCAGAGTTCTTCGTTTTAACTGCTCCTGAAGCATTTTCTGCGTAACCACAGGCGGTTGCTCTTTTTCAAAATCAAAAGGCTGTCTGTTCATCTTCAAGCTCCTTTCTTAATGCTTTCCTAGCTTTGTTCAGCCGGGATTTTACCGTGCCGGGCGGAATACCGAGACTTTGCGCCGTCTTCTTTTCGTCAAGACCGCAAAAATAAAACAAAATAACCGTCATTCTCAACTTTTCCGGGAGTGCGTCAATCGCAAAATAAAGAGAAGAATAATCCTCTTTTTCCTTTTCGGCGGCACTTAAAACGGCAAAGTCTTTCTCTTCGTTTGTTTTAAAACTGATTTCGCAAGAAGAGAGCTTTGCTTTTCTCATCAGGTCACGGTAGGTATTTACACAGATTTTTGTCAGATAATTTTCAAACGGTCGCTCCTTGTCGTAATGCTCAAATTTCATCAGAACCTTTAGCCATGTTTCCTGATAAAGATCATCTGCCGCGTCTTTGCTTTTGCAAAGCGTCAGGCAAAGACCGTAAAGCCTTTTGCCGTGTGCGGCTATGTATGCATCAAGCAAAGACAAACACCTCCTATGTTTTTCTTTGATGTCCGGCATCTGCTTACATATACGAAATCATAGCATAAAAGGTTCATTTTTTGACCGATTTTATTAAAAAAATTTTTTTGAAAAAAATCCGCAAAACCTATTGACAACATAGGTTATATATGATATACTTCGTATCACAAAATAAAAACGAAAGGAAACAAGCGTTATGAAATTTGTCAGCACCGTTTTTTCAACCGATATGATGATGTGCCGCTGCATTATGTGCTGCGACTTATTTTGCTGCGCTGTTTCCGAAAATTAACTTCTTTTCAGAAAAAGAGAAAGTTTCGGTGAAGGCGCAGGGCTTTCACCGTTTTTTATTTTGAAAAATCTTTATAATTTTACAAAAGAGAGGAATTTAAAATGAGCAATTTGTTTCATCAATTGATTCTTGCAAATTTCAGAAAGGGGCGAATGTGAGCGGTTTTCAAAATTCATGCCGCGGCTCTTGACATCACCTTTAATAAATCTTATAATTAAGCAAGTATAATTGTCATATTAAATTAAAACAAAAAGGAGTAATTAACAATGAAAAAGAAAATTTCAATCGTACTCGCTGTTGCCCTGATTATTGTAAGCGTTTTTGCTTTTGCGGCTTGCTCAGGCAAAACAGACGAAAACACAACAGACCAGGAATTTGTAATTGCCGTTCCGAACGACACAACAAACGAAGCACGTGCCCTTCTTCTTCTTGAAGCAAACGGAATCATCAAGCTTGACAGCTCGGTAGGCATCACAGCAACCGTAAAAGACATCACGGAAAATCCGCACAACATCACTTTCAAAGAAGTGGAAGCAGCTCAGGTTCCGAACATTCTTCAGGATGTTGACTATGCGGTTATCAACTCAAACTACGCCATTGAAGCAGGTCTCAACCCTGTTGAGCAGTCGCTTGCCATTGAGGGCTCAGCTTCAGATTATGTCAATGTTCTTGTCACAAAAGAGGGCAACGAAAACACAGACAAAATCAAGGCTCTTGCAGCTGCTCTTGAAAGCAAGGAAATTGCAGACTTCATTTCAGAAAAATACAGCGGTTCGGTTGTAAGCGTTGTTGAAAATCCGGGTGACGGTTTTGACAGCAGCGTTGATTATGACGCACTCAAGGGTCAGACCATTTCCGTTGCCGCTTCTCCGGCACCGCATGCAGAAATTCTTGCAATTGCAAAAGAAACCCTTGCCGAAAAAGACATCACGCTCAAGATTGTTGAATATACTGATTATATTCAGCCCAACAACGTTGTTGAAAGCGGCGAAATTGACGCAAACTATTTCCAGCATGTACCTTATCTTGACGACTTCAATGCAGAAAACGGAACACACCTTGTTTCCGTTGCAGGAATTCACGTTGAACCGATGGGAATTTACGGCGGCAAGCAGACCTCGCTTGACCTTATCAAATAACAGATAAAGAATGATCGGGTGCCGGTTGCCTTTTCGGACAATCGGCACTCCGCTAATGAGGCGGACAATGTCCGGCAGGCACCGCCTGCATGCTCACGGTCGCACGGCGACACCGATCCCGTTCGGGGTAGCGCTGTATTTTTTATTTGATTGCCCGAGCTGGAATAAATCATGAGGAGAAAAGTTTTTTGCCAAGCTTTTTTTCAAAAAAGCTTGTGGGTGCGGGCAACGCCCGCGGGACTCACGCAGGGCAGATAACAATAAACTTTCATCTTCATGCCGCGTAATAAACAGTGTGCAAAAGGTTTGTGTTTTTTTGAAATAACCGCATTAAATTTCAAATTTCAGTCATCAGAAGCAAGTAAAGAATCCGGCTGATGATTAAAATCTGAAATTTAAAAATATATATTATATACCAAAAGCAAAATCCTTTTTATAATAGATAATAACGGAGAATCAAAATGATTGAAATTAAAAATCTCTGCAAAACTTTTCAGACGGCGGACGGAACGGTTGAAGCGCTGAAAAATATTAATCTGAAAATCAATGACGGTGATATTTACGGAATCATCGGAATGTCCGGTGCAGGAAAAAGCACTCTTGTGCGCTGCATCAATATGCTTGAAAGACCGACTTCGGGTACGGTTGTCATTGACGGCAAAGATATGGCGGCTCTTTCGGCAAAAGAGCTTCGGCAGGAAAGACGAAATATCACCATGATTTTTCAGCAGTTCAATTTGCTTATGCAAAGAAACTGCCTTAAAAATGTTTGCTTCCCGATGGAGCTTGAGGGCGTGAAAAAATCGCAGGCAAAGAAAAAAGCGATGGAGCTTCTTGAAACCGTCGGTCTGCCAGATAAGGCGATGTCTTATCCGGCTCAGCTTTCCGGCGGACAACAGCAAAGGGTTGCCATTGCAAGAGCACTTGCAACAAACCCGAAAGTTCTGCTTTGCGATGAAGCCACGAGCGCACTCGACCCGAACACAACCCATGCCATTCTTGAACTGATTAAAGACATTAACAAAAAGCTAGGAATCACCGTAATTGTGATTACCCATCAGATGAGCGTTGTTGAAGAAATATGCAATAATGTTGCCATTCTTGACGGCGGTGTTGTGGTTGAAGAGGGTGAGACAACCCAGATTTTTTCAAATCCTCAGTCAGACGCGGCAAAAAGATTGGTATATCCCGGCGGGGAAGAAGAACCTGTTTCGGCATCGGACGGTGAAAAAATTATCAGAATTGTTTTCAACGGTTCTTCCAACACGGAAACACCGCTTATCGCTCATATGGCGACCGAATACGGAATTATGGCGAACATTTTAAGCGCGTCAACAAAAACAATCGGCTCTCATGCATTCGGCAGTATGATGATTGGTGTTCCCGAGGGCAGTCAGTATGAAAAAGCGCTGGAATTTTTGAAAACCTGTGATGGTATCACAGCCGAGGAGGTGCAGCAAGATGCTTGACGGAATTTTTGCAAGCGAATCCGTTCAGTTTGCATGGGATGTTGTCAAAACCGAAATTCCCTTTGCAATCTGGGAAACTTTTTATGTGACCGTGCTTTCAACCGCATTTGCAATTGTGCTCGGACTTCCGCTCGGTGTGCTTCTTGTTGCGGGAGACAAAAACGGCGTGCTTCCGCTTCCGAAGCCTGTGATGAGCGTGCTGAATGTTATCATTAACCTGCTTCGTTCAATCCCGTTTCTGATTCTTATGATTATGGTCTTTCCACTTTCAAGGCTGATTGTGGGAACAACCGTCGGAACAAAGGCGGTTATTGTTCCGCTTGTCATTGCCGCTTTTCCGTTTGTTGCAAGACTTGTTGAAAGCAGTCTCAGAGAGGTTAACCCGAACATCATTGAGGCGGCGCAAAGCATGGGCGCAAAACCGCTTCAGATTATCTGTAAGGTGATGATTCCCGAAAGCATACCGTCGCTTATTTCAAATGCAACAATTGCCATCACAACTATTCTCGGTTACAGTGCAATGAGCGGTATCATCGGCGGCGGCGGACTGGGTAAAATCGCAATCAATTACGGTTATTACCGATATAAATATCTGACGATGGTTGTTGCGGTCATTTTGCTTATTATTATGGTTCAGATTTTCCAGAGCGTCGGCACACATCTTGCAGTTAAATGCGATAAGCGTTTAAAAAAATAAAATCCCGCTTTTCGGCGGTTAATAATACGAGGTGAACATATTTTGAGTTATTTATCAATGATGGATTACGACACGGCAAGCGATGAGGTCAGAAAAGAGTTTGACGATCAGATTGCAAAGCACGGCAGAATCACAAACATGAAGAAAACGCTTCTTCATAATGTGCCTGCTTTCAAAGCATACATGGAGTGGTACACGCTTTATGACCTGATTGTGCCTTTCACGGGCGAACGTGCGCTTTGCCTTTTCTCTTATGCAATTTCAAAAGGAAACGACTGCCTTGTCTGCGGCTCGTTTTTCAGAAAGATACTCATTGAATCGGGCGATGATCCCGACAATCCGTCGCTTTCGGACACAGAAAAGCTTCTGATGGAGCTCGGTCAGTCCATTTGCGTCAATCCTCACGGCATACCCGATTATATTTATGACGACCTGAAAGCAAAATTCACGGAAGAACAGATTGTTTTGCTTTTTGCTTTTGCGGG
>JBJEOJ010000112.1:0-10908 GCA_051880655.1 Acutalibacteraceae bacterium | reverse complement strand
GGTTGCATCGTTGTTTGATACATAGTTTGTGAAGCTGTGGCCAAGTTTATCAACAATTGTATCCGTATAAGTATCGCCGCAAACCGAGCACTTGTGTGTTGTGTAACCGTCTGTTGTGCAGGTCGGATCGGTTACTGTTGCAACATAACTGTGTCCCTTTGCAGGAATGGTTTCTGTTGCAATGGTTGCGCCGCAAACCGAGCATACCTGATGCTTTGTTCCGCCGTTTACACAGTCGGAATCTTTGTCGGTAATCCAGTTACCGGCAGTGTGTCCGGTTGCTGTTATGGTTTCAGTCTTGGTGTGTGAACTGTCGTTTTCGCAAACATAAGTGATTGAACCGTCTGCTGTGCAGGTTGCTTCGGTTCTTGCTGTTTCTTTCCACTTGTGTCCGAGTGCATTAATTGTTGCGCCGACTTCAAGTGTTTCACCGCATACCGAGCAGATTGTGTCGGATTCTTTACCGGCTGTTTCGCAAGTTGCCGCAACACCGTTGTTTGCTGAAACTGCTGTGTGACCTTTTGCCGGAATGGTTGCACCTGTCGTAAGTGTTACGCCGCAGACAGAGCACTTTGTGTCGGATTCTTTACCGTCAGTCGTACAGGTTGCTGCAACACCGTTGTTTGCCGAAACAGATGTGTGACCAGTTGCCGGAATGGTTGCACCTGTTGTAAGTGTTACGCCGCAGACAGAGCACTTCGTGTCGGATTCTTTACCGTCAGTCGTGCAGGTTGCTGCAACTGCGTTGTTGGCTGAAACTTCGGTGTGACCCGTTGCCGGAATGATTGTCGGAGCTTTAATGATTGTTCCGCAAACCGAGCAAACTGTTCCCGAAGTCTGACCTGCGGTTGTGCAGGTTGCCGGAATGGCTGAAATTGTTTTCGGAGTATGGGCGATGCTTGAATGTGAGCCTGTGTCTGTCCATGTTGCACCTGTGATGCTTTCGGAAGATTCATTACATCTTGAGCATTCATAGTAATAAACAGTATCAACCATACATGTTCCTGCAGTTGCAACATATTTTGTTGTTTCAGTCCAGTTATGACCTTTTGCTGCAATATCATCTTTAGTGTAGCTGTAGCCGCAGGTGCAGGTATATTTTGATGTACCTACCGCCGTGCAGGTTGAATCTTTTGCAACGGATTTTGTGTATGAGTGAGCCGTTGCAGTAAATGTTGCAGTTACGGTTGTGTCTTCCTTAATGCTTGAGAAAGACTTATCCCAAGCCTTGAAAGTATAATGATATGTTGCATCATATGCTCTTGTCGGGTTCGACGGAGCCGATGCTGCGCAGCCGTAAGAAACCTGCTGAGTTTTAAGAACTGTACCGTTATAGTTCTGGAATGTTACGGTGTATTTGTTCAGAAGATAGAAATGAACAAAATAGAACGATGAATCAATCGCACGTTTATAAAGAATGTTGTTGCCGCTGAAAGTCAAAGGCGTTGTTGCAGCCGTTGTGGTTGTCGCCGCAATGGTTGTACTGCCCGATGAAACAGTCAGCGTTGAATTCGTCTTGCTTGAACTGCTGAACCATGTCGGCAAAGCAGAAAGGCTTGTGTTTGCAACAAGTGTTGAATAAGCAGGATCAGCACTTACTTTAACCGAGCCCTGATAGGTAGCAAATGAATAAGATTCCGGTGTGATAGTTACGTTTTCGCCGTAATTATAAGCGACGCTGTAATTCTGAACACCTTCAAGTGCTGTTATTGTGTAAGTTCCGTCATCATTTGCAATCAGACCGACATTATACTGTTTTGCTGTGCCGGTTTTGATGCCCTTGAGTGCAACAAGTTCGGAAACAGCATTGTTAAGAGCTGTTGCAAGAGTATCGGGATTGGTGATTGAACCGTCAACCTTTGTCAGAGCAAGGCAAGCGTTTTTATATGCACTTACAAATGTTGTCCATGCAGAGCTTGTTGTGTCATAATAAAGGCTTGAGAACGAATTGTCTGTGATGCCGAATTTTGCAAAGTATTTCTGAGCGTTGAACACGGCTGTTCTGAGAGCGCTCTTGTTATACTGCGTTGCATTCAGGTCAATGACGCAGTGATTCAGCGCATGGTCGCCGTCATCTTCGTTTCCGTAATAGCCTTTGACAGAATATCTCTTTGTTGAAACGGCAGTTGTTGAAGAAGAAGTATCAATTGTACGCGGGAAAGCACCGGCATATTTGATACCTTCAGATTCATAGCTGCCCATTGAACTTTCGGAGCTTCCGCCCTGGCGGGCAATGATCGTGTCATATTCACCCCAAAGAGTGCCGCGTTTTCCTGAACCGTCCCACCAATTTGTTTCTCTTCTGGTCTGATTGGTGTAATCGGCAACATACCATGAACCGCTTGTTGAAGCTTCGTCATCTGTTACCATAAGTCCGACGGCAAGGTTCGGAATCTGGCTGAGATTTGAATAACGGCTAGAGTCGATATAGATGTTACCCGAAGAGCCGCAGGTGAGAATTGCAGTAACATTTTCATAGTCCTTGTTCGCATACCAATAGTCCATTGATCTGACATTGAAGGTGCTTGAGGAACTTGAAGTTGAACCCCAACCGTTTGAGCCGGTATTGCTGATACCGCTATTGGCCTGGTTAGCTCTGAAATATGCAGTTGAGGCGTCTGTGGTTGCAAAAACAGCATACATCTGCGTTGCACCGTTAGATTCGGTATAGCTTGATGTCTGCGTTTTTGTTCCGGTAACTGCGGTTGTTCCGATGTAGCCTGTTGAAGAATTACTCAAAAAGGCAGCAAAACCTTTGCCGTTGCTTGAAGTGCAGTAATTCGGATAATAACCGCCGTCATCATGGAGCGTTCCGACAGAAATGGAATGAACACCGGAAAGCCATGTAATACTCTGAGCATACGAGTCATTATAATATTTGTTCTGAATTCTCATAAAGCCGCCGACGGGAACAACATAGGGCTTATAAACATAGGTATAAGCAACCGCTGTTTTTGTTTTTCCGTCAACAGAGTCAACATATTTTGCTGTCCATTCAATATAGCAGCCTGTTGTTGAAGCGGCAAGATAGGGGCTGTAGGAAGAGCCCGATGAAATGGTTGTCGAATAATAATTTGATGTTTTTGAAAGTGAAAGCGCTGAAGATGAGCTGTAGGTTGTGGAGTAAAGAGTGGAACCGCCGACAGTCATATAGCTCGCACTTCCTGCGTAGTTGGTACCCGAAGTCGGAATTGCATTTCCCGATGTATCGAGGTATCTGAACGAAAGTGAAACCGACGAAGCGTCATCATAGGCAAAATAAATGTTACCTGTTGTTGCCGCCGTTGTGTTGGTGGTCGGCTGAGTATAAATACTGCTTGTGTTTACAGTATTCTGAACAAAATACTGAAACGGAGTTTTTGTTGTTGCAGTCCATGACTGAACATTGGGATAAAGATAAATAGCTTCGGGAACATAAAATGCAAGGTTCGTTGAAATTGTTGAACTCTCTTTTGTCACCGCAGCCTCTGCCTTGAGAGCAACCAAAGAAGGTATGCCGACAAGGCATGACGTCAGAATCATCAGAACTGACATCAGTAAAGACAAAATTTTCTTTGGCAATTTTTTCTTTAGCATATAATATCTCCTATTCTCTGCCATTCGGCAGTATTTTTTTTCGGTCGAAACGACCGTTTTTTGCACAGTGCACAAACACGGTTTTTTTTATTTTGCCGCTTCCCTATCCGCCGGATTCTCCGTCAAACTGCATACAGGCTATTACAAATCAATTATACAGTCTGACGAAAAATCTGACGGCGAAGTTATGCGGCAAAACCGTGCACTGCGCATTTATGTAAATTTACAGGTTAACTCCACCATTCCCCGCAAATTTTCATAACAAGTTAATCCTTAAAAGCCTCCTGCACGGCATAATAGGCAGGCTTCGGGTCACCGTTGAGATCAACAAGACCCCAACCGGTTTCAACCGGACAGTCCTCCTGTCCGCAGATATAGCAGGCGTCGCTGTCGCTGTAGCAATAAACGAACGCACCGCAAAGGAAATCAAGCTTTTTGAGACCTGCAATCGCATCGGTGAAAAATCTTGCCTGATCCTCAGGTGTGTGACGGTAATCGTTAAGCTGATAACCGCCGGGAATCTGTCTGTAAAGATGGCTTGCAAGCTCAGTATTAAACAGCTTGTCGGCAAGCTCTTCTTCGGATGAATATTCCAAGGCAAGCAGATGATCTCTGAATTTTTCGGGAAGATTGTTAACAAAGGTCATGAAGTCTGCCCTTGCGGCTTCTTCGTTTTCAAAACCGTAAGACTTGAGAATTTCATTTTTCTGTTCTTCGGTCTTGATGTCGCCGTAACCCATATAACCGAATTCGCACATCATAATCGGTTTTCCGGTGTAGCTCCAAAGGGCACGCAGAATCAGATCGTTGACATAAAGCTCTTTGAATATGTTTTCAAAGCAGCCGAGATAAATGTCCATACCGACATAATCGGCATACTTTAAATAAGGCTTGATGTCTGTGCAAAGATTATAAAGCGCCGTGCCGCCGCAGTTGAAGCCTGCGATGATGTCGCCCTTGACGTCCCACATGGCTTCAAGCTGAATTCCGATAAATTCGGCAGCCTCTGATATGGTTAACGGCAAAGTGAAATGCTCAATTCCCATTTCGTTGGTAATCTGGAAAGCGGAAACAATGCCCTGCAAATCCTGCGCAATGAATCTTGCGTATTCTTTGATTTTTTCCTGACCCTTTTCCTCTCGCGGGTCATACCCTGCCTCAATATACTTTTTCGGATACGGCGTTATGCACATAACCTTGAAGCCTTTATCGGCATATGACTTTGCTCTTTCTTTATAGCTGAGATAGCCCTCTGTCGGTTTTCCGTCTTCATCATAAGGCATTGAGGTCAGGTCAAAACGTACCCATTCAATGTTCGCTTCGGCAATTTGCTCATAGTTTTCATTCGGGTGGCAAACACCTTTGATGAATCCGCCTGTTTTTTCCTTGTGTGCTTCAACCTCTTCGTTGGAGCTTTTAATAAAATAAGACTTTCCGGCGTTTGTGAACATATAGCGAAGTCCTTCGGGGTCAACCTTCGGTAAAACCGCATTCCACAAAACGATTATTACCACCAGAAGAACCGCCACAACAGATAAGAAAATTTTTAAACCCTTTCTTTTCTTTGGCTTTTTTTCCGGATTATTATCAGGCTCTTTTTCCTTTTCTTTTCTCATATACCTCTTCCTTTCAAATATTTATTTATATCACTTATAGAGATTAACGGCATATTCACGGTTAGCATACCATTTCTCCGTGACATAATTTCGTGCTCTGAAGATGACTTCATCTTCATAAACTTCCATCTGGAAGCCTGTGCCCGACCAAGGGATTCCGTATCGGTTTACAGAACCGTAAGCGGGCAGATTAACATAGAAAATTCCGTTTTGCTCTTCAACATTATATACGCTGAACAAATCCTGAACGGTTTCTCCGCTGATGCCTTCATGAAGATGTCCGCTGATATAGAAAACGTTCTTTCCGGAATATTTTTCAAGAACGATCCTGACTGCATCGCTGCAATCGTCCATGCCGCCGTCATCCCAAACCGTTTCCTGACCGTTTGTTCCGTTAATCGGCCAATGGCAAACAACAAAAACAGGTTTTCCGTCTTTTGTTCCCTCTGAAAGCTCACTGTCAAGAAATGCAAGCTGAGCATCTGAAATTTCAGGGTGATCCCAGGACTTTTGCGCTTCATCACTCAAAGCAATGAATTTATAACCGCAGATTTCTTTGCTGTAATAAATTTTGTCAATGTCTGTTTTGAGATATTTATTTGTCAGCTCGCAGAAATTTTCTCTTGCTTCGTCCTGAGTAAGTCCCGAATCTCTGACATGACCGATGTCATGGTTTCCGGTGGCGGTGAAAAGTTCTGTTCCTTTCGGCGTTGCGTCCGTGAGAATTTTATAAAATCTTTCCATTGATTTTTTGTCGCCGTAATTGGTTAAATCGCCGGCAACAACAACGGCATCAACCGGAGTCTTTGCGCTGCTCAGACCCGAAAGACCTTTATAAAGCAAGCCTTGAAAAATTGCTTCTCTGTAATCAATATGAACATCGGAAATTAATGTTGCACAAAAGGAAGCATTTTCTTTCTTTGTGTCAATAGGCTGATCTGCCGCAGCACCGGGAAAACCGGCGAATGCCATTGAAACGGCAGAAAGGATTGCCAGAATCGACTTGAAAAATGTCACTATGTAACTCATTATATTTTTACCTCAGTTATATAAGTTCAATTGTTTTGTCAAAATTAGGCATCCAATGACCCAAAGCGATGTGTCTTGCTCTGAAAGCAACGCAGTCATCGTATATTTCAATAATATAACCGTAGCCGTTCGGAAGATAACCGCCTTCAAAGCTTGTGTAGCCCTCTGTGTTACCGAACATATAGCTCGGAAGGTTGATATAGTGAACATTGCCGATTGTTTCAATTGAACTGTGTCCGACAATAGTGCTCCATGCTTCACCGCGAAGACCTTCGTGAAGGTGGCCGGAAATGAAGAATACATTCTTATATTTGTTCAGAACGGCTTCCACCTTATCGCTGGCATCACCCATACCGCCTTTTTCGGGCCAGATTTCGTCCTGTCCGTTTGCACCCTCAACCGTCCAATGACAAACAACAAAAATCGGTTTATCCTTTTCGGCTGCTTTTGCAAGCTCAGCGTCAAGCCAGACAATTTCTTCATCGGGAATGTGTCCTTGTGTGTTATCCTGATCGGTTGCCATGCAGATAATTGTGTAACCGTTAACTTCGGTTGAATAATAAGCCTTGTCAATCTTTTCATCGAAATAGTTATTATAAGCAGAAACAAAGTTATAAGTCGGATCCGTATCTCTGAGCGATTCTCCCCATGTGTCATGGTTACCGATTGCAGGAATAAATTGCGGACCCTTCAGCGAATCCTGAACGCATTTATAAAAAGCATCATACTGTTCCGGTTCACCGTGGTCAGTCATGTCACCGGCAGAAATTACTGCATCAATATATCCGCTTTCTGAAAGATTCTTAAAGCCCTCTTTGAGCATAACCAATCGGGCAGCATCATCAGCCTGAAGATGAATATCGGACATAGTCGCAATGGTACAGCGAACGTTGTCCTTATCCTTAGCCTCAAACGGATGTCCGAACTGCGGCGCAATCAACGAATTAAAGAAGAAAAGCGCCGAAACGAGATAAGATAAAATGGTTGTTAAAAATGATGTCACTTAAATCACCTTTCCTTATTCTGTATTATTTAATATATTGTCTCATATGAGACGGTTTAACGATGTTAATATAACACGATTCCATAATAATTATCATGTGAAAAAATTTAGATTGACATAAAATCAATAAAATATTATAATGAAACCGAAGTCTATAAAAAAGGGGAGATAAATATGAATACGAAGAAAGCAAATAATTTGATGCTTGCCCATACACTGACAGGCAACATCGACAAAAAAGCGATGCAAATCAGCTGCGGAGAGAACATTTCAATTGCATCATGCGTCACTCAGCCTCCCGGACGAATCTGGGAACTTGAACACAGTCACCCGGAATATGAATTCATGATTCCGAAAAGCGCAATTCCCTTCCTTACAAATGAAAAAGCACCCTACTTCGGAAATCCCGGTTTTATCTATCCTGTTTCAAGCGGAAAGCTTCACGGACTTAAATATGATTTTTCAAGAATTGAATACATGAGTATTGTTATTGACAAATCATTTTTTGAAGATGCCGCAGTAAAATTACTCGGCTTTGCTCCGGAACTGAATCATTTTTTTAAAAAGAGCAGTTCTATGGACTTTTATATGAATGCTTTTATGAAAGAATTCGGCAAAGGAGAAAAATGCTTAAAGCCAAAGCTTGAAAGCCTTGAGACACTCATATGCTATGAAATAATTGAAGCCTACAATTGTGTTGACACCAATCACAAAGCCGCCCCGTCGCTTTATAAAAAAGGAATGCGGGATGTTGCGGATTATATTGTTGAGCATTACAGCGAACAAATTACGCTTGAAGAGCTTGCCCGGATGGCAGATATGAGCCTTTCTCACTTTTCATATTGTTTCAAAAAAACCTTCAACGAATCGCCTGCCGGCTTTATCAGAAAACTCAGAATTTCAAAAGGTATGCAACTGCTTATCTCAACAAATCTGACTGTTAAAGAAATTGCTTCTCAATGCGGTTTTGCAACGAACACGGCATTTTCAGAAGCCTTTAAATCAATGACAGGCGTTTATCCGTCAGAATTCAAAAGTAACAATTTTTGTCAAAATTAGTCAAAATTCTCGGCTAATATTATAGCAGTAATGTATATCATTTATAAAATTATACATATGTTTAACAATTTGTTCAATTGTTATCAAAGGATTATTCATTAAAAATTGGACGATTAAGATATTTTTGAATAAAAACTTTAAAAGGACTGACGCATTCAGAACAGAACTAAAATCAAAATGTTAATATGAAAGAAAGAATAGAAACATTTTGATTCTGCATCTGAATACGTCAGCCCTTTTATTGTTAATTATTCGAATAAGAATTTCAAATCAAAATACAGAATTGAAATTATTTGGAATAAACGGCAAAAAGCAATTAATAATAATAAGGCATTACAAAAAAAGAAGGGTTTGAATATATGAAAGCAACAGGCATTGTCAGAAGAATTGACGATCTCGGCAGAGTGGTTATTCCTAAAGAAATTCGCCGCACCATGCGTATACGTGAGGGCGACCCGCTTGAAATATATACCGATGCGAACGGCGAAGTAATTTTTAAAAAGTATTCTCCGATCGGAGAGCTTGGTCCTTACACCAAGCAATATGTTGAGGTTTTAAACAGAACAACCGGTCTTCCGGCAATCATCTGCGACAGAGATCACATCATTGCAGTGGCAGGTATTCCAAAAAAAGACATTATGGAAAAACGAATTTCCCCAATGGTAGAAAGCTATATGGAAAAAAGGCAGAACTATATCTGCGGCGAAAGCAAAGATGAATTCACAGTTTGCGAGGGAACTGACAGAAAAGTCGGTGTACTTTGTCCGATAATCGGTTCAGGCGATGTTATGGGAGCAGTTATGGTGCTTACAAACGCTAATGACAGTGCGCCGAATCAGACAGAAATTAAACTTGTTCAGGTTGCAGCCGGCTTTTTGGGCAGACAGATGGAAGAATAAGCAAAAGAAAATATATTTATAATGATTTAACAAAAGACCCGTACAGAAATGTACGGGATTTTTCAATAAAAAAGCTGACAAGTATATATACTTTACATACTTGTCAGCAAAATACTATTATTCAGAATGTGATAAATCAGATAAGAGACAGATAAAGCTGTTTGATTTCTTCAACACTTGTGTCTCTGGGATTACCCGGACGGCATGCATCGTCGAATGCCGACTGTGCAAGGAAGTCAATGTCTTCTTTCTTGACAATATCTTTAAGATCAGCAGGAATTCCGACATCTTTTGAAAGCTGTCTGACAGCGTCAACAGCAGCTTTTCTTGCTTCTTCAAGACTCATATCGTCAACGCCTTCAACACCCATTGCTTTTGCAATATCTCTGTATTTTTCGCCTGTTGCAGGAGCATTATATTCCATTACGGTCGGTAAAATAATTGCGTTTGCAACGCCGTGAGGTGTGTCATAAACAGCACCGAGAGGATGTGCCATTGAATGAACAATGCCGAGACCGACATTGGAAAAGCCCATGCCGGCAACATACTGACCGAGTGCCATGCCTTCCCTGCCCTCCGGCGTGTTTTCAACAGCACCGCGAAGACTTCTTGAGATGATTTCAATGGCTTTGAGGTGGAACATATCGCTCAATTCCCATGCACCTTTGGTAATATAACCCTCAATCGCATGAGTAAGAGCATCCATGCCTGTTGCGGCAGTTAAGCCTTTGGGCATTGAACTCATCATATCCGGGTCAACAACGGCAACAACAGGAATATCTTTCGGGTCAACGCAAACCATTTTTCTGTTTTTCTGAACATCGGTTATAACATAGTTGATTGTAACTTCCGCAGCTGTTCCCGCTGTTGTGGGAACGGCAATGATCGGAACGCATTTATTGGTTGTGGGAGCAACGCCCTCAAGAGAAACAACATCTGCAAAATCAGGATTTTTAATGATGATACCGATTGCCTTTGCGGTATCCATTGATGAGCCGCCGCCGATGGCTACGATGCAGTCAGCAGCGCTTTTTTTGAAAGCTTCAACACCGTTCTGAACATTTTCAATTGTGGGATTGGGTTTGATTTCACTGTAAATTTCATAATCTATTGATGCTGCATCAAGAACATCGGTAACTTTTTTGGTTACGCCGAATTTGATAAGATCCGGATCGGAACAAACAAAAGCTTTTTTGAAATTTCTGCCTTTGATCTCGGTTGCAATTTCGTTAATTGCACCTTTTCCGTGATAACTTGTCTCATTTAATACAAATCTGTTTGCCATGGAAACAATCTCCTTTTTTAAAGTTCATTTTCAATCGGTAAAATTTTACCAATTGTTTGCATTATATTTTACAAACCTTAAAAGAACTTTAGCGGACGAATTTTGTGCAATTGTTTGGAACAAATTATCGTTTGTCGCACGGCGATTCCGCTCCCATACGGATTGGTGTTGAATTGTTGTTTAAGCGGTCGAGCCGGAAATATGCATTACGGTAGGGACACGGCGTGCCGTGTCCGCAGTCAGGAACAAATCTATAATTTTATATTATGCTTGTGTCGCGGTGTGATTGGTAAAAATTATTACTTTCTGCCCCGCGTAACATCTGCGGACATCGTACGCTTGACGGCTTCACCGTCAATCAGGAAACCCCCGGCGAGGGTTTCCTACGGCTAAACAGTCCACCGGACTGTTTAGCCTACCTTCCTGCGCTTTTTGAAAGCT
>JBJEOJ010000111.1:0-10931 GCA_051880655.1 Acutalibacteraceae bacterium | reverse complement strand
ATCTTCTGTGGGGATACCGTCCGAGAGAAGCATATTGCGAAACTCGTTCATTCCGTTGATTAGTAAGTTACACTCAAAATCCGTGAGCTTCAGTTTGGTTTTCCGGTTGAACATAAAAATGACCTCCTTGTATTTGGTAATACCATTTTACAAGGAGGTCTGTGTTTTGTCGAATGTGCGAATTTCAAAATGTAATATTATTATCCTTTGAATCGGCACTCAAGAACATTGTATAATAAGTTGTGAAGTCGATGCCTATTGACTTTTCAAATGAATTTCGGTACAAATTATCTGACTTTTCAATAAGATTTATTCGACATTTTTATGACTTTTCAAACAAGTCAAAACCTCCTTGTATTGGTAAATACCATTTTACAAGGAGGTCTGTGTTTTGTCGAATGTGTGGATATTAGATTATTAGATAAGGATTTTATTTTTGACATATCTCATTTTCATTTGCAATCCCACGATATTCTATTGAATAAAAAGTTTCTCCATCATATTTATATGCAGTATATGGATACCAAGAGTTGTTTTTTTGAGTTTCTTTTTTTACAGGCTTAAATTGACCAATAGCTTCATCTTTGCTAAAGCTGTCAACTGGGAAAAAGAAATGTTCATAGGTTTTATCGCCATTATTCCAACCCATACGTTTAGCACTAATCATATGAAATTCTTGCATACTGTACCTCCATAAAAATATTTTGGATTTGTTAATACTTTTCTTTTATCAACAATATTATCATATTATTCAAGTTTCATCTTTCGATACTTCTGCGAAATCTACTACTTCAATTACATCAGGTGGGCAATCTAATAGGGTGTTTATTCTTGCTTCTTTTTCAAGAATGAATCTCTTGTTGTAAAAAATGTTAGCAAAGTTAATAATTTTAATCATCTGAGAAGTATCAAGAGTTGCACCTATTAAAGCTCCAACAGCAGGAACTGCTTTAAGTATTGTTTTTTGAGCTAACTTTTTTCCTATCTGTTCGAAAACCTCTGTAAATGCTGTCTTTTCTAATCCCATTTTACCAGCTTTTTCTAAAGTTTTTCGTACACCTTTATTTGCAAGAGCTCTCATCTGTGCTAACAACAGATGAACTCCGCCTTTTTCTGCCATAGCGGCCCAACCTTTTTTGACGGTTTGTTTAACAGAGGTAACAGTTGTTAAGAGCATTACTTTTGCAATAGCATTTGAAAGTTCACTATCATTATTGTTTTTTGGGCTAAGGGCACTCATAAACACTTCTGAAGCAATTTGAAGTTCAGCAGGGTCATTCTTTATGTCATATCCATAAAACAAAGCTATTGACTGAACAGCTCTATAATATAGAAAAGTGCTTAATACCAAGTTGAAAGGAATTCCAGCAAAACCAGGCGCTCCCGTCGCTGCTCCTTCTGTTAAAGCCGCTCCAATGTCTATCATTTTATACTTATCTACTACTTTCGATATATCATAACCTCTCGCAAGGCAAATTTCATCTAAAGTTGTTATCTCATTATCAGGCGTAATCTTGTTTATAGCCTCTACTATCTGTTCTTCGCTTAATGTTATTTTTGCGGCGTATTGTTCTAACACCTCAAAACCTTTTCCAAGAGTTGTCAATGATTTTATAAACAACTCATTTTCAGAAATTTCATTTTTCAACAAGCCAGCCTTTTCCTTGACACTAGCAGGCACTTTTTCACCGAGTTTACCTAATGCTTCATTCACTTTTGTAGGCTTAATCATTTTATTATAAGCGTCTGTCAATTCTGTGAGAAGTTTTTCTTCCTTTGCATCAACTATTTGCTCGGGAATATTATAGTTTTTTTGCATAAAAACACATCCTTTCATAACAGACTATGTAATTTTCGCGAAGTCTTTTTATCATTATAGCACACTGTGATATAATATCACAATACCCCTAAACGCAAAAACTCCCTCTGTCATTTCTGACAAAGGGAGTCGTTTTCAGATATAAAGTCTGACTTCAATATCGTTCCAGTTATACACCCGACGTTTTGTGGACAAGGAATAGATATATTCCTTTGCGTCCTCGACCGTCAAGGTAAACTCAGCGAATTTGAAGTAGCTTATTTCCTGCCATCGGCAATCGCTGCCTGAGCTGCTGCAAGACGTGCGATGGGAACACGGAACGGTGAGCATGATACATAATCAAGACCGATCTTGTGGCAGAACTCAACAGATGAGGGATCGCCGCCGTGTTCACCGCAGATTCCGCAGTGCATTTCGGGACGAACTTCTTTGCCGAGTTTGATTGCCATTTCCATAAGCTTGCCAACGCCTGTCTGGTCAAGTTTTGCAAACGGATCGTTTTCAAAAATCTTTGCATCATAGTAAGCGTCAAGGAACTTACCTGCATCGTCACGGCTGAAGCCGTAAGTCATCTGAGTAAGGTCGTTTGTGCCGAAGCAGAAGAATTCAGCTTCTTTTGCAATTTCGTCAGCTGTCAGAGCAGCTCTCGGAATTTCAATCATTGTGCCGACTTCATACTTCATGTCGCTGCCTGCTGCTGCGATTTCTTCGTCAGCTGTTCCAACAACAACTTTCTTAACATATTTCAGTTCCTTAACATCACCGACAAGAGGAATCATAATTTCCGGAACGATTGTCCAGTCGGGATGTGCCTTGCTTACGTTGATTGCTGCACGGATAACAGCTCTTGTCTGCATCTTTGCAATTTCAGGATAGGTAACTGCAAGACGGCATCCGCGGTGACCCATCATCGGGTTGAATTCATGAAGACCTGCGATGATGTTCTTGATGGTTTCAACGCTCTTGCCCTGTGCCTTTGCAAGTGCTTCGATGTCAGCTTCTTCTGTGGGAACAAACTCATGAAGAGGAGGATCAAGGAAGCGGATTGTTACCGGGTTGCCTTCAAGTGCTTCATAAAGAGCTTCAAAGTCAGCCTGCTGCATCGGAAGAATCTTTGCAAGAGCAGCTTCTCTTTCTTCAACAGTGTCTGAGCAAATCATTTCACGGAAAGCAGCGATTCTGTCTGCTTCAAAGAACATGTGCTCTGTACGGCAAAGACCGATACCCTCAGCACCGAGTTCACGGGCTTTCTTTGCGTCAGCCGGTGTGTCAGCATTTGTTCTTACTTTAAGCTTTCTGTATTTGTCAGCCCAGCCCATAATTCTGCCGAACTCACCTGCGATTGTTGCGTCAACAGTCGGGATTTCTCCGTCATAGATGTTACCTGTTGAACCGTCAATGGAAATAACATCGCCTTCGTGGAAGGTCTTGCCTGCAAGAGTGAACTTCTTGTTCTCTTCGTCCATAGCGATTTCTGAGCAGCCTGAAACGCAGCATGTACCCATACCGCGGGCAACAACGGCTGCGTGTGAAGTCATACCGCCGCGAACTGTGAGAATACCCTGAGAAGCTTTCATGCCGGTGATGTCTTCCGGAGAAGTTTCAAGACGAACAAGAACAACTTTCTTGCCCTGAGCTTTCCATGCTTCTGCATCGTCAGCTGTGAATACAATCTGACCGCAGGCAGCGCCCGGTGAAGCGCCGAGACCTTTGCCGATCGGTGTTGCAGCCTTAAGAGCAGCAGCGTCGAACTGCGGATGAAGAAGGGTGTCAAGGTTTCTCGGATCGATCATGGCAACAGCTTCTTCTTCTGTTCTCATGCCTTCGTCAACAAGGTCGCAGGCAATTTTGAGTGCAGCCTGAGCTGTTCTCTTGCCGTTTCTGGTCTGGAGCATGAACAGTTCGCCGTGTTCAACAGTGAACTCCATGTCCTGCATGTCTCTATAGTGATTTTCAAGAATTTCGCAAACTTCTTTGAATTTTGCGAATGCTTTCGGGAATTTTTCTTCCATTTCAGAAATGTGCATCGGTGTACGAACACCGGCAACAACATCTTCGCCCTGAGCGTTGGTGAGGAATTCACCGAAAAGACCTTTTGCGCCTGTTGCGGGGTCACGGGTAAACGCAACGCCTGTTCCGCAGTCATCACCCATGTTACCGAATGCCATCGACTGAACGTTAACAGCAGTACCCCATGAATAAGGAATATCGTTATCACGGCGATAAACGTTTGCTCTGGGGTTGTCCCATGAACGGAAAACAGCTTTGATTGCTCCCATGAGCTGTTCTTTCGGATCGCTCGGGAAATCTGTGCCGATTTTTGCTTTATATTCTGCCTTGAACTGGTTAGCAAGTTCTTTCAGGTCATCAGCTGTGAGTTCAACGTCCTGAGTTACGCCTCTTTCAGCTTTCATTTTGTCGATGAGCTCTTCAAAATATTTCTTGCCGACTTCCATAACAACGTCGGAATACATCTGAATGAATCTTCTGTAGCAGTCCCATGCCCAACGGGGGTTGCCTGATTTTTCAGCGATTGCTTCAACAACCTCTTCGTTAAGACCGAGGTTAAGGATTGTGTCCATCATGCCGGGCATTGAAGCTCTTGCACCTGAACGAACAGAAACGAGAAGCGGATTTTCTTTGTCGCCGAATTTCTTTCCGGTGATTTCTTCCATCTTAACGATGTATTCGTTAATCTGCTGCTGAATTTCATCGTTGATTTCTCTTCCGTCCTCATAATACTGTGTGCAGGCCTCTGTTGAAATTGTGAAGCCCTGGGGAACGGGAAGACCGATATTGGTCATTTCTGCAAGGTTTGCACCCTTACCGCCGAGAAGTTCACGCATGTTAGCGTTACCTTCACTGAACAAATAAACATATTTTTTGCTCATTGAATTTTCCTCCTGTAATTTTGCAAAATAAAGAATTAATTGCCGAAATTTAACACTTTTCGGGTTTCAAGAAATTTTATCAAATTTTTGCGTTGTTGTCTATTGTTGTTTTTCCTATATATTACGCATATATTTTGTTAATTTTGTAAAAAATCACTTTTTGCCGTTCATTTTCATTACATTTTGAAAAATAAAAAACTATCTGAAACTTTTTTGCCGTCGGTTATAGCAATTTGCTGAATAATGTGATATGATTATTGTGTATATTTGTGTGGGGTTTTTCTTGTTATCCGCCTTTTAAAGTAAAGTATAGCCGGATATGCGAAAATTAAAACAATCCATGCAAAGATTAACGGTTTTTATAAACCATTCTGAGGAGGTTTTTTTATGAAGAAAGCACTTTGTTTGTTCTTATGCTTTTTGATGCTGTTCTCTTTCGCCGCCTGCAGCAAATCAAGTTCTTATGCCGGCTCGAAAGGTGCACAGGATGCAGAAAAAGCAAGTCTTGAAGATACGGTTGAAATTTCAATTCCGCTTGACGCAATCGAAGAAAAATATCAGAACGACCTTGACGCCTACTGCAAATATTACGGCTATGAAAGTGCAACGCTCAACAAGCGCAAAGGCACTGTCACGGTTGTTATGAACGGCTTTACGCATGAGCTTCTTCTTTCACGAATAGGAATGCAGGTTGTCAAAGCAATTTACGAAGTTGAAGATAATGACGACTATCCTTATGTCGACAAAATTGAAAGCTATGATTCCGAAAATTTCAGCAAGGTTGTTCTTTCCGTTGACTCAAACACTTATCAAAAAGGCGCCATGGCTCCGTTTGTTATCGGTCAGAGCTGCCTGCTTTATCAGCTTTATACTACAAGCGACAAGTATAAATGCGAAGTTGAAGTGATCGACAAGGACACAAAAGAAGTAATCGAAACATTGGTTTATACCGATAAAGACGAATAAAAACAAGAAAGGAAATTACCGTTATGCAAATGACATTCAGATGGTTCGGTGATGACAAAGACACCGTCTCACTCGAACAAATCAGACAGATTCCCGGAGTTGTCGGCGTTGTTCCGGCTCTTCACAAATTACCCTGCGGAGAACCCTGGCCGCTCGACATGATTATGGACATGAAAAAGGAAATCGAAAGTGCCGGGCTCACCATGCAGTGTATTGAAAGCGTGAATGTTCACGAGGATATCAAGCTCGGTCTGCCGACAAGAGACAAATATATTGAAAATTACATCACTTCCATACGCAATCTTGCCAAAGCGGGGGTCAAAGTAATTTGCTATAACTTCATGCCGGTTTTCGATTGGACAAGAACCGATCTTGCAATGGATATGGGCGACGGTGCAACCTGTCTTTGCTATCACGGCGAACAGATTGAAGGCAAAAGCCCTCAGGATATGTTCAGAGAAATTGACAGCAACTCAAACGGCTATGCCATGCCAGGCTGGGAAACCGAACGCATGGGTGAAATCAAAGAGCTTTTTGAAAAATATAAAAACATCACATCGGAAGACTTATGGACTAATCTTAAATATTTTCTTGAAAAAATTATTCCCGTCTGCGAGGAATGTGATGTCAGAATGGCAATTCATCCGGACGATCCGCCATGGGACATTTTCGGGCTTCCGAGAATCATCAAAGACATTGATTCTCTCAAACGCTTCCTGAAACTGGTTGACAGTCCTTATAACGGACTGACCTTCTGCACCGGTTCTCTCGGTGCGTCCGAAAAGAACGATTTACCCGCCATGATCAGAGAAGTCGGAGACAGAATTTATTTTGCACACATAAGAAACGTTAAGGTTGAGGGCAACCGCTTCAACGAAACGGCACACCTTTCCTCAGAGGGCAGTCTTGACATTTATGAAATTGTCAAAGCACTTCAGGACGTCGGCTTTGACGGTTATATCCGTCCCGACCACGGAAGAATGATCTGGGGTGAAACCGCACGCCCGGGCTACGGTCTTTATGACAGAGCACTCGGTGCGGCATATATTAACGGCATCTGGGAAGCGTGCGAAAAAGCACACAAAGAATGCTCACAAAAAAATTAAGGCTGGATTGAAAAATGAGTTTTATTGAATTTGAAAAGGTTTATAAAAGATATAAGGCCGGTGAAATCACCATTAACGCCGCAGACGGAGTTTCCTTTTCCATTGAAGAGGGTGAATTCTGCCTGATTGTCGGTGCAAGCGGCGCAGGCAAATCAACCGTTCTGAATCTTCTTGGCGGACTTGATGCCTGCAATGACGGAAAAATTCGTGTTGACGGCAGGCTCATCAGCGGTCTTGACGAAAAATCACTGATTGAATACCGCCGCAACGAGGTTGGCTTCATTTTTCAGTTTTATAATCTTATGCCCAACCTCACCGCCCTTGAAAATGTTGAACTTTCAAGTCAGATTGTTCAAAAAGCCTTAAAACCGGAAAAAGTGCTTGCAAAAGTCGGTCTTGCCGAAAGAATGGATAACTTTCCGTCTCAGCTTTCCGGCGGCGAACAGCAGAGAGTTTCAATTGCAAGAGCACTCACCAAAAACCCTAAGCTTCTTTTGTGCGATGAGCCCACGGGCGCACTTGACTATAAAACAAGCAAGCAGATTCTGCGTCTGCTTCAAAGGACCTGCCGTGAAACCGGAACAACCGTTGTTGTCATAACTCATAACCAGGCACTCGCAAACATGGCTGACAGAATCATCACAATGCGAAGCGGCAAGGTCATTGAAATTGCAGTTAACGATCATCCTGTTCCGGTTGAAAAACTTGAATGGTAGGGTAATATACTTCTGACTACATTTGTTACCCCGGAGAGAAAAAACAAAAGTTCATTTCGGCATCGATAATGCACGATAATACAAAAGATGGTGAATAAATGAATAAGGTTCTATATAAAGACACTGTCAGAACAATCGGACGTACAAGCTCCCGCTTTTTTTCAATCGTTCTCATAGTTGCTCTCGGTATAAGCTTTTTTGCGGGAATGAATGCGACTGCGCCCGACATGCTTGAAACGGCACACAGCTATTATGTCTCATCAAATGCCGCAGACATCAGAATAATTTCAACTGCCGGTCTTTCCGACGAAGACGCCGAAGTGATTAAAAGCATTGACGGCGTTGAAGGTGTTTGCTCGGAAAAATTTGTTGACGGCGTTGTTGATGTTGATGGCGAAGCCATCACCGACCTTGACGGCTCACGCTTTACTGTCAGAGCACACAGCATCGATATAAACAAAGCCGTTGCCGCCGCAAACGGTGAAGATGACAGAAGCTTTATTAACCGTCCTCAGCTCGTCGAAGGCTCATGGCCGACAAGTGCAAACGAATGCCTTGTTGATGAAAGCACTCTTTCAACACCGGAGCAGTTTAAAATCGGCTCTGTTATCACTCTTGAAAGCTATGGAAACGATATAACAAACAGCATTTCAAACACTGAATTTACAATTTGCGGAATTATCCGGACACCGCTTTATATTTCTTATCAGCGCGGAAACACAACAATCGGCACCGGAAAGCTCGGTTCGTTCATCTATATTCCGTCTGAAAACTTTATTAATGATTATTACAGTGCGCTTTCAATAAAAATCGCAGGCTCTGATAATTACGACCCTTACAGCGATGAATATGAAAGCTACATTGAGCCTTATTTAACATATATCAATTCAATTTCACAAGAGCGTATTTCCGCAAGAGTTAATGCTCTGAAACCGACATATTCAAAAAAGGTTGCCGAAGGCGAAGAAGAATATGCAAAAACAAAAGCCGATGTTGATCAGCAGATAGCTCAGGGTCAGGAAACCGTTAACACCATTCTTGACATGGCGGAAAACGGTGACGAAAAACTTGCCGAATATAAAAGACAGTATAACGAAAAAGCTGTTGAAGCACAAAATGCCATTGGCGACAGCAAGCTTGAACATTCAACCCAATATGCAAACTGGGAGCAGAAGCGACAGGCTTATAACGAAGCAAAAGCTATGGTTGACAAATATGCAACTGCCGAAACAGACTATAAAAACGCAGTGACCGAATATAACGTTGCAAACACAGCGGTCAACACCCTTTCAAGCACAGTCGATTACCTTGAAAGCCTTGTTGCAACAACAAGAGCGGCTGTTGACCAGCTTAACTCCACACAGGGCGCAACCGTCGGCGATATTATCAACAGATTTGAACAATCCGGCATTGTCGGAGAAGAAGTTGACAAAATAATCGCCTCCGTAAACAGTCTGACGGCTGTCGGCACGGCGGAAGAAATTTCAGCATATATGGAGCCGGAGCTTCAGAATCTTGAAGAAAAGCTTGCTTCGGCAAAAAAACAGCTCAGTGATGCAAAAACCGAGCTTGCAAACAAAAAGGCTCAGCTTGACAAGGCTGCAGAACTTGTTGAACAGCTGAAAGAAGTCCGGGCATCTCTTTCTGAGGCTGAAGTTGCTCTTGACGAAGCCGAAAAAGAGCTCACAAGCGCGGGTTATGACATTCAGCTCGGCGAGCTTGAGGTCATCTCTCAACTGAGCGATCTGAAAAATCAAATCACAAACTATGAAACAAATCTTCAGCTTGCAAAAGAAAAAGCAAACACAATCGAAGCAGAGTTCGAGCAAACCAAAGCAGAAGCTTATGCAAAGCTTGACGATGCAAAAAGCAAGCTTGACGAAGCAAACAATTTCCTGCTCAGTCTTGACAATGCAAAATGGTATGTAAATGACAGAAACGGTGCTCTGTTAGGCTTTGAAGAATATGGTCAGACAGCCGAAAGAACAAAGGCTCTTTCGCTTGTTTTTCCATGGTTTTTCTTCATCGTTGCCGCACTTGTCAGCCTTAACTCAATGACAAGAATGGTTGAAGACGAAAGAACTCAGCTCGGAACGCTCAAAGCAATGGGCTTTCACAACGGTGAAATTGTTAAAAAATATGTTTTCTATTCGTTCTTTGCAAGCTTCATCGGTGCATTTGCCGGCTCATTTTTGGGCTTCGCCGTTTTCCCGACAGCGGTCACGGCATGTTATACAATTCTTTTTGATATGCCGTCTGTCATAATAAGCTACCGCCTTGACCTTGCGGCTATCGGCGTTGCAATATCGGTCGGCGTTACGGTTTTGTCAACTTATTTTTCAGCACAGAAGAGTCTGAAAACTCACCCGTCAACGCTTATGAAACCCAGAGCACCAAAAGGAGGAAAGCACATCTTTCTTGAAAGATTCCCGTTTTTGTGGTCACACCTGAGCTTTACTTCGAAGGTGACTTTCAGAAATGTTTTCAGAAATAAAAAGCGTTTTGTCATGGCTGTAATCGGCGTTATGGGCTGTACGGCGCTTCTTGTCTCGGCTTTTGGTCTTGACAACAGCATCAATGCGGCAATTGAAAACCAATTCACAAGCGAAGACCGAATTTTAAGCTATGACATGCAGGTTGTTTTGAACGGAGAATATGACACAACCATCACCGAATGTACGGCGCTGCAAACCGTTTCTGACCGCAAGGAAATCGGCAACACCATGCTTGAATATATGAAATCCTGCATTTCAACAAGCGATAAGTCCGAGAAAGAAATGGAAACTTATATTCTTGTTCCGGAAGATGCTTCACAACTCAGCAACTACATTCATGTCAGAGATGTTTCAACCGGAGAAGAAATCACACTTCCTCAAAACGGCTGTGTTATCACCGAAAAGCTTTCAAAAAGGCTTAATATCGGCGTCGGAGATTCCATTAAAGTTTCTCTTGATGACGGAAACACAATTTCCGTTCCCGTTGCAGCCGTTGCAAAAAATTACACATTCCACTATATGTATATGGCAAAGGAAGTTTATCAGTATTACTTCGGAGCAAATCCGAGATACAACTATATCACGGCAAACTTTTCAAGGGAGCTTGAAGGCGAAGAAAAAACCGAGCTTTCTTCAGACCTGATGCAGGAATATGAAATCAGTGCGGTTTCTTATTCCGATGAGCTTCAGCAGACATTTGAAAACACTTTTGACAGCATAAAATCCATGGTTGTTATTCTGATTGTATGCGCCGGTCTTCTTTGCGTAATCGTTCTTTATAATCTTTCGATTATCAACATCAACGAGCGTGTTAAGGAAATTGCAACACTTAAAGTTCTCGGCTTCAATCACCGTGAAGTCAACTCATATATTTTCAGAGAAAACGTTATGCTGAGCGTTTTCGGCACTTTCCTCGGTCTTTTCCTCGGAAAGCTTTT
>JBJEOJ010000110.1:0-2281 GCA_051880655.1 Acutalibacteraceae bacterium | reverse complement strand
TGATGTTGATGTGCTTTTGCTGTATAATGAAAAAACCGATGTCAAAGTCCTTTGCAAAAAGGTCAGCGAACTGAATGCCGAGGGCAAAAGCGTCTGTGTTCAGAAATCGGTGCCGCAAAAGCTGCGTTTTCGTCAGAAAATCAGTCTTATCGGGGAGGAAGCCTTAAATGATTAATGTTGCATTGCCGAAAGGCAGACTCGGCGAAAAGGTTTATTCGATGTTTGAAAAGGCAGGCTATGAATGTCCGTCAATCAAAGAGAATAACAGAAAGCTGATTTTTGAAAACAGCAAAACAGGTGTACGCTATTTTTGGGTAAAGCCATCCGATGTTGCCATTTATGTTGAAAGAGGAGCGGCGGATATCGGCGTTGCAGGCAAAGACATTCTGCTTGAATATGAACCGGATATTTATGAACTTGCCGACCTTAAAATGGGAAAATGTGCAATGTGCGTTGCCGGCAAAAAAGATTTTCATGACGATACCGACAGAACGCTGAAAGTGGCAACAAAGTTTGTCAACATTGCCAAAAAATATTATGCTTCCGTCAGCCGTGACATTGACATCATAAAACTCAACGGCTCAATTGAAATTGCGCCGATTCTCGGATTGTCCGATGTTATTGTTGATATTGTTGAAACGGGAACAACGCTGAAAGAAAATGACCTTTGTGTGCTTGAAAGAATCTTGCCGATCAGCGCAAGACTGATTTCAAACAAGGTCAGCTTCAAATTCAAAACAGCCGAAATTGAAAAAATTGCAGACGCACTGAAAGAACAGGTAGAAAAGTTTGAATGAATTCAAACTTGAAGTAAGAAGTAAGAGTGAAAAGTGAAAAATTGTGGTGATTTTGCCTGCGGCAAAATTAATTATAATTTGTTTTACTTTACTTTTGTGCCTTTGAAAGGAACGGACATAAATATGATTAAAATATATAATTATGAAGCTTCAATCAAAAAGGAGCTTTTTATAAGAAACAGTATTCCGACAAATTTGGAAAGCACCGTCAGCGATATTATTGCCGATGTCATCAAGAACGGTGATGACGCGCTGATAAAATATGCAAAAAAATTTGACAAGGCAGAGCTTGAAAGCCTTGAAGTTTCAAAGCAGGAAATTGACGAAGCTTTTGAAAAAACCGATGAAGCATTCATCGAAGTTTTAAAGCTTGCCGCAGAGAATATCAGAGAATTTCATGAAAAGCAGGTCAGAAACAGCTTTGTTCTGACAAAGCCCGGCAGAGTGATGGGACAGAAAGTGCTTCCGATTGAAAAAGTCGGTCTTTATGTTCCGGGCGGCACGGCGGCTTATCCGTCAACCGTGCTGATGGACAGTATCCCCGCAAAAATTGCAGGCTGCAGCGAAATTGTTATGGTAACACCGCCCACGAGCGACGGCAAGGTCAATCCTGCCATTCTTGCAGCGGCGAAAATTGCAGGCGTTGACAGAATTTTCAAAACCGGCGGCGCTCAGGCAATTGCGGCTCTTGCCTACGGTACGCAGAGTATTCCCAAGGTTGATAAAATTGTCGGGCCGGGAAACGCCTTTGTTGCAGAAGCCAAAAAGCAGGTTTTCGGTAAGGTATCCATTGATATGATTGCAGGTCCGAGCGAAATTCTTGTTGTTGCGGACGGTTCATGCAGTGCCAAAAATGTTGCCGCCGATCTTCTTTCTCAGGCGGAGCATGACAAAATGGCAACCGCCGTTCTTGTGACAGACAGCAGGGAACTTGCCGAAAAGGTAAGTGCAGAGCTTGAAAGGCAGATTCCGCTTCTTCCGAGAGCGGAAATCGCCCGAGCCTCCATTGATAACAATGGCAAAATTATTGTTGCGGACAGCCTTGATGTTGCCATTGAAATTGCAAACGAACTTGCACCCGAACATCTTGAACTTTGTGTGGACAATCCGTTTGATTATCTTGATTCCATCAAAAATGCAGGTTCAATTTTTATGGGTAAGAACTGTCCCGAAGCTTTGGGCGATTATCTTGCCGGCGCAAATCATACACTTCCCACAAGCGGAACGGCAAGATTTTCAAGTCCGCTTTCCGTTGACGATTTCGTCAAGAAAATTCAGTATACTTATTTCACAAAAGAAGCTTTATCCGAAGTTGCCGGAAGTGTTGAAATGTTTGCGCAAAAAGAAGGTCTTGATGCGCACGCAAGAAGCGCCGTGATAAGATTTGAAGATTGAGCCGATGTCGGCTTACTGAAAGAGAGTGAATTTTATGAGCAGATTTTTCAGCTCAAAATACAGCGGTCTTGAGCCGTACACGCCGGGCG
>JBJEOJ010000109.1:0-11072 GCA_051880655.1 Acutalibacteraceae bacterium | reverse complement strand
CAAAATAATAGGAAATCTGCTCGGGAATTTTACAGAGAATGAAGAATATGTTAGATAAAAACAGCATCAATAAAGGTCTGTTTTGGAAGAGCATAATAATACACTCTTTGACAGACGGAGCGTCTTCTTTGTGTTCAACACGTTCTCTTGTGTTTTTATAGGTAAGTCTTGTCAAAAAGAAAATTCCGATTGCGGAAATGATTGCGGAAGTAAGATATGCTTTAGGTGTGTTATCTTTGAAATAAGGAAGCCATGCACCGGCGGCAACAAAAACCTGAGGAATCGCACCGACTACGGAACGGGTAATTGAGCTGACACCGAAAAGCTTCGTTCGCTCAACACCGTTCGGCGTTATGGAAAACGCCAAAGCACCCATAGGTATATCAAAGGCAGTATAGGTAACGTCAAGCATTACAAAAAGAAATGTTGTGTATGCAATGTTAAACCAGATCGGCATATTTGACGAACCGATAAAGAACATAACCATAACAATTGAAACAAAAATCGGCGCCCATTTGATATAAGGTCTCATCTGACCGTTTTTGGTTCTCGTTTTGTCAACAATAACGCCCATGATCGGGTCATTGATTGCATCAAAAATTCCGCAGAAAAATCTGATTCTTGAAGCGACAGCCATAGCACGGTCGCCGAGTTTTACAAAAAGAACATCGGTTAAAAACTTATTTATGTATTTGGAGCTAGTCATGCTTGTGTTCATGCCCTGAGCACCTCTGCCCAACGCATAAGAAAGCGTTTCTCTCCAAGTCAGATAAGTTTCTTCGCCGACATCTTTTTTGATAATTTTGCTATCAAGAAAATCTCCAATTGCACCCATCTTGATTCCTCACTTAATTTTAGTTTTGTAAATATGTCTGATTTAAGCAACAGTTTTATAAAATTCGTCTTAAAATACACATATTCGACATTATATTTATTATATTAAACTATTGAAAACTTGTCAAGGTCAAACAGTCGTTAATCAGTATATTTTATCCCATTTATTTATATATAAAAAAGCAGCAGATTAAAGTTTCTGCTGCTTTTATGCTTAAAATTCAATCAGCTGCGGCGGTTTCTGTTTGAGTTTCTTCTGGGCTTTCTGGGAGCTTCTTCACCGTCATCTTCGGGAACTGCGCCCTCAATTTCAATCAAAGCATCTCTTCTTGAAAGATTGATTCTGCCCTGATCGTCAATTTCAATAACCTTAACGATTACTTCATCGCCGACAGCAACAACGTCTTCCACCTTTTCGGTGCGTTTAACATCAAGCTTGCTGATGTGAACAAGACCCTCTTTGCCCGGAGCAATTTCAACAAATGCGCCGAAGCTCATGATTCTTGTTACTACGCCGCGGAAGATTGAACCGACTTCCGGATCGTTTGCAATGGTTTCAATGATTGTGATTGCTCTTTGTGCATCTTCAAGATTAACAGACGAAACAAAAATTGAACCGTCCTCGTTAACGTCAACCTTGCAGTTACACTCGGCACAGATTTTCTGAATAACCTTGCCCTGTTTTCCGATAACATCGGCAATTTTTTCAACATCAATTTTTGTTGTAAGCATCTTCGGAGCATATTTTGAAAGCTCTTTTCTCGGCTCTGCAATGCAGGGAAGAATTACTTCATCAATAATTTTGCAGCGTGCGTCATAGGTCTTTTCAAGAGCTTCTTTGATAATTTCGGGAGTAAGACCGTGGATTTTGAGATCCATCTGAATGGCGGTGATACCTTTTTTGGTACCTGCAACCTTGAAGTCCATATCGCCGAAGAAGTCTTCAAGACCCTGAATGTCAACCATTGTCATAAAGCGTTCGCCCTCGGTGATAAGACCGCAGGAAATGCCGGCAACGGGAGCTTTAATCGGAACACCTGCAGCCATGAGTGAAAGCGTTGAACCGCAAACGGAAGCCTGAGATGTTGAACCGTTTGAAGAAAGAACTTCTGAAACAAGGCGGATTGTATACGGGAATTCTTCAACAGAGGGAATTACGGGAACAAGTGCTCTTTCGGCAAGTGCGCCGTGTCCGATTTCTCTTCTGCCCGGACCTCTTGAAGGTCTTGTTTCGCCGACTGAATAAGACGGGAAATTATAGTGGTGAATATATCTCTTGCTGTCTTCGTTATCAAGTCCGTCAAGAAGCTGTGCATCGCTCATCGGTCCGAGCGTTGTGACAGTGAGAACCTGTGTCTGACCTCTTGTGAACATACCCGAACCGTGTGTGCGGCTGAGAAGGTCAACTTCGGCATTGAGCGGTCTCATGTCGTTAATTCCACGGCCGTCAACACGCTTACCGTCATCAAGAAGCCAGCGGCGTACAACAAATTTTTGAAGCTTATAAAGGCAATCATCAATTTTTTCGGTTTCTTCGGGATATTCTTCATCGAATTTCTCGTGAACTTTTTCATAGACGGGCTTGAGTCTTTCATCACGAACAAGCTTGTCGTCTGTGTCAAGTGCAAACTTAACATCATCAATTGCAAATGCTTTGATTGCTTCAAACATTTCCGGTGCGGGATCCTGAGATTCAAACGGAATCTTTTCCTTGCCGATTTCTTTCTGAATACCCTTTATAAATTCAACGATTTCCTGATTTGCCTTGTGAGCAAACATAATTGCATCGAACATTGTTTCGTTGTCAACTTCATTTGCGCCTGCTTCAATCATTGCAACAAGATCTTCTGTTGAAGCAACCGTAACAGCCATTTCGGATTTTGCTCTTTGTTCCTCGGTGGGATTGATGACAAATTTGCCGTCAACAAGTCCGACGCTGACGCCGCTGATCGGGCCGTCCCAAGGAATTTCTGAAATTGAAATGGCAACAGAGACACCGATCATTGCGGTAATTTCGGGAAGACAATCCTGGTCAACAGACATAACGGTTGCAACAACGCCGACATCGTTACGCATATCTTTCGGGAAAAGCGGACGAATCGGTCTGTCGATTACTCTTGAGCAAAGGGTTGCTTTTTCGCTTGCCTTGCCCTCTCTTCTCTGAAATGAGCCGGGGATTTTTCCGACTGAATAAAGCTTTTCTTCAAAATCAACGGAAAGCGGGAAAAAGTCAACTCCCTCTCTAGGCTTTGCAGCCATTGTTGCCGTGCAAAGAACTTCCGTTTCACCATAGCGGATTAAGCATGAGCCGCCTGCAAGTCCTGCCATTTTGCCGGTTTCAACAACAAGCGGTCTGCCGGCAAGTGTGGTTTCAAATTTTCTGAAATTCTCAAACATAGTTTTTACCTCTCTTTAAAATTTATTATATCCACACGAGGCAGGTTTAGCAATAAACCGAGCGTTCGTTTTTCACTGAAAAAAAGTTTTAACAAGCGTTCGGTTTAGTGCTAACCCGTTTGATTACCCCGTGTAAAGATCTGATGCTTATAAACCGTTCAAAAGGCAGACACGATTTATTACCATGCCTGCCCGTCGTTTTGCAAAATTATTTACGAAGACCGAGTCTTGCAACGATTGAACGGTATCTTTCAATATCGTTTTTCTGAAGATATGCAAGAAGGTTTCTTCTGTGACCAACCATCTTGAGAAGACCGCGGCGTGAATGGTGGTCTTTTTTGTTCTCTTTAAGATGCTCGGTAAGTGTGTTAATTCTGTAAGTCAGAATTGCAATCTGAACTTCCGGAGAACCTGTGTCGCCTTCGTGAGTTGCATACTCAGCGATGATTTTGCTTTTTTCTTCTTTTGTGATCATTGTTTTCACCTCATTATAAATGTCATCTGCCTGACCCTCAGAAAACGGTCGGTGAAGTATCTCGACTCGGAGATTTTGTCCGTATTCCGTGAAATCGGCATAATGCTTGAAGATTATAGCACAAAGGAAAAGAATTGTAAAGTATTTTTTATCATTTTCTTTATTATTTTTCTTTATAGTATCGGTATTCGCTGAACTTTTTTAAAAACCGTGCTTTTAAAGTTATTCAACTTTCATCATTCTGTATCCAACACCGATGTGTGTCTGTATATACTGCGGTGAACCGGGATCTTTTTCAAGCTTTTTTCTCAGCGTTGCCATAAATACACGCAAGGACGCAATATCGTTTTCCCAACTGCTGCCCCAAATGCTTTGAGTGATGAATTTGTGCGTCAGGACCTTACCAACATTTTTTGAAAGCAAACATAAGAGCTTATATTCAATCGGGGTCAGATGAAGCTCTTCACCGTCAAGATAGGCACAGCCGGCAGCATAATCAATGCGAAGCTTTCCGTTTGTGAAAACCGACAGTTCGGCGCCGGTTTCGTTTTGCATCATGCTGAGCCTTCTTGTTGTCACTCTCAGACGCGCCAGAAGTTCTTCAACGGAAAACGGTTTTGTCAGATAATCATCTGCGCCTGCGTCAAGCGCTTCAATTTTATCGGTGTCCTCACTTCTTGCACTGATGACAATAATCGGCATATTCGACCATGTGCGGATCTTTTTGATTACATCAACACCGTCCATATCCGGAAGACCCAAATCAAGCAGAACGATGTCCGGATTATGAGAAGATGCTTCAAGAATTGCCGTTGCTCCGTTTTGTGCCGTCAGATAGCGGTAATCGTGTGCTTTCAGTGTTGTGGAAATCAGATTTTTGACGGAGTTGTCATCTTCAACAACCAGTATCAAAGCTTTATTCATGAATTTCTACCTCCCCGGCAGGCAATGTGATGGTGAAAACCGAGCCGTGCGGATTATTGTCGGACACTTCAATTTTTCCGCCGTGTGCGTTAACAATGGATTTGCAAAGCGACAGACCGAGACCAAGACTTCGGCGGCTGTCTGCAACCTTGTTTGCACCGCTGTAAAACATATCAAACACGCGCTCTTTCATATCATCGGGAATTCCGTTTCCGTCATCGGCAACGGAAACAACCGCCTTGCTTCCCTGTTTGCGCATTTTTATCAGTATGTTTGAACCTTTCGGCGTATATTTTACAGCATTATCCACAATGTTAATGATTACCTGCACCATCAGCTTTGCGTCCATTTTTGCAAGAAGATACTCTTCGTCATTTTCAACCGTAATATGATGTTCGGCGCTTTCTCTGCTCAAATGATGCAGAGCCTCCGAAATAACATCGTCCATTAAATCTTCGGATATGTTAAGATTCAGTCTGCCCTCTTCAATTCTTGTTACCGAAAGAAGATTTTCAACAAGATTGATCAGCCACAAGGAATCGTCATAAATGTCCGAATACAGCTTCTTTTTTGTTTCGGCATCAAAGGATTCACCGTTAGACAAAAGATTACTTGCATTGCCTGAAATGGAAGTTAAAGGCGTACGCAAATCATGTGAAATTGCACGAAGAAGATTTGCACGAAGCTGTTCGTTTTTGGCAAGGATTGCGGCTTCTTCTTTTTCTCTTGCGTTCTTTTCGTTTTCAAGCGACAAAGCACATTCGCCGAGAATTGATAAAAGAATACTGTTTTCAAAAGAATCAAGCGGCTGATTGTTGATAAAAATTCCGACAACGCCATACACTCTGTCGCTTATTCTGACTGCAAGATAAAGACACTTTGAACCCGAAAGTGTTTCGGTTGTTGCTCCGGCGTGCTTGTTGTTTTTCAGCACCCATTGAGCAACGGCTTTTTCGTTTTCCGAAGTTATACTCTCATCTGCCGCTTCATCCGAAACCGTAAAAATATGCGGCTGAGAGAGCTTTCCGTTTTCACAAAGATAAAATATAATATCTTTTTCAAGCAGTTTTATAAGCTGGTTGGCGGTTGAAGATACAATTTCATTTTTATCTTTTGCCTGCTGCAAAAGCTGGTTTGTGTCGAAAAGAACCTTGGTGCGGTAAGCTGCCTGTGCTGACTGCTTTGCATGATTTTTGAGTTTTATGGCAAGCGTTCCGGTCAAAAGTGCCGCCAAAAACATAATAAGGAAAGTGACCGGATACCCCTGATCATAAGCCATCAAAGTGAATTTCGGCTCGGTAAACAGAAAGTTAAAAACAAGAACGCTGACAATGGAAGAAATCAGACTGTAAACCTGATGCGTTGTTACAACGGAAGTGACCAGCACACCGAGAACATAAACCGTGATAATATTTGCTTCTTCAAATCCAAGGCGGCTGAAAAGCATACCGATACAGCTTGCCAGAACTAAAATGGCAGTGCTTTTTATAATATCAATGGCAGAAAAAACAATTTTATTCTGACTTCTTGCTTTCTTTGTCTTATAAACCTTTTTTTCGCCGTCAGCGTCGGGAATGATATGTACATCTAAATTCGGCGCGTTTGCAATTAACTTTTCCGTAAGAGTCGGCTTGCTGAATATGCTTTTTCTTGTCGCACTGCTTCTTCCGATAACAATTTTTGAAACACCGGAAAGTCTTGCAAATTCGGCAATCTGATACGGAATATCTTCGCCATAAACCGTTTCGATTTTTGCGCCGAGCTGCTGGGCAAGGCGGATATTTGATTTCAGGCGTTTTCTGTCCTCTTCGGTCATAACCGAAAAATCGGGTGTTTCAACAAAAAGAGCAGTAAACGCACCCCTGAAAGCGTTTGCCATTCTTGAAGCGGTACGAATTATTTTTGCATTGGAGGGTGAGGACGAAAGGCAGACAAGAATGTGTTCGTCCGTGTGATAGTCACTGTGGCTTTTCATTCTGGCGCTTTCTGTCAGAAGATTCATTCTGTCTGCGCATCTTCTCAAAGCGATTTCACGAAGAGCGGTCAGGTTTTCAACCGTAAAAAAGTTATCAGCCGCCCTATCGGTCTGCATCGGATTACAAACATTCCCGGCTTTCATGCGCTCAAGCAATTCCTGCGGTTCAATATCAACAAGTTCAACCTGACTTGCATTATCAAAAACACTGTCCGGAATTCTTTCACGCACCATTATGCCTGTTATGGACGCAACAGTATCATTGAGACTTTCAATATGCTGAACATTGACCGTGGTATAAACATCAATTCCGGCATTAAGAAGCTCTTCAATGTCCTGAAAACGTTTAGCATGGCGGCATACCGGGGCGTTTGTGTGCGCAAGCTCATCAACAAGAATCAGCTGTGGCTTTCTTGCAAGAGCCGCATCAAGATTAAATTCGCTCAAAGTGATTCCATTATATTGTGTTACAAGGTTTGCAAGCTGTTCCAGCCCATTTATCAATGCCGATGTCTGCGGACGGGCATGCGGTTCAATATATCCGGCAACAACATCGGTGCCGCGTCTTTTTGCCGCATGAGCCGCTTTGAGCATAGCATAGGTTTTGCCGACGCCTGCGGCATAACCGAAAAATATTTTCAGGTGTCCTCTTTTCTGATTTTTTTCTTCTTTTTTTATTTCTCTGAGAAACTGTTCCGGACTTTGTCTGTCACCGTCCATGAACACACCTCCCAACGGGTTTTATCATTAAGTTACAAATGCTTGACTCTCTTTTTTCTGAGCTTTGCTGTATTATAGCCGCAAAAAGCGAATTATCTTTTTCACTTTGCAGTGCCGAAAAAAGTTTTATCTATTTTAAATTTTAATTATATTTAAAACAGCCTATTTTTTAATTATAGCACAACACAGATTTTCTTTCCATCAAAACAAAGGATATTATTCTTCCTTTTCGCAAAGTGATTTTATAATACTTGCAAAATTGTTAGTATTCGCTTTATCTTCATTTTTCTTCCAAATAACCTCTGTCGGTACTTGCACGCAGCTATTCAACGGCTTTACAGATAAATAATTCCTGCTGCAAATAACTTCATTTTGTTTCAGTAAAAATCGGACACAGCAATATTTTTTGTCCGGCTCTGAATCACTATTATTCAAGAAAGCAAAATCAAGCTTATTTGATTCAAGCTGTTTTAAAATTTCCGGTTTTTGAGCGCAGAATATATTAAGCTGACATTCGGGATTATTTTTTGAAAATAGTTCAAGCTGCCGTGACACGGCTTCAACGGTCATAGGATCTTCAAACGCAATGTTCAGGTTATTTTGCTTCTTATGTATATCTTCGTTGCGGCGGTTGTTTTTCAAAACAGAATCAAGCCTTAAAATCAGAAAACAAACAAGCAAAAATGCCGCGGCAAAAGCACAGATATAAAGCGCCGTTCTCATATTATCTTCCCCTTTCTCAAATTATATATGAAAGGTTTTTAATATGTCTTTGGTATGTCCGAGTACCATTACGGTGTCATCTTTATTAAACCTGGTTTCCGGCGTAATATTCAGATTCATTTGTCCGAAATGCTTGATTGCCATAATATTGATTCCATGCTTTCTTCTGACATCAATCTGACCGACGGTCTTGCCGATCCATTTGTCCGGCACAGAAATTTCAAAAATTGCATGGTTGCCGTCAAGTTCAATGTAATCAAGGATATGATCGGCCGTATAGCGGATTGCCGTCCAGTCTGCAAGCTGTTTTTCGGGATATACAATTTCATCGGCGCCGTTTCTCAAAAGGAATTTTGCATGAACATCTCTTGCCGCACGCGAAATCACTTTTTTTGCCCCAAGCTCTTTCAGCAGTGAGGTTGTTTCCAATGAATTTTGAAAATCATCACCGATTGCAACAATGCAGACATCAAAATTGTTAACCCCGAGCGAAGACATAAAATCTTCGTCCGTTGAATCACCGATTTGCGCATTGGTAACATAAGGCAAAACCGCATTGACTCTTTTTTCGTTTTTGTCAACAGCCATAACCTCATGATTCATTTCGTCAAGCTTCATGGCAACATGGCGACCGAATCTGCCCAGGCCGACTAATAATACAGTTTTCATTTTCTTTCTCCTATCCGACCGTTATTTTTTCCTGTGGGTATTTTGAACTGTTTGCTCCCGTTCCTGACAAAGCGGCAAAAATCAGCGTTAAGCCGCCCGCTCTTCCGAAGAACATAAGCGCAATGAGAATCAACTGAGAAAACACGCCGAGCTGAGGCGTTATTCCAAGAGAAAGCCCGACTGTTCCGATTGCCGAAGCCGTTTCAAAAAGCGCGGTTAAAATCGGAATGTTTTCGGCTCTGCTGATTATCATTCCTCCGGCAAGAAAAAGTGCAACATACATGATAAAAATTGTTGCCGCATTTCTGATGGTTTCTGCCGGAATCCTGCGTTTGAAGAAATGCGTATGCTCTTTTTTGAGGAATACCGAAAGTGCCGTTGAAAGCAAAACCGCAACCGTTGTTGTTTTCATTCCGCCGGCTGTTGAACCCGGAGAACCGCCAATAAGCATCAGAATAATGATCAAAAGCTGACCGCTTTGACTTATTTTTGTCAGATCAGTTGTGTTAAAGCCCGCAGTTCTCGGCGTTACCGACTGAAACATGGAAACTAAAATTCTTTTTCCGAGCGAAAAGTCGGAGAATTCAAAAAAGAAAAAGTAAATTGCAGGAACAACAAGCAGCATTGCCGTCACCGAAATGATGACCTTGCTTTGCATTCTGTATTTTCTCAGGTGCCATTTATTTTTCTTAATATCCTCCCAGGTCAAAAAGCCAAGCCCGCCGATTATGATTAGAGCCATAACAATAAAATTAATAAAAGGGTTATCATCAAAAGAAGTCAGCGATGAAAACTTACCTTTTACACCCATTAAGTCAAAGCCGGCATTACAAAATGCCGAAACCGAATGGAACAAAGCATACCATATACCTTTGAAGAATCCGAAATCGCGGCAAAAAAACGGTGTCATCAGCGCCGCACCGACTATTTCAATCATCAGCGTAATTTTCAGAATAAATTTTGTCAGCCGCACAATTCCGCCGACATGATGGGCACTGATTGCCTCCTGCATGGTGCTTCTTTGCATCAGACTGATTTTTCGTCCCGAAACAGCGGCAACCGAAACGGCAACCGTAACAATTCCCATGCCACCTATCTGAATCAGAAACAAAATGACAATCTGACCGAAAATTGACCAATAAGTTGCTGTATCATGAATAACAAGCCCGGTTACGCAAACCGCAGAGGTTGCAGTGAAAAGTGCATCGGAAAAAGCAGCGCCTTTTCCGTCTCTTGTTGCAAAGGGAAGCATAAGAAGAATGCTTCCCATGATTATGATAGATAAAAAGCCGAGAATGATTATCTGAAATGAGGTTAAATGTTTCCGTTTTTTTGTTTTACGCCCAAGCATATTCTGCCCCCGCATAATCTGATGTCTTTTTTTGTCTTAATTTTATCTTAATTTGTGTTAAGCCCGTATAAATAAGATGTTTCAGACATTAAGATTGTATAAAGATTTAGCAGTAAACGAAAGCTTTTTGCCCGGATTTTTTTGATTTTGCCGTAGGACCAGGTTTGTTTTACTTTTAAAACTTTAATGGTTTTTTAGACAAATACACAAAAGGAACTACATTAAAAAAAGCGCCGAACGGATAAATCCGTTTGACGCATAAAGAAAAGAATCAAGTTTTATTAATAAACTGCCTGTTCAGAGAAGTTTCATTCGATTTCAGCGATATACAGAATGATGTTTTCTGCTCCCATTTCATTATCTTCGGTCTCTACGGTGATATATTTGATTTTTAAATGCTGACCGTTATTGGTAATAACACCGCCGTGAGAAGCAGATTTATGATAACCGTTCATTAAATTACGGTCAAAATATTCAAAATAAACACCGTTAATTTCAAAATGTTCGGAATCAGAACCTCCGAAATACTTTTCAACATAACCTTCTACAATAGATACATCGCCGTTTTCAAGCTTTTCTTGAAACTCAGAATGTTCTATGGACATACCTGCAACAGACAAAATAAAAATTCCGATACATATCGGACCGACAATAAAGCCCAAAATCTTAGAAAAAACAGAAAACAATCGATCAAAACCTTTTTCTTCCTGTTTTGATCTGATTATAGAAATAGAATTATACAAAAAACCTACTCCCACAACAAGCGGGATCAAAATCGGTAAAAAGTCAGCAATAGCAAAATGATATTCATAAAGAACATTTTCCATACAATCACCTTTAAAAGCATTATATATTAAGGTAAGACACTTTTCGGATAATAAAAAAATGACAATCTTCTTGAAGAAAACTGTCATTTTTTTCTGGCGGAGAAGAGGAGACTCGAACTCCTGCGCCGGTTTCCCGACCTACGCCCTTAGCAGGGGCGCCTCGTCACCAACTTGAGT
>JBJEOJ010000108.1:0-2314 GCA_051880655.1 Acutalibacteraceae bacterium | reverse complement strand
CTTCAACCGTGAATCTCGGACTTTTTCGGACTGTTTTTTTACAGCCCCTTTTTTTGTTTAAAATTCAACTGCGGTAAAACGCAGCTTTTTTATTTTGCAAAAAAATTGAATAAAATTCGGAATATTTTTAACTTGTGCGATGAAAATGATTTTTTTTGTTCATAATAGATACAGCGAACAAAAGGAGAAAATTTATGGAAACACTTGTAAAAATGAATAATGTTGTCAAAAGATTCCCCGGAGTGACTGCGCTGTCGGGCATATCTTTTGAAATCAAGGCCGGAGAAGTTCACGTGCTTCTCGGCGAAAACGGTGCAGGCAAATCAACACTTATGAAAATATTAAGCGGTGTTCACAAACCGACAGAGGGAACAATCACAATAGCAGGTAAAGATTTTAAATATCTTACCCCGAAAGATTCTGCGGAAAACGGAATAAGCGTAATTTATCAGGAACTGAGTGTTATAAATGAGCTTTCAATTGCCGAAAATCTTTTTGTTGGCAAGCTGCCGACTGATAAATTCGGTCTTGTTGATTATAACGAAATGTATAGCCGGGCAGAAGAGCTGATGAAAAAGGTCGGCTTAAAACGCAATCCGAAAACGCTGGTTGAAGAAATCAGCATCAGTGAAAAACAGCAGGTTGAAATTGCAAAAGCACTTGCATCAGACAGTAAGGTAATCATTATGGACGAGCCGACAGCTTCGTTGACAGCGGAGGAAGTAAACTATCTTTTTAAAATTATCCGTTCGCTGAAAAAAGAGGGAAAGGGTATTGTTTTCATTTCCCATAAACTCGGAGAAATCATTGAAATCGGCGACAGAGTAACCGTTCTAAAAGACGGTGCTTATGTCGGAACAAAAGATGTCAGCGAAGTCACACAGGACGACCTTGTCACAATGATGGTCGGTCGTCAGATTCAAAAAAATTATCAGCATGAAGATTCCCCCGAAAGCTTTGAAAAAGAAAAGGTAATTTTTGAAGTGAGAGGACTTTCAAGAAAAGACGGCAAGGTGAAAAATGTTTCTTTCAAGCTTCATAAAGGCGAAATTCTCGGCTTTTCCGGACTTGTCGGTTCGGGCAGAAGCGAAATGATGAATTCAATTTTCGGCGCTGAGCCAAAGGAGTCCGGAGAAATTTTTATTGACGGAAAAAAAGTAAGAATCAGAAATCCGTATTCTGCCATTAAAAACGGACTTGCCATGGTAACGGAAAACAGGCGTGAAACAGGATTTTTTCATAATTTTAACATCAAAAAAAACATTTCCATTCTGCCGTTTATCAAAAATTCGTCAGGCGGAGGACTTGTAGGGCTTGTTAACAGTAAATATGAGCTTGAATGTGCAGAAAAAGAGAAAAAGGATATGAACATTAAATGCCATTCCCTTGAACAGAACATCACCGAGCTTTCCGGAGGAAATCAGCAAAAGGTGATTCTGGGCAAATGGGTGGCGGCGGATTCGCATATCATCATTTTTGACGAGCCGACAAAGGGAATTGACATCGGCTCAAAAAGCGAAATTTATTTGCTGATGCGCCGCCTTGCCGACGAGGGAAAGGGAGTTCTTGTTGTTTCATCGGAGCTTCCCGAACTTCTTGCGGTGTGTGATACTATCGCGGTTTTTCGTGACGGAGAAATTGTGAAAACATTTCCGAGAAGAGAAGCAACAGAAGAAAAAATCATCAGGGCTTCAACAGCCGATATATAACACAAAGGGGTATGCTTATGTCTGAAAATGTAAAAACAGCAGTTAAAAGAAAAAGCGATTTAACCTTTAATCAAATCTGGCAGCGATACGGCACGGTGGGAATTCTTGTTTTACTTCTTGCTATTCTTGCCATCGCAAAACCGCAGCATTTCTTTTCAGCGTCAACACTGACGCAGATTCTGGCGCAGTCATCGGTTAATATTCTGATTGCAATGGGCGAATTCTTTGCAATTCTTATTGCGGGAATTGATCTTTCGGTAGGTTCGGTTGTTGCGCTTGTCGGAATGAGCACGGCAAAGCTGATGGTTGCGGGCGTCAATCCGCTGCTTGCCGTCATAATCGGAATTATTCTCGGTGCGGCGCTCGGCTTTATCAACGGCGCGCTTGTCAATGTTACGGGACTTCATCCGTTCATTATTACTCTCGGCACTCAGGCAATTCTCCGAGGCGTAACGCTGATTATTTCCAATTCAAGCGCAGTTTTCGGCTTTCCCGGCTCTTTTACAAGGTTCATTTCCAAAAACATTTTCGGCGTCATTCCGATTGTTGCTGTCATCGCCATTGTTGTTGCTTTGATTTTGTCGTTCATCACAAGAAAAACGAAG
>JBJEOJ010000107.1:0-2323 GCA_051880655.1 Acutalibacteraceae bacterium | reverse complement strand
CTTTTGTGAGAATTTCTTCGGCTCTTTTTGCATTGCCGCTTTTCAGATATGCCATGGAGCAATACATCAAAAGCCTTGGGTTGCTTTGCAGCCGGGCATCAAGATTTTCAAATTCATCTGTCAGAACAGAAAAGGCGCCTTGCTTTATCAGAAGTGACAAAATGCTTTCGGCAAGAGCGTAATTGTTATTTTGAAGACGCAGACACTTTTTGGCAAAATAAACGCAGTTCGGATCTTTAAGCTGATACAGGATATGGGCATAAAGATGATGATTCTTTGCGTTACTGTCAAGTATCAGACTTTTTTCGCACCATTCTTTTGCTTTTCCAAAGTCCCGGCAATCGTAAGCAAGCAAAGAAAGCTGATACGGAATGTTCCAATTGCAAATATTTTGATTTTTCACAAGTAAGTTTTTCATTCGTTCGCCGTATGTAAAGGTTAACGCTGTTTCCGGTTCTTTTCCGTCTGCAAGAGCAAGCCATCCTTTTACATCATCATTTTCGGAAAAATCAAGCTGTTCGGGCACTTTACCGCCGAGTCTGCCGTTAAGATACCCGAAGCCGCTGCCCTTTAATACGGTTTGTCCATTTTGCAGACTGATGCTGTCTGCGATTTTGGGAAGTCTTTCGTCTAATAAAGAACAGCCGCCGAGAGCATGAATCTGCTCTTTGATTGCATCAACAGCCTCTGTGTAATCGGCGTTGACTTTTTCTTCCGGAATATCGGCAAGGGTATAACACTCCGAAAAAGACCAGACGGTTTTCGGCGGCATCGGAATACATTCGTACTGCGTCTTACCGAGACCTGCCTGTATTTCAACATAGTCTCCGGCTTTGTCGGTCAGCATTTTTTGCCAATGCTTTGAGCCTTTTCGGTGTCCCCAGGAGAACAACTTGCGTCCCTTTAAGTTATTGCTTGAAAACTGCAACAGCCCATAGCCGTCCTTGTTCACATTTGCAATAAATTTATCCTCGTTCGAGGCGATATCGTAAAAATAGTCAATCGTGTCGGGAATACTTTCGGGATAAGAAACATCAATGCCTTTGTCAAAAGGTATGGACGATTTTTTGATACCGACACCGTCGGAATTGTTGTAGGCACTGCTTGCCGGCACGATGACTCTGCCGCCGCTGTATTCAGGCGTCGCCATATTCGACCACCAATACATAGGAACAACCGTTGTGTTGGGGTTTTCGATACGAACGTCAGTCATGAGTCTGTTGTCTTCCAGCCAAAAGTCTATCTGATAATAAATTTCTCTTGTTCTTTCAAACTCATAGAAGCGCAAAACCTCCTCGCTGCTTTTGCCTGTCACAAAAGCACAGTACATCTGAGAGCAGGTAAACGGCGAATGACCGATAATACCGCAGTTCCACTCCACGCCGCCGGAAAACCATGCGTTCCGGATACTTAGGTTACGGAAACGGATTACATCGTTTGAATAGAGAATATCTTTCTGCTTTTTCTTGTCAAACAGTTTCCAGAGCCTGCCGCCGAGCGTCGGAAGAAATTCGGCATAAAGATGCTCGTTTTCCAGGACAGCCACGGTGATTTCCTGTTCAGTTTCCTCGGAATAGGCGTTTTGTTGGGGATAGGGATAAGAAGTCTCACGGTAGCCGTAGTCGATAAACAGACCCTCGAAATCGTCAATAGTTGATTTCATCTGATGAGGCAGTCGTTCCTGTGAAAGGTGAGGCAAGTCATTTATGCTTGTAAAGTTTGAAACACGATATGTTCTTTTTTCAAGTCTTGGCATGATTTATTCTCCTATATCGTAGGTGTTTTTGTCTAAATCAATCGTTACGGTTGTTCCGTCCGAATAGGTTGCTTTCTGACGGCGGGTTGAGCCTAAAAACTCGTGCTTAACCATCTCCTTGTTATAAAGCTTTGCCTGCAAATCAGAAAGCGGTTTGACACGAGCAAGCTCTTGTTTCAGTTGTTCATCATCAAGAAGCTCGGTATCGGTCGTGCGGTTGTCTGTTCCGATTTTACTGACTCCCGTACCAAACGGACTGATATACGGCATACCTCCAAACAAGGCGCAATATAAATCGCCGTTGTCGCCTTTGGGTATTCCCCAGTTGTTGAACCAATTCCACGGCACCATGATACAGTCATGGAAAACGAGATTTCCGAGCGGCACAGGAATGCCGACCGCCTGACCGTTTTCCTGCGGCCTTAAAGTATATGGTCCGTGGTGAACAAGAGCAATATGATTTAAAAGCTGCATGGCTGGCTCTTCCGAGGACATAATTATGCCCTTGTTGTTGAGATAATCAAAACATTCGGCACGGTAACTGATACTTTGTTCTCTTGTGATTTT
>JBJEOJ010000106.1:0-11325 GCA_051880655.1 Acutalibacteraceae bacterium | reverse complement strand
TCATATCACTTAAATCTCAAACAATGAACGAATTGCCTCATCAACTTTGTAGCCGGAATGTGCCAAAACAACCACCACAATAAACATAACAAGCAAAGTAATAATAACTGTAGCTCGATACTCTCTGTCAGAAAGCATTTTTAAACTTAATTCATGAAAAGCAAAGAGAGGATATAGATTCCTTATTATGCATCCGTAATTTTTTTGATTGTATTTATAATTATTTATAAATACAGTGATTTTTTTGACAAGCGAATCAGTAATTTTAAAATTCTTCTCCTTGAATACTTTTATAAATAAACACAACTTATTATCTTCTTTTGCTTTTGAAAAACTGATGTCTTTTGGTTTTACATAAACAATTACAGCGATATAATCCGTTTTGAATTTTGTAATTCTGATTAATTCCAAAGAAACGGTAATATTATTCTTTTCAAACTCATCAATTGTTTCAAAAAAAATTTCATTCAGTTCATTGTTCATTGAACGCAAAGACATTATAATCCTCCCATGAAGTTATGAATATCAAACCTTGTTTTCAAAAAAAAATGAGTATTCACAGGTTAAATCCTTTGTGAATACTCAACATGGTCGGAGTGACGGGACTTGAACCCATGGCCTCTTGGTCCCGAACCAAGCGCGATACCAAACTTCGCCACACCCCGAAGTCAACGATAGCGATTATAACCTATATGGCAGAAAAAATCAAGTCTTTTTTCAATTTTTTATTGATTTTTTTATTAAATCAAAGACAATATAACAAAAAATAAATTTACGACAACATCAATAATTGATAAATGCCCCATGCTTATGAATTCACTTGATTTTTAAAGAGCGCAAATAGGCTTTTTTCTCGTCGTCAACTCTGAAGCTTTCGCATGCTTTCTGAATGGTCTTGTTGTGCACCCATTTTTCAAGCTTACGGTTTTCGATATATGATATTGAAGCGTCATATTGCTTTGCAAGTGCGGTCGCAAAAAACCATGCTATCATCATCTTAACATAATATTCGTCGCTTCGGACATTGCAGACAAGAGCAAGATATTCGCTTTTGAACCATTCGTCAAGATAATAGGTCATGAGCATTTCGATTGCAAACCTGACAGTATAGGTTCTTTCGGATTTTATCCACTCGCCTATTTTTTCAAGTAATTCATCAGGATGCTTTCTGAAAATTTTCGGACTCATCTGGTCGCAGGTTGCCCAGTTGTCAACATAAGGCAGGAACAAATCAACCTCTTTGACCGCCTTGTCATAATCTTTTATCTGCTCAATCAAAAAGGCGTGCAGGTTGTTTTCTTCCAAATAGCTGTGCGGCAAACTTTGCATAAACTCATCACACAGCGGATTTTTTGAAAATTCCTTTGCAAGCTTTCGCAAAGCAGGCGTTCTGACGCCGATAACAAGATCGGCGTCAACTGTCGGAATCAGTTTGCTGCTGAATTCCTTATATTTTTTGTCCTGCAACTGAAAAAGCCTTATTCTTATGTATTCTTCGGCTTTTGTCATAATCTTTACCTGTTTGCTCCTTATTTTAAAGCTTCATGGCAACGTCCCATGCGCCCCAGACAACCGTTCTGAGGTTGCCAATCTTATCACAGTCACCGACATAGTGAATGTTCTTGTTCTTTGCCTGAACAAGCGGCGTCGGGATATATCCGACAGACATGATTACGCTGTCTGCTTCAATTTTGAATACCTTGCCGTTCTTGTCTTTCGCCATGATTCCGTCTTCAAGGACTTCACTTAATGAAGTTTCAAGATAAACGGGAACCTTGTTTGCTTCAAAGAAATCGCGCAGATAACTTGAATTTGCAAGGCATACGCCTTTTACGGCAATCAGATCGTTTTTCATTTCAACAATCACGGGCTTTTTGCCTTTGAGATAAAGGTCATACGCAATTTCACAGCCGGTAAGTCCGCCGCCGACAATGACAACATTTTCGCCGACTTCTTTTTCGCCGAGAAGATAATCAACTGCGTCCATCGCATATTCTTTAACGCCTTTGACGGGGATTGTGCGAGCCTTTGAGCCGGTTGCAATCACAATTTCATCGGCGGCAAGGGAGCTGAGGTCTTTCACGTCATAATTGAGCTTCACTTCAATCGGAAGCTTTGCAATCTGATTTTTATACCACTCAATCAGCTGACGGTCTTTTTCTTTAAAGCTCGGTGCGGCTGCTGCAATGAAGATGCCGCCGAGTTTGTCGCTCTTTTCATAAAGGGTTACCTTGTGACCTCTTAAAGCGGCAACTCTTGCCGTTTCCATTCCGCCGATTCCGCCGCCGATTACGGCGATTTTTTTCGGCGTTTTTGCAGGAACAATTTTATATTTCTTTGTCTGCATTGTTTCAGGATTCAGCGCACAGCGAGCCATGTGAGAGCTGTCACCCATGCTCTGGTCATTGGCAACGCCTTTATAATGCGCCATGTTGAAGCAGGCGTTATGACAGCAGATGCACGGCTGAATTTCATCTTCTTTGCCGTCCATAAGCTTTGTAATCCACTGCGGATCAACAAGGAACTGACGGGCAACACCCATTGCGTCAATCTGACCGTCGGCAACCGCTTTTGCGCCGACTTCGGGATCCATTCGTCCGGCGCAGACAACCGGTATATCAACAAATTTTTTTATGTGCGAAACATCAGCAAGGTTGCAGTTTTCCGGCATATAGGCAGGCGGGTGTGCCCAATACCAGGCATCATATGTACCGTTATCGGCGTTGAGCATATCGTAGCCTGCGTCCTGCAGATATTTTGCCGCTTTTTCGCTTTCTTCCATGTCTCTTCCGACTTCAACGTAGTCTTCACCCGGAACGGCGCCCTTGCAGAAGCCTTTGGTTTTGGAAACAACGGAATATCTCAGAGAAACCGGATAATCCTTGCCGCAGGTTTCTTTGATGCGCTTGACGATTTCAACGGCAAAACGGTATCTGTTTTCAAACGAACCGCCGTAAATATCGGTACGCTTGTTTGTATATTTCATTGCAAACTGATCCAGAAGATAGCCTTCGTGAACCGCATGAATTTCAACGCCGTCAACGCCTGCCTCCATGCAAAGCTTTGCGGTTTTGGCAAATGCTTCAATCATTTCTTCAATCTGCTCAACGGTCAGCGCTTTACATTTGATATCTTCCGCCCATCTTGACGGCAGCTCACTCGGACTTGCCGAAAGATAATCAAGGTCAACAATCGGCTTTGCAATTTTGCTCATTACCTTGCTTTTTGCAACGGCAACAAGAGAATTCGGCAGTGCAAACGATCTTCCGAAGCCTGCTGTCAGCTGAACAAAAAGCTTTGCGCCGGTTTTGTGAATCTCCTGCATAAACGGCTTGAGATCTTTAAACATCTTTTTGTTCTGCCAAAGCCATCTGCCTCCGATCGTGTCACGAAGCGGAGCGATGCCGGGTATGATCAGTCCGACATTGTTTTTTGCTCTTTCAAGAAAGAAAGCGGCGGCTTCCTTGTCAAAATGGTTCGGCTCCATCCAGCCGAAAAGCGAAGTTCCTCCCATCGGGCAAAGGACAATTCGGTTTTTGATTTCAACATTGCCGATCGACCACGGGGTAAACAAAGCAGAATATTTTTCTTCCATCATATTTTCTCCTTTCGTATTTGCATTTTCTCTGCAATTCAATTATATGCGCAAGGTTATTTAAAGTCAATCATTTACTTCATGTTTGAAAATATTTTATTTTTTTAGACTTGAAATAATTCAACAATTATGTTTTAATTTGTCTTGTAACAGCATTCAATGAATTGCTGTTTTTATATTAATATGCAAAAGTTTAATAAAATACAAAAATTTATTCCGTATTTTGACAAAATATTTATAATTGTTTATCGGTAGTTTATAGAATGAGAGTTCATATTATGTTAATATATTACCGTAAAAGATATAGCCGTATGCTATTCGGCTTTTTATGTGAGGCGATTTCTATAAAAATTTTCAAAAAAGAAAAAGTTAAAAATATGACAATCGGTGGAAAGCTGAAATTAGTTAACATAATTATACTTTTTTGTCCAATGATGCTTGCTGTCATCGGTACAACAATTATTTATCTGACTTTTTTCAGCAATAATACCCCCAATGCGATGAATTACTCCAAAATTTCTAATTATTTCAACGAAACGGATAATCTTACCTACGCTTATGATGCCTGTAATTTCATGTATGATCAATATAAAAATCAACTTGAAACAACCGGCGATGAAAATATTGAAAACATTTATCAAAGCAATGACATCAAAGGCACTGTTTTTGTTACTGTCTTTAAGAATGAAGATTGCATATATAAAGCAGCTTCGGATAACAGTGAAGAACTTGTTGATAATTATAAAAATCTATCCAATCAGGTCAGCGGTACAAAGGAAAAATCATTTTCAATAATTGAAAACAACATCATTTTTAAAGGTATAATTCATCATAATTCGGATGAGTATACTATAATAGCAATTGGAAAAAAAGAATCTGTTGTCAGTCCAAAAGATAATAGATTTTATATAACGACATTTTTTACAAATCTTCTTTTTGTCATAATTGCTATAATCGCTATATATCTAATAAGTAAACTGTTATATAAAGCAATTTTTGACAGAGTTGAATACAGCCTGAACATTCTCAAAAACGGGGTCAACAAAATCAGTGAAGGTAATCTTGACTACCGGATTGAATATGACCGTAACGATGAATTCAAGCCTGTTTGCGACGATTTCAATAAGATGGCTCAGAAGCTTTCCGAATCGGTTGAAAAGGTTCAGAAACAGGAACAAAACAGAAAAGAAATCATGATGAGCATTACGCATGACATTTTCTCTCCCCTGACATCAATCAAAGCATATGTTGAGGGCATTGAAAACGGAATTGCTTCCAATGAGGAAACCAAGAAAAAATACCTTGAAACAATCAAAGCAAAAACCGAACAGATTGAAAAAATGGTTTCTCAGCTTCTGCTTTATTCAAAGCTTGAATTTGATGAACTGGCAGAAAATCCGCAAAAAATCAATCTGAGACATTTTCTCTATGATTTTATCAGAGTATATGACAGTGAATATGCCGTGAAAAATGTTCAGCTTTCCGTTGAAGCAGACAGTGACATTTTCATACGGGCAGACCGGGATTTGCTGACAAGAATGCTGACGAATATTCTGGACAACAGTGCAAAATATTCAAACAAACCGACTGTTCATGTTCTGATTTCATTGACAAAAAATGCAGACAGTTGTATCCTTAGTATTGAAGATGACGGTCCGGGTGTTGCACAAAACAGCCTTGAACATATTTTTGAGGTGTTTTACAGAAGCGACGCCGCACGCAATCAGACAGCAAACGGCAGCGGTATCGGTCTTTCGATTGTAAGCAACATTGTCACAAAAAATATGCACGGCAAAATTAAAGCGGAAAATGTACCAACGGGCGGACTGAAAATTATTATTGAACTTCCGACAGCAGAAAAAGATGATTAAAGGAGCGAACCCGAAATGGAAAAAATTCTGATTATTGAAGACGATAACGATATTGCGTCAATTGAAAGGGATTTCCTGCTTGTCAACGGCTATGAAGTTGACATTTCACTTGACGGTTATGAAGGGCTTAAAATGGGGCTTACGGGCAATTATGATTTGATTTTGCTTGACATCATGCTGCCCGGTATCAGCGGCTTTGACATTTGCAAAAAGCTTCGTGATAAATCTGACATTCCGATTTTGCTTGTGACGGCAAAGCTTGACGATGTTGACAAAATCAAAGGTCTCGGTCTCGGCGCAGACGATTACATTGAAAAGCCGTTTTCACCGACTGTTCTTGTTGCAAGAGTAAAATCGAACCTTGCACAGTATAAGCGTATCAAAAATTCCAACGAAAAAAAGGAACGCCTGATCGAATACGGTGCAATTTCCGTCAACACGCTCACCCACCGAGTTTTTGTCAAAGGCAAAGAAGTTGAACTGAAGAACAAGGAATATGAGCTTTTGCTGTTTTTCATGAATAACATTGACATTGTTTTCAGCAAGGAACAGCTTTATGAAAGCATCTGGGGCTTTGACGCTTTGGGAGACAATTCAACGGTTGCCGTTCACATCAACAGGCTTCGTGAAAAGATTGAAGATGACCCGAGCAATCCGCATTATATCAGAACGGTCTGGGGCGCAGGCTATCGCTTCAAGGCATAAATCAAAACCAAATAAAACAAAAGCAGTAATCCGAAACGAACAGATTACTGCTTGATTTTTTTAGATTTATCAGTTACCGCACTCAATTGAAATCTGATTGAACAAAGACAAAATGTCATCAATGGAAGTGTTTTGCTTTTCTTCCCCGGATTTGTCAAGAACAATTCTGCCTTTATCCATCATGATTAGCCTTGAACCGTATTCAACCGCAAAGCGAAGATTATGCGTTACCATTAAAGAGGTTACACCGTTTTCTTTGACAAACATATCGGTAAGCTCCATGATTCTTTCCGATGATTTCGGGTCAAGAGCCGCCGTGTGTTCATCAAGAATCAAAGTGTTGATGTCGCTCATGTTGGCAATTACAAGCGCCAGAGCTTGTCTTTGTCCGCCGGAAAGCGAGCCGACACGGACATCAAGTCGGTTTTCAAGCCCCATATTGCACGCTTCAAGGCGGGTTCTGAAATAATCAATATTCTTTTTGCTGATGGCTCGGCCGAGTGAATAAGGCTTGTTTTTGTTATAAGCAAGCGCCATATTTTCAAGAATGGTCAGGCTTGCCGCACTTCCCTTTTGCGGGTCCTGAAAAACTCTGCCGATCTTTTTGGCTCTGACATGCTCGCTCATTTTTGAAATATCTTTTCCGTCAAGCGTAATTTTTCCGCCGTCAACCGGCAATGAGCCGCAAAGGAGATTGAGCATGGTTGTTTTTCCGCTTCCGTTTGAACCGACAACAGAAACAAATTCGCCTTTTTTGACGCTCAGATTGAAACCGTCAAAAAGCGTTGTTTCATCGGGCGTTCCGACATTGAATTTTTTGATGATATTTGAAAATTCAATCATACTCTGCTCTCTCCTTTCTTCATGGAGTGGCTGACAACAAGCGCAATGGTGAACAAAATTGCCATAATCAGCTTGTTATAAGAAGACGGCACACCGAGATAGGTTGCAATGGCAAGGCACGCCTGATAGATGATTGAGCCGAAAATAACCATTGTTGTCGGCTTCATATGCTTGAGCTTTCCGAAAACCGAAAGTCCGATGATAACGCTTGCAAGTCCGACAACAACCATTCCGATTCCCATGCCCTGGTTTGCGTTTGCGCGTGATGTTGCAATCAGCGCACCGGCAACGGCGGCATAGCCGTTTGAAATTGCAAGACCGATAATTTTATATTTGCCCGGATCTTGTGCAAGCATTGTGACAAACTGAGTGTTGCTGCCGGTGGCACGAAGCATCAGTCCGTTTTTGGTTTTGAGATAACCGTCAAGAATCAGCTTGAATATGATTGCAACGGCAAAGAATGTAATCAGTGCCCGCAGGTTGATTCCACCGACATTATCCGGCAAAAGCTTTGCCGGAAATGTACGGAGAATTGTGGGGTCTGTTCTTGTGAATGAAATTGTGCTCAGCGCATTTTCGCCCTTGAAGTTTCCGCCGTTACCGACAACCGTCATAATCAGGTTTACCGAAATCAATCCGGTTGAAACAAGAATTCCGCAAAGCAGAGGTCTTATGTGAAGCTTGACGTGCAGTATTCCTGTTATACTGCCTGCGGCTGCGCCGAGGATAAAGGATATGATAATCGCAAGCCACGGGTTTACGCCCTTGCACACCAGAAGCGCATAAGACGCACCGCCGAGCAAAACTGTTCCCTCAACGGAAAGGTCGGGAAAATCAAGAATTGTGAACGATATATAATATCCCAGTGCGAGAAGCGAATACATAAAGCCGTCTGTTAAGAAGACTTCTATGCATGAAAGAACGGTATTCATAAGAAACTTCCTTTATTCATCATTAAAAATCAAAGTGCCAAAATGTGTTGTTTTCGGATTATTCAGCTGCTGTTGTTTCTTCAGCGTTGGTCTTAACGGTTTCAGCGTTGCTGTATGAATCGGGCATTTCCATCTTGAGAGAGGAAAGAACGTCGGTGTTAACAACAGGTGTTGCATCTGAAATTGTTTTAACCGGCATTGTTGAAATGTCTGCTCCGCCGAGAACATCAATACCCATCTGACCGGTTACTTCGCCGAGTGCAACATAATCAATGGAAACAGCGGCAAGACAGCCGTTTTTAACCTGCTCAACTTCTGAACCGTAAACGGGGATTCCTGCGTCTGAAGCAGCTTCAAGAACAACGGAAAGATTGTTAACAACCTTGTTGTCGGTGAAGTTGTTGATGCAGTCAACTTTTGAAGCAAGAGCGGTTGCAGCTGACGGAATGTCTGAATCGTTCTGGATTCCGGTTGCTTCAACGGTGATGCCGCGCTTGTCGCAGATTTCTTTGAGAAGAGAAAGCTGTGTGATGGAATTCGGCTCGCTTGTTGTGTAAAGGATACCGATTGATTTGACATCGGGCTGCATTGCCTGAATCATGTCAACTTGTGCATCAAGATCAAGAACATCTGATGTGCCTGAGCAAAGTCCGCCCGGAGCGTCGTTTGAATCAACAAGCTTTGCTGCAACGGGGTCTGAAACAGCGCAGAAGATTACGGGAATTTCCGTGCCTTCTGTTGCGGCATATGCAGCGGTTGCGGCGGGGGTTGCAATGGCAAAAATCATGTCATATTTTTGTGCAACCATGTTTTTGGCATAGCTTGCGCAGTCTGAATCGGCGGCGCTGTCAGAACCGATCTGACGGTCAATTTCAAGGCTTAAGCCGCTTTTGTCAAGAGCGTTTTTGATTCCCTGATAGCAGTTATCAAGAGAGGGGTGTGAAACATACTGAATGATTCCGATTTTGAGCGTTTTGCCGTCTGAAGCGGCTGAAGAAGTGTTGGCTTCGGTTGTTGTTTCACCGTTATCTGTACCTGTGCATGCTGCAAAAGCAAAAACAAATGCAAGGCAAAGAACAACGGCAAGAATTTTTTTGATTGTGTTTTTCATGATTTTTTACTCCTTTTATATTAATTTATGGAAAAGCCGTTCGGCTGTTACCATTTTGGTTGCACACTCTGAAAATTCAGAGAGATTTTTAAGGCTTACGCAGTTTAAAACATCAGAAAATTAAAAAGTCCCGTCCCTGTAATAAAACAGGGACAGGACGTTATCCTGCGGTACCACCCATATTGGCTTTTTTAAGCCCACTCAATCTGCACATATTATGCAGCCCGGTTGTTAACGAATCCGGAATCCGTCGGTTACTACTCACTTTGAAAGCTTTCGGCCGCCCTCATAAGTCCATTCACAAAAAGTCTTGCTACCGCCATCACACCGCCGGCGGCTCTCTTGAAGCAGTCACTTGATGCTACTACTCTTAATCACAGGTTTGTTTGATTTGAAATTATAGACACATTTTAGCACGCTGAAACACGCTTGTCAAGAAAAAAATCAAAGTTTTTCAGTTTTTCTGATTTTTCTTTTTCTTTTCTTTTGACGAAAACGGCAAAAAAATGAAAAGTGTTGCCGGAATAAGACTTAAAACAAACAGCAAAAACATCAGCGGATTCTGAACAAAATAATGATACATTGCTTTAAAAGCCTGCGGCTGAAGCAAAACAACAAGACCGACCGCAACGGCACCGACAGCACCGACAAGAACCGCACCGGAAGCCGCATCTTTGGCCTTTTTTGCAAATTCATTATACTCGTCCGTCACCATGTCAACAACATTTTCAATTGCCGTGTTGATAAGCTCACCGCAAACCACAAGCGCACACGCAAGAACAATTGCGCACCAGTCGCCCTTGCTTAAAACGAACCAATCCGAAAAAATCAGAATGGAAAACATATAGATCATACACGTCAGATGAATTCGCATATTGCGTTCGGTTCTGACGGTTGAAACAATTCCTCTGAACGCATAAAAAAAGCTTTTGAATAACGCTTTATAATGTTCCACTTTCACACCAACTTTGCAGACAAAATGTCTGCACTGCCTTTCTTATTCATCCATGGTATAATAACTGCCGCTTCTGACAAGACCGAGCTGCGTCAGAACGCTTTCTTCCTTTTCTCTCATGCGAACAAGCTCAAGTCCGCCGGCTTCATGGTCATAGCCGAGAAGATGAAGCATGGAATGAACGGTCAGGAAAGCGATTTCCCTGTTGAGTGAATGACCGTAAAGTTTTGACTGCTTAACCGCATGTTCAATGGAAATGACAATATCACCCAGAAGCTGAGCACCGGTGTCGTTATTGATGTCATAAACACCGTCAACACCGAGAGGAAAAGAAAGAACATCGGTTGAAGCATCAACATTTCTGTATTCCTTATTAAGTTTATGTATCTGCTCGTCATCAACGATGGAAACACTTATTTCGGCACTTCCCTTGAATTTTTCGTTGACAAGAACAGCATTGCAGCAGCGTCTTATAAGAAGTCTGGTTCCCGACGGAATTTTTACCGCCGCCTGATCGTTGCTTATTGCAACCTTGATTTTATCTTTCATTTTCTTTTCTTAGCCTCCTCATATTTTTCATACGCTTTAATAATATCCTGAACAAGCTTGTGTCTGACAACATCTTTTTCCGTAAATCGCACGGTTTCAATGCCGTCAACATGCTTGAGGATTTTCATCGCTTCAACAAGACCCGAATGTTTTCCGTCGGGCAAATCGATTTGTGTGATGTCGCCTGTTACAACAATTTTTGAATTAAAGCCCAGACGGGTTAAAAACATTTTCATTTGTTCGGGCGTTGTGTTCTGAGCTTCGTCAAGAATGATGAAGCTGTCGTCAAGCGTTCTGCCCCGCATATAAGCAAGCGGTGCAACCTCAATGCAGCCTTTTTCCTGATAGCGCTGAAAGCTTTCCGCTCCGAGCATATCAAAAAGCGCATCATAAAGCGGACGCAGATAAGGGTCAACCTTTTGTTGAAGATCACCGGGCAGAAAGCCGAGCTTTTCTCCCGCTTCAACGGCAGGTCTTGTCAGTATGATTCTGCTGACCTCTTTTGCACGGAAAGCACTGACGGCAAGCGCAACCGCAAGATAGGTTTTGCCCGTTCCGGCAGGACCGACTCCGAGAACAATTGTGTTGTTTTTAATCGCTTCGATATATTTTTTCTGACCGAGGGTTTTGGCTTTGACGCTTTTGCCTTTCGCTGTTATGCAAACGCAGTCAACCGCCATGGTACGAAGCTTATCTTCGCTGCCTTCACGCACAAGTGAAAAAACATAGCGGACATTTTGTTCGTTGAGCTGTTCGCCTTTGTT
>JBJEOJ010000105.1:0-11354 GCA_051880655.1 Acutalibacteraceae bacterium | reverse complement strand
GTACCATGCTGTGTCAAAGGCGTTGTGTTAAAAGTTTAACGTCACCGGCATTGAAAAGGATGATCTGATTCAAGAGGGGCTTATCGGTTTTCTCAGTGCGGTTCATTCTTATAAGAGTGAAAAAAACACTTCTTTTTCAACTTTTGCGAGAACATGCATGAAAAATAAAATCATAAACGCTGTTAAGAGCAATCAGAAAAAAAGCCTTGTTCCGACAAAGCTTTGCCTTTCGCTAAACAGCGATGAAGATATTGTTGACTCTTCGCTTTCGCCGGAAGATATGATTATTTTCAGAAGCGATGCAGGGCAGGCAAAGAAAATTGTTTTCACAAAACTTTCGGAAAAAGAACGTGCTGTTTTCAAGGCTTATCTTTGCGGAAAGACCTATGATGAAACGGCGCAGCTTCTTTCGATGAGCAAAAAAGCTGTTGACGGTGCTCTTCAGAGAGCCAAAAGAAAAATCCGTCAGGAGCTTGAAGAATAAAAATATGCCTGATAGCTTAAAGTAGAGCGTTGAGCTGTTCTCGTAAAACAGATCAGCAAAATTTCAAAGGTGACGGTGCAAATCCGGCAAGGGCAAAAATATTCAAGCGAGGTTAAAAACATGTACGAAGACAAAACACTGACATGCAAAGATTGCGGAAAAGAATTTGTGTTCACAGCTGGCGAACAGGAATTCTATGCTGAAAAAGGTTTTCAGAATGAGCCGCAGCGTTGCAAGGAATGCCGTCAGGCACGTAAAAATGCCGGCAGACCTGCACGTGAACAGTTCACTGCAACTTGTGCAAAATGCGGAGGAGAAGCCATCGTTCCTTTCAAGCCCACGGAGGGCAGAGCTGTTTATTGCAGCAAATGTTTTGAGGAAATGAAGGAACAGGCATAAAAATTTATGACTGTACCCGATCGGTCTGTGCAGACCGGTCGGCTTCTTTTTTTCAGAAAAAGACCGATGCTTTTCAGGCATCGGCTTATGGATAGCTTGCTTTTGAAGTTTTATATCAAACCCATACGGGAGTGGTGTTGCCCGGTGGCAAACTCATCTTTCCTGTTCGTCAATCGGCATCGTTGCATAGGCATTTAATGCAAGGGTGGCTGTGTTCCCCGAAAGATATTCATAATATCCCTGAGCACCGACCATAGCCGCATTATCGCCGCAAAGGTCAAGTCTCGGAAGATAAAGCGCCCAAGCATTGCGCCGACAAACGTCCGTCATTTTGCGCCTTAAAACAGAGTTTGCGCTCACGCCGCCGGCAAGAGCAATTTTTTTATATCCGAGTTCACGCGCGGCTTTTTCCGTGTTGTCGCAAAGAAAAGATGTGACGGCATTCATGAATGAAGCACCGAGGTCGGGTATGCTGAAATCCTCGCCCTTCTGGCTTTTGTTGTGTATAACATTTATAACGGCGGTTTTAAGTCCCGAAAAGCTGAAATCATAAGGCGCATCGTGAACCTTCGGTCTCGGAAACTTATAAGCATCGGGATTTCCGTCTTTTGCTGTCTTGTCAAGATTCAGACCGCCGGGATAGGGAAGTCCCATGCTTCTTGCCGCTTTGTCCAGTGCTTCTCCTGCCGCATCATCACGGGTTTTGCCGATAATCCTGAATGTTGTGTAATCTTTAACTTCAACAAGGTGGCTGTGACCTCCGCTGACAACAAGACAGAAAAAAGGAGGCTCAAGCTCGGGTGTGGTGATATAGTTTGCTGCGATGTGAGAGCGCAGATGATGAACCGGAATAAGCGGAAGATTTCTTGAATAGGCAAGAGCTTTTGCATAGTTTACGCCCACAAGCAAAGCACCGATCAGCCCGGGTGCATAGGTCACGGCAACGGCGTCAATGTCATCAAGCGTCAGCTTTGCTTCGTTCAGTGCGGCACTTACAATGCCTGAAATTGCTTCGGCATGGCGGCGTGAGGCAATTTCGGGAACAACTCCTCCGTAAATTTTGTGTTCTTCAACCTGCGAAGCAATTTTGCTTGAAAGAACGGTTCTTCCGTTTTCAACAACTGCGGCGGCAGTTTCGTCGCAGGAGGATTCGATTGCAAGAATTTTCATTGTTTTCTTTGGCAAAAAGCCGTTTCCTTTCATTTATAATTAACTGTTAAATTTTTTTGTCATAATAAAGCCGTCCTCGGGAGGATCGGTATAGAAATTTTTTCGTTCACCGCAAACGGAAAAACCGTGCTTTTTATAAAGCTCCTGAGCGGCAGTGTTGCTCTTTCTTACTTCAAGTGAAACAAAAGCGCAGTTTTTTTCTTTTGCGTTTTCGCAAACCTTTTCAACCAAGGACGAAGCAACGCCGTTTCTGCGGGCACTTTTTTTAACGGCAACATTTGCAATATAACATTCGTCTGCAGCAATATGAGAGCCGATATATCCGAGAACCTCACCGCAGCGTTTTGCGGCAAAAAAATGAGCGTTTTCGTTTTTTGTTTCGCTCAAAAGAGAAGCTTCGCTCCAAGGTGTGCTGAAGCATTCTTTTTCAATTTCATATATTTCTTTTATATCGCCTTTTGACATTTCGGAAATTGTGGTTTCTGAAAGATCTGCAATAAGCTTATCAATAAATATTTCAAGCGCATCGGCGCATTTTCGGTAGGTTTCAATATCTCCGCCGAAAGGGTCGGGTACGCCGCCGGGAGGTACAACACATTTTTCTTTGCACGGCAAAGCAGCTTTGTGACTTTCACTCATACATATGATTAAATCGCTTTCTTCAAGCATATAGATCGAAAGCCTTTTTGAGCGGTGAGCGCTCATGTCAATTCCTTTTTCGGCCATAACCCGGACAGCGTTTTCACTTGCACAGTCTCCCGGATAAGCGGCAAGACCGGCGCTGTCGGCAGTGACAGGCAGACCGAGCTTATCAGCCTTGCTTTGAAAAAGATATTGCGCCATCGGGCTTCGGCAGGTGTTGCCCGTGCAGACAAAAAGAATTTTCATAAATGAATCACCCTGAATTTTATCATGTTTAATAATATATCACAAACCAATAAAAAAAACAATATAAAAAAGACGGCAGTTGATTCTTGCCGCCTTTTGAATTTTGTTTGCTGCGTTTTTGTTAGCTGTTATTCAGCTTCTTTTTCTTCGATAGAATCGGAAATTGAATCAACAAGTCCTTTGATTGTTTCAAACGCATTAAGAATGACTTTGCAAATTGTTTGATAAATTTTTGTGAAAGCTTCGATGAACTGATCCATGATAATACCCTCTTCGTAAATTATTAATATTATTAACACCGCATTAATGTTTGTGCAGTATTTATTAAAATTGTATAGCCACAAATGACGTATGTCAATTATTTTTTTATATAAATTTTATTAAAAAATATTATAATGTTCACAAATAAAAAATGTTATATATTTGACGGAAATATCAGCCAAATGATTGTTTGCCGCATAGTTTACGCATTGGGTAACCGAATAAGATTTCGGCATCAAGCTTTATAAGATTGGTGTTGCCATGCGGCTAAAATAATTTGAAAAATTTTTCAAAAAACACTTGACTTTTTTTAGCAACCGATGTATATTTATGACAGTGTTTAGCACTCCGATGTTTAGAGTGCTAAAGATTAGCAAATACTATATATGTATTCAATAAAGAAGGTGAAGATTATGGAACTCGGAAAACGAAAGGAAATGATTCTTGCGGCAATCGTTGAACAGTATATCAAAACAGGCGAACCGATCGGCTCGAAAATGCTTATGAGCTCTCTGCCGATTTCCGTATCTTCCGCAACAATCAGAAACGAAATGAGCGAGCTTGCGGAAATGGGACTTCTTGAACAGCCGCATACTTCATCAGGCAGAATCCCGTCTCAGGCGGGATACAGATATTATATCGACCACCTGATGAATAAATATGAGCTTTCAACTGAAGAAAAAACTGCCATTAAGCATGAGCTTGAAAAGGCGGCGGACAATCCTGATAAGCTCCTTGAAAAGGCGGGCGAAACGCTTGCCAAAATCACAAACTGCGCCGCTCTTTCAACAAGTCCGACAGATGAGCTTGCAACAGTGAAGCGAATTGAAATGGTTCCCGTTGCGCCGAAGCTTGCCATGATTGTTATGATGACATCAACGGGCATAATAAAAAACGGCATATGCCGCACGGATACGGAAATTACACCGGAAATGATTGATAATTTTTATAAGATTACTTCCAATTATTTCATCGGAAAACCCGTCAGCGACATTGGAACGGTTATGATTCAGACCCTTGTGGCTTCACTCGGAAACAGCGCACTTGCAATGAGCCCGTTCTTTGTTGTTCTTGCCGACATTGCGTCTCATGCGGTTCAGGCTGAGATACATTTACAGGGTGAGCAAAATCTTCTTCATCACCGTGAACTCGGCGACAGTATTTTTGAAACGCTTCAGTTCCTTGATGAAGACGAAAAGCTTTCAAGAGCTGTTTCGGCAAAGAAAAACGCACTGAATGTTATGATCGGAAAAGAAAATATGTTCCGACAGCTTGAAAACACCAGCCTGATTGTCGCAAGATATAACATTCAGGGACATGACGGCGGAGCGGTCGGAATCATCGGACCGACAAGAATTGATTATGCAAGGCTGATTCCGAAAGTAAAATATCTCACGGATTTAGTCAGTGAACTTTTAACTGATACATTTGAAGAATAAGTAGGAGGTAAATATGGCAAAGAAGAACGAACAAAAACCGAAAGAAGAAGAAAAAGTAAAGACCGAAGAAGAAAAGGAAACGGAAAAAACCGAAGCGCAAGAAGCTGCCGAAAGTGAAGAAAAACAGCCGGAAGAAGAAAAAGCTTCGAAAGAGCAGGAGCTTGAAAAAGAACTTGCCGCCGCAAAGGAAGCACACATCAGAACACTTGCGGAATACGACAATTACCGAAAGCGTTCAACAAGAGAAAAAGAAGCGGCCTACGGAGATTCCAAAGCGGCGTGTCTGACGGAGCTTTTGCCCGTTCTTGACAATTTTGAAAGAGCGCTTCAGACAACTGACAGCGATTTTGAAACTTTCAAAAAAGGCATGGAAATGATTTATACAAATTTTGGCGAAATTTTCAAAAAGCTTGGTGTAGAATCATTCGGAGAAAAGGGCGATGCTTTTGATCCGAACATTCACAACGGTGTGATGCACGTTGAAGACGAAGAGCTTGAAGAAAATGTGGTTGCCGAAGTTTTCAGCAAGGGCTACAAGCTCGGTGACAGAGTTCTTCGCCCGGCAATGGTCAAAGTAGCCAACTAGGCGGACAATGTCCGCAGATGTTACGCGACGCAGAGAGCAATAAACTTTACAATTATACCGCGAGGGAAAGTCGGTGACAAAATGAGTAAAGTTTTTTGCCGAGCTTTTTTACAAAAAAGCTCGTGGGGTCAAGGGGCGAAGCCCTTGGCGCCGTCCGCAGACGGCGAAACTCCTTATGCTTTCAAAAAGCGCAGGAAGGTAGGTTAAACAGTCCGGTGGACTGTTTAACCGTAGGAAACCCTCGCCGGGGGTTTCCTGATTGACGGTGCGGCCGTCAATTGAACAATGGCGGCAAGCAGCGCTTGTATGCTCACGGCGGGCACCGCCCGCATGCTGACGCGGTGGTGGAAAGCGGTAACCTTTACAATTACACCGCGGCGGACAATGTCCGCAGATGTTACGCGAGGCAGAAAGCAATAAACTTTACAATTACACCGCGAGGGAAAGTCGTGATAAAAGGAGTAAAGTTTTTTGCCAAGCTTTTTTACAAAAAAGCTTGAAGCTTGAAAAATCAGCAGGCGAAAGCCGGAGCTGTTTCAATATAAATACAAATCAATTAGCTTAAAAATTTAATTTATTGGAGGATAAAATCATGGCTAAAATTATTGGTATTGACTTAGGTACAACAAACTCATGCGTATCCGTTATCGAAGGCGGCGAGCCGGTTGTTATTGCAAACGCAGAGGGCGCAAGAACAACTCCGTCCGTTGTTGCATTTTCAAAGAACGGCGAAAGAATGGTCGGTCAGGTTGCAAAACGCCAGGCAATCACAAATCCCGAAAGAACAATTTCATCAATCAAGCGTCAGATGGGCTCATCTTATCATGTTACCATCGACGGCAAAAACTATCCACCGCAGGAAATTTCCGCAATGATTCTTCAAAAGCTGAAAGCGGACGCAGAAGCTTATCTCGGCGACAAGGTAACCGAAGCGGTTATCACTGTTCCGGCATACTTCACCGACGCTCAGCGTCAGGCTACAAAGGACGCAGGTAAAATTGCAGGTCTTGACGTTAAGAGAATCATCAACGAGCCCACAGCCGCAGCACTCGCATACGGCATCGACAAAGAAACCGACCAGAAAGTTATGGTTTATGACCTCGGCGGCGGCACTTTCGATGTTTCCATCATTGAAATGGGCGACGGCGTTCAGGAAGTTCTTGCAACCGCAGGTAATAACCACCTCGGCGGCGACGACTTTGACCAGAGAATCATGGATTGGCTTGTTAACGGCTTTAAGGCTGAACAGGGCATTGATCTTCGCGGCGATAAAATGGCTATGCAGAGAATCAAAGAAGCCGCAGAAAAGGCAAAAATTGAACTTTCAGGTGTAACAACTTCAAACATCAGCCTGCCGTTCATCACAGCAGACGCAACAGGTCCGAAACACCTTGAAACCACCCTCACAAGAGCAAAATTCAACGAACTGACGGCTGACCTTGTTGAAGCAACAATGGGTCCCGTTCGTCAGGCAATGAGCGATTCGGGTCTTAACACAAGCGACATAGACAAAGTCCTTATGGTCGGCGGTTCTTCAAGAATTCCGGCAGTTAACGATGCAATCAAGAAATTCATGGGTAAAGAACCGTTCAAGGGTATCAACCCCGATGAATGTGTTGCCATCGGCGCTTCCCTCCAGGCAGGCGTTCTCGGCGGCGATGTTAAAGGTCTTCTTCTTCTTGACGTTACTCCGCTTTCACTCGGTATTGAAACCATGGGCGGCATCAACACAAAGGTTATTGAAAGAAACACAACCATTCCCACAAAGAAGAGCCAGATCTTCTCAACAGCTGCAGACAATCAGCCCTCTGTTGAAGTTCATGTTCTTCAGGGTGAACGTGAATTTGCAAAAGACAACAAGACCCTCGGCATCTTCAGCCTTGACGGAATTATGCCGGCACGCCGCGGTGTTCCGCAGATTGAAGTTACTTTCGATATTGACGCAAACGGCATTGTTCATGTTTCCGCAAAGGATCTCGGAACAGGTAAAGAGCAGTCCATTTCCATCACTTCTTCAAGCAACATGTCCAAAGAAGACATCGACAAGGCTGTTAAAGAAGCCGCACAGTATGCCGAAGAGGACAAGAAACGTCGTGAAGAAATTGACACAATAAATGAAGCAGACCAGCTTGTTTATCAGTGCGAAAAAATCATTTCTGAAGAGGGCGACAAGTTCGATGCAGCAGACAAGAGCGAACTTCAGTCCAAGATTGATGCTCTCAAATCCGCACTCAGCGGTCAGGATATGAACATGATCAAAAACGAAAAAGAAGCTTTGCAGCAAACTTTCTATAAGATTTCCGAAAAGCTTTATCAGCAGGCCGCAGCGGCACAGGGTGCACAAGGCGGACCTCAGGGCGGCGCACAGGGCTTCAACCCCAACGATTTTGCAGGCGGCGCACAGCAGGCAGGCGGTCAGCCGAATGACGGATACACCGACGCAGGCTATACCGACGCAAACTTCACAGATGCTGACTGATAAGCCGGCAAAGCTTTTTAAAGCATAGCTTTTATTTGATTATCAAGCACACATAACCGAAAGGAAAAAGGATAAATGGCAGAAAATAAACGCGATTACTATGAAGTCTTAGGTGTGAGCAAAGATGCTTCTGCCGATGAAATAAAAAAGGCGTACCGACAGTGTGCAAAAAAATATCATCCGGATTTAAATCCGGGTGACAAGGAAGCCGAAGCAAAATTCAAAGAAGCCAACGAGGCTTATGAAGTGCTTTCCGATGAACAGAAAAAAGCCCGCTATGACAAATACGGTCATGCGGGCGTTGACCCGAACTTCGGCGCCGGCGGCGGTGCCGGAGGTTTCGGCGGCTTTGATTTCGGCGATGCTTTTGATCTTGGTGATCTTTTCGGCAGCTTTTTCGGCGGCGGATTTTCAAACGGTCGTCAGCAGAATCCGAATGCGCCGCGCAAAGGCTCAACCGTTCAGGCAAGCGTGACTCTTTCTTTTGAAGAGGCGGCAAAGGGCTGCAAAAAGACCATTAAGATAAACAGAATCGACACCTGCTCGGAATGCGGCGGAACAGGCTGTGCAAAGGGCACAAGTCCCGAAACCTGCCAGCAGTGCGGCGGCAGAGGTCAGGTCACGCAGCAGCAAAGAACACCGTTTGGTGTTATGAGCTCAACAAAGCAGTGCCCGTCCTGCGGCGGCAGAGGTAAAATTATCAAAAATCCCTGCCCGAAATGCCGCGGAACAGGCTTTGAAAGCAAACCCGCAACCGTTGAGGTCAACATTCCTGCCGGCATTGATGACAGGCAGGCTCTCAATGTAAGCGGTGCCGGAAACAAAGGCGTCAACGGCGGCCCGACGGGCGACTTGCGTGTTAATGTTAACGTCAGACCGCATCCGTTCTTTGAACGTGACGGATTTGATGTCTGGTGCGATTTCACCGTTACTTATGCACAGGCTGCACTCGGTGATACGGTATTCATTCCGACGCTTGACGGCAAGGTAAAATATGAGCTTCCCGCAGGCACACAGCCGGGTGAAGTATTCCGCTTTAAAAACAGAGGTATTCAGCAGCTCGGCGGCAGAGGCAGAGGCAACCAATTCGTCAGAATTGTTGTTGAAGTTCCGAAAAACCTCACATCAAAGCAAAAAGAGCTTCTCAAAGAATTTGACAAAACGCTCACAAACAAGCCCAAGAACAATGTTGATGACGGAAAAACCGTCGGCGAAGAAAAACGAGGCTTTTTCGATAAATTCAAATTATAATCGGTCGCAAGCCGGTCGCAAGCGGTCGCAAGGCGACACCACTCCCGGTCGCAAGGCGACACCACTCCCGTACGAGTTGGTTCTGAGTTTTTATTTATGTGCCCGAGCCGGTCGCAAGGCGACACTACTCCCGTACGAGTTGGTTCTGAGTTTTTATTTATGTGCCCGAGCCGGTCACAAGGTGACTCTACTCCCGGTTACACGGCGACAGCAAGCCTATTCGGGTTGATGATGTCTGACACGGTTGCCCGGGCAAAAAATGATATAATTAATCCCGTTCAGGACGGCACATGCTTTTGTGCTGTCAGCTGAACGGGAGTTTTTGTTTGATATTTAATCTTATGAAAGTTTTGCGCTGACTTTATGTTGCGGCGTAATGATAAAGACTTTAACTTTCTACCCCGCATAATCACTGCAGGCCTTAACTGCACCGAACTGAGAGTAATATAGCTGCGCATAGTCTCCGCCTTTTTTGAGAAGCTCGCGGTGCGTTCCCTGCTCGGTGATTCTGCCGTCGTTGATGAACAGAATTTTGTCTGCCTGCCGTATGGTTGAAAGGCGGTGAGCAATCACAAAGTTTGTTCTTCCGCTCATCAGATTTTTCATTGCGTCCTGAATCTGAATTTCTGTTCGTGTGTCAACACAGCTTGTTGCTTCGTCAAGAATGAGAATGCTCGGATCAAAAAGAATGGCTCTTGCAATGGTTATCAGCTGTTTCTGACCTGCGGAAAGGTTGGAGCCGTCCTCGTCAAGCTGCGTGTCAAAGCCGTCGGGCAGAGTTTTGGCAAAATGATCGATTCTTGCCGCCTTGACTGCCGCATTGAAATCGGCTTCGGTTTTGTTTTTGCTGCCATACATGATGTTTTCTTTCAGCGTGCCTTTGAAAAGCCATGTATCCTGAAGCACCATGCCGAAAATCCGGTGAAGATTTTCTCTTGAAATATCTCTGATGTCCACACCGTCGATGCAGATACTTCCGCTTTTGACTTCATAAAAGCGCATCAGCAAATTGACAATGGTTGTTTTGCCTGCGCCGGTTGGCCCCACAATGGCAATCAGCTGACCGGGCGAAACTTCAAGATTGAAGTTTTCAATCAGCGGCTTGTCGTCACTGTATGAAAAGCTTACGTCTTTAATTGAAACATAGCCTTTTACATCTTTAATTTCGGTTTTTACGCTGTCGGGGATTTCTTCTTCTTCGTCAATTACTTCAAACACGCGTTCTGCCGAAGCCAATGAGGACTGAAGCTGGTTGACCATGTTGCTCATGTCAACAATCGGCTGCATAAACAGCTTGGAATATGCCATAAAAACGGTTATCGCACCGATGCTGAAACCTTTGTTGATGATCAGATAGCCGCCGATTACGCAGATGAAAACATAACCGAGGTTGTTTGTGAAATTAATCAGCGGACCGAGAATTCCCGAAAGAAACTGTGCTTTTCTTCCTGCTTCATAAAGCTCGTTGTTGATTTGACGGAATTCTTCAATTGCTTTTTGCTCATGCCCGAAAATTTTAACAATGCTGTGTCCGGTGAACATCTCTTCAACATGACCGTTCAGATCGCCCGTAATTTCCCAATGGCGGCGGAAATATTTTTTTGAGCTGTTGAGCACAAGCAGTGCAATCAGAAGTCCCGCAGGCAGGGGAGAAAGCGAAGCCACCGTCATGATGACATTATATTTCATCATGATGGCGAAAACACCGAAAAATGTTACAACGGAATTGACAAACTGAATGAATACATTCTGAAACGAGTTGTTGATGTTGTCAATGTCGTTTGTAACACGGCTTAACAAGTCGCCCTTGTTGTGGCTGTCAAAATAGGAAAGCGGCAGGGCGGAAAGCTTGGAATTGACTTTGGAACGAAGCGTTGTAATCAGCGATTGTGTGACGCCTGCCATCACAAAATGAAGCGCAAAAGAGCAAAGCGCACTGCCAACATAAATGAGCAAAATGGTCAGAAGCACATCGGTAATTTTTGAAAAATTCATGCTGCCTGTCTGAAGCTTGTTTTGAATCTGTTCGTTAATCAGATCCATAATCGTTCCGAGATAACGAGGTCCGATTATGCTCAGCGCCGCACTGACTGCTCCGGCAACAACAACAAAGGCAACTTTAAGACGGCTGCCCTTGAGAAGAGAAAGCAGTCTCATTGCGGTTTTTGAGAGATTGTTCACCTTTGGTGCTGCTTCCTTTTGGTCACGGTACATTTCATATTTGCTTTTTTGCAAAGTGCCTTGAGACTTTACCGGTTTTTTTGTGCTCATTTTATGACCACCTTTCTTTTTAGTGTGGAGTTTATGACAGTTTGGAGTGTGGAGTTTGGAGTGTGGAGTTAACCTCATTTTAGTTCGTGGTGGAGTAGGGACACGGCGTGCCGTGTCCGCACAAAG
>JBJEOJ010000104.1:0-11371 GCA_051880655.1 Acutalibacteraceae bacterium | reverse complement strand
AAACGTTCGGCTTAATCGAAACCGTTGAAAAAGCGGCGCAGATTTATATGCTGACGGCTCACTTGCCGAGAGTCAACACAATCAAGGACAGCGAAATGAAAGAGCTTGCCGAGTTCTTCGGCGTCAAGTATCGGAAAGATTTCCTTAATTTTTAACTTTTTAATTTGCTTTCTTCCATCTCCTTTCAATGCGTTTATATTAGGAAAAGCCGCCCAACTCGGGTGGCTTTTCCTACAATGAACATATCAATTGTAAGTAGTGTGGAATGAGAATTTAAGTGCTAATTGTTTATTTCTTTTAAATTTCTTCAAAAGACCACTTGACAAGCAAACAAATGTTCTATATAATGGTAATTGGTTGAATTTAACTCTGCCCAAAAACTGAATAAACCTGAAACACATAATTTTTAGCCGGCAGTGAGCATCATTACTGCACCGACCGAAACAGTATCTGTCCGGAGACCGGTCGGGAGCATACGGACAACCTTGGTTTAATTTTTAAGCCGTTACATAGTTTCAGTACAAACCTTGAGAGATGAACAATCTCTCTGTGTTGTGCTGTCCTGTGTGACGGCTTTTTTGTTTTGCTCAAATTTTCAGTTTAAAGGCAAATAAGGGCTTTAAAACTAAAATCAATGAAGTTACTATACTTTTGCTTGCAAACCCGTTACAAAGGAAAATTTCGTTAAAAATCCACCCGAAAAGCTGTAAAAAACGCAGTTGCACGATGACGAAGATCTTTTGGTCAATTTTCACAAACTTTCATTATTTTCAAATTTTTTGCGATTTTGGGTTAACTTTTGACCTCTCTCGTTCCTTACAAGTAGAGGGATATTTTACAAGCATCAAAATGGAAAAGTAAAAATACTGAAAAAATCATTTATGCAGTTTTCACAAACTTTAAAATTTTTCTGATTTTACCCTGACTTTTGCCTTCTCCCGTTCCTTACAAGTGAGGGGTATTTTTTACGCTTTCGAAGTCAAGTTTCAGACAGAATCATAGATTGGATAATTTTTATCATAAACGAACTTACAAATATCAAGAAATCAAAGGAGAGTTACAAACATGAATAACAAAGCATTTTTCAAAATGCCGAAATTCTTATTCAGCGACGAATTTAAGGATTTATCTGCCGAAGCAAAACTACTTTACGGTTTGATGCTCGACAGAACACAGCTATCTGCCGCAAATAAATGGTGCGACAAAAATGGTGAAGTTTTTATCTTCTTCACTATTGCTGAAACAAGTGAAGCACTCGGTTGCGGACATGATAAAGCAACACGAATACAACGGGAACTTGTGAAGCACAAATTGCTTCACCGTGAAAATCAAGGTAAAAGCAAACTGGCAAGACTGTATGTTTTACCTGTGCCGAAAACAAGCGTTGAGTCTGCGTAAAAACCGCAAGTAATAAGACTGAGCAGAGTAAGACTGAAATATACTTACTGTCCGAAAAGAGAATGTTTATGTTCTATTAAAGTTATTACTAACTTTAAGTATATAGGAAAATCCGATTGCTACTGAAATTCGAATAAACAAACGATTTCTTCTTCGGCTCGTATGAAAAACTTTCGTCATACAATTTGTTAAATTTGTAAGCAAATAGTTATTGATGTGCAATTTCTTTTCTCGGCTTGTAAGAAAAGTTCATAAAAACTGATTAGCCGTTTCAACGAAAATGTCCAATAGAAAGAGAAAGGATTTCTTCTTCGGCCGGTAAAAAAATATTTGATAACTATCCCTCGAGAAAGAAGGAAGGTAAAACTATGCTTTAGCAAAAGCGGAAGTTAAAAACTGAAAACTAAAATTTAAAAGGAAAGGAAAATCAAAATCATGTCAACAGAAAGAACAGAATATCTGAGTCCCGATTTGCTGCAACCGTTTGAAAACAATCCGTTTCAGAGCGTGGATGAAAACGAATATGACGAGCTTCGCGACAGCATTAAAGAATTCGGAATCATCACACCGCTGATTGTTAATAAGTCGGATAACGGTTATGAAATCATCTCCGGTCACAGACGATGGCAGATTGCAAAGGAGTTAAATATTTCATCTGTTCCCGTATACGTCAGAGAGCTTTCAAAAGAAGAAGCGATAATCAGTTTTGTGGATTGCAATTTATGCAGAGAAAAAATCTTGCCGAGCGAAAAAGCCCGTGCATATAAAATGCGACATGACGCAATGAAAAAACAGGGAGCAAGAACAGATTTAACTTCGTCACAAGTTGGGACGAAGTTCCGTAGTGATGAATTGCTTGCGGAAACGATGCCCGATTCACGAATGCAGATTCAGCGGTATATCAGACTCAATAATCTGCAAAAGCCGCTTCTTGATATGGTGGATGAAGGCAGAATTTCGTTTACTCCCGCAGTTGAACTTTCGTATTTAACCGAAGCTGAACAACTTGATTTAATCACCACTATTGAAAGTGAAGATTGCACTCCGTCACTTTCACAGGCTCAGCGTATGCATAAACTGAGTGAAGAAAACAATCTGACTATGGATGCTATTTTTGAAATTATGCAGGAGCAAAAAGCTAATCAAAAGGAATATGTAAAAATCCCGGTTGAAACTTTTAAGAAGTATTTTAAGAAAGATATTCCGCCGAAAAAGATGGAAGAAATCACGGAAAAAGCGCTTGCCCGATATGCAGCTTTTCTTCAGAAACAAAAGCAGTGGGAACGATAAAAAAACGTGGGATAAGTCTTAACAAGCACTGAATTTATATCCACAAATTTGCTTGTTACGACTTTTTTATACTGCGGCGAAGTCTTAACAAGCATTGGAATTGAATAGTCATCTTTGCTTGTTACGACTTTTTCAGCCACGACAAAGTCTTAACAAGCATTGGATATGTGGGATACAAATTCCGCTTGTTAAGGGCTAACCCCTAACACCCCGACAGAAATAAAAACAAAAGCTTTAATAAGGAGGAATGTATTTGTCAGGAATAGTAATATCCTTTTGGGAGTATTGCAGGTTAAAGTTCAATTATTTTCTGAATGATATCCGTGCAGAGTGCAGGTTGGGTAAGTTCGAGAAACCGGATACCGAAGAATATGTTATCAACGGTGTCCGTTATGTGGTTTCATCACAATTCAGCACGACCGAAGAGAAAACATTAAAAGATAAATTATCTGATTTTATCGGCAGCGATTTTGCACAGTTGACAAAGGACGAAGAAAGAAATAAAATGCAGGAAGAATACTTTTGTCTGACTGCCGGAAAGGAGGTTTCATGCAGTCTGAAGTAAAAGCCGGAATTACCGCTATCTACTGCCGGTTATCAAGAGATGATGGAAAGGATAACGAGAGTAATTCCATCAGTAACCAAAAGAAAATGCTGACGCAAAAAGCAAAGGAATTAGGGCTGACCAACACCAAGTATTATGTTGACGACGGCTATACAGGAACAAACTTCAACCGACCTGGATTTCAGGAGCTTCTTGACGACATTGAAATGGGATATATTTCTGTCGTTATCGTGAAAGACTTATCCCGCTTGGGCAGAGATTATGTTTCTGTCGGACACTATACGGACAACTACTTTCCCGCGCATGGCATTCGTTTTATCGCTGTAAATGATTTGGTTGACAGCGCAGACGGTGAAAATGAAATTGCACCGTTCAAGAATGTCATGAATGAGATGTATGCGAGAGATATTAGTCGTAAGGTAAGAAGTGCACATCGCATTCGTGGTAATCTGGGTGAACCGTTATCTCAGCCACCGTACGGGTATATGAAAAGTCCTGCAAACAAAAAGAAATGGATTATTGACCCGGAGGCCGCAGAAGTAGTGAGAGACATTTTCCGAATGTGTCTTGAGGGTATGGGAAACGAAACGATAGCCAAAGAGCTTCAAAACCGTGAAATTCTGATTCCCATGGCGTACTGGCAATCGAAAGGTTTGAATCGCGGCGGAAAGAAAACGCAGCCTGATCCGTACAAATGGTGCAAAACAACGGTCGGAAAAATCCTTACTCAACAGGAATACTGCGGTGATGTTATCAATTTCAAAACATACTCAAAAAACTTCAAGAACAAAACCCGTATTCCGAATCCCGAAGAAAACTGGAGAATTTTCAAAAATGTGCACGAGCCGATCATTGATCGGGAACCCTTTGAAACCGTTCAGAGATTTATCGGTCAGGCAAAGCGCAGAGCGCCGAAAAAAGAAAATGCGCAAAAGCACATATTCAGCGGACTTGTCCGTTGTGCGGATTGCGGAAGCAATATGCGGTATCATACGAACACCGTCAACAAAGATATTCACTATTTCAGTTGCGGTAATTATGTGAAAGACACCCGAGGCACTTGTCCGACACGTCACTATATCCGTGCAGACGCTCTTGAACAGATTGTCCTGCTTGAGCTGAAACAAATGGCTTCACTTCTCAAAAAGGACGAAGATCTGTTTACCGAAATCCTTGAGAAGAAAACCAACAAGGATTTATACGACGAAAAGAGATTTCTTGAGGGTGAACTGCAAAAGTCAATCGCCCGTCAACAGACGGTTGCTTCCCTCTATGAAAAGCTGTACGAGGACAACGCAACCGGCAAGGTGACGGACGAATGGTTCACGCACATGGCACACAAGTACGAGGTGGAAAGAGCAACGCTGAAGGCAAAGATTTTTGAATTCCGGGAGAAAATTGCAAGCCTGAACACCATTCAGCACAGCAAAGAAATGTTTCTCGGTTCAATACGGAAGTTCCTTGAAATGGAAATGCTTACAGCACCGCTTATTCACGAACTGATTGACCACATTGATGTCTATGAGACTGAAGGTACAGGCAAAAACAAGACACAGCGTGTTGTCATTCATTATCGCTTTGTCGGTGTACTTGAAATCGCCAAAGACGATGAGCCTTGTTTCAAAGAAGACACCCGTCAGGGAGTAGCAGTCAGCTATATTTCACAAGCGTTACCCGAATCGGCGTAAAGCAAAAAGTCGCAGACCGTTAGGAATGCGACTGTACATAACTAAAATATATTTCAAACTCTGTTTTCAGCAAAAAAATTGAGTATTCACAGGTCAAATCCCTTATGAATACTCAAAATGGTGCGAGAGACGGGACTTGAACCCGTACGAGTCACCCCACACGCCCCTCAAACGTGCGCGTCTGCCGATTCCGCCACTCTCGCAAGTGCTTATATACTATATCATTTTGACCCGATGTTGTCAAGCATTTTTTTGAAATTTTTCTCTTTTTTTGCGCTTATCAGACAAAAACTCCGGCAGAAACAAATAAATGCTCCGCCGGATTTTTTTACATATTAATAACTTTTGAAAGGAAGTCCACTGCCCTTTCACTTTTCGGATGATCAAAGAATTCGTTCGGTTCGGCTTCTTCAATGAACATACCGTCGTCCATGAACATGATTCTTGTTCCGACTTCTCTTGCAAAGCCCATCTCATGCGTAACAACAACCATCGTCATGCCCTGATTTGCAAGCTCTTTCATAAGATCAAGAACTTCTCCGACCATTTCCGGGTCAAGAGCCGATGTCGGTTCGTCAAAAAGAATAACCTTGGGATTCATGGCAAGGGCACGCACAATCGCAACACGCTGCTTCTGACCGCCGGAAAGACTTGACGGATAGGCGTCTGCCTTTTCTTCAAGACCGATTCGTTTCAAAAGATCAAGCGCATTCTCTTTTGCTTGTTGCTCAATTGTCTTTTTCGTTTCTTTAACAGGCTTGATTTCACCCTTTTTCAGATGAAGTTTTATGAGAAGGTTGTCTTTCTTTTGCTTTTTCAAATCCTTTTTACCGACATAAATCGGAGCAAGCATAATGTTTTCAAGAACGGTTTTGTTTGCAAAAAGATTGAAATGCTGAAAAACCATTCCCATGTTTCGGCGGTGAATATTGATGTCAACCTTCGGGTCGGCAATGTCAACACCGTCAAAGATAATGCTTCCGCCTGTCGGATCCTCCATGCAGTTCAGGCAACGCAAAAATGTGCTTTTTCCGCTGCCGGACGGTCCGATAACAACAACCTTTTCGCCTTTATAAATTTTTGTGCTTATTCCCTTGAGCACCTCATGGTCGCCGAAGGCTTTTTTCAAATCCTGAACTTCAATGAGCACTTCGCCGTTTTCCTTAGCGTTGTCTTTCACTTCTGCGAAGCCTCCTTTCCATGATTTTTACAAGCAGAGTAATTAAGCATACGATTACAATATAAACGAGTGCCATAACAAGATAAGGCACCATATATTCATAAGTTGCGTCACCGATGTTGCTGAAAGCTCTGTAAAGATCAAGCGCACCGACAAACGAAACAACGGAGGTTTCCTTAACCAGAGCAATAAATTCGTTGCCCAAAGCGGGAAGAATGTTCTTGATTGCCTGCGGAATCACAATTTTAATCATTGACGCAGAATAGCTCAATCCGACCGAACGGGCACCCTCAAGCTGACCGCCGTCAACGGAAAGAATTCCGGCACGCATAATTTCCGAGATATATGCGCCGCTGTTAAGACCGAAAACGCACATTGCAACATTTACCGAAAGCATTTTTACTCCGAGAAGCGGCAGCATAACATAATAGAAAACCAAAAGCTGAACCACCATCGGCGTACCTCTGAAAAGTCCGACATAAAAACTGCATATGCCGTTGAGGAATCTTGAAAGCCTGCTGTATTTCGGAAGAACGCGCACCGTTGCGATTAAAGTACCGATTGCAACACCGATCAGAAGACCGGCAATTGCAATATACATCGTGTTTTTCAGTCCTTGCAGAACAACCAGATAGCCGTTTTTATTGATAAAAATATCAATGAATTTTAAAATTTTACTCGTCATATTTTATACCTGTCAATTAACAATATGCCCCACCTGTGGTGAGGCATATATCTGTTGATTTAAGTTAAACTCAAGCTGCGTTGATTGTTTCGGCAATACGTGCTGCGGGAGCTGCGTCAATCATAACATAGTTGATGTTGCCGTTGAGCATATCCTGAACTGCAAGAGCGCCGTTGTCATAGCCTTTGCCCTCAACCTTAAGACCTGCGAAGCCCCAGTCTTCATCGCCTTCAACATAATATTTTGCGGTTGTGCCGTTCTGATAACCGATCTTGGTTGTGTTGTCAAAGCCGTTGAGAATCGTTTCAACATCTGCTGTTTCCTTGCATGCATCAAAGGTGGTGTCGTCAGCTTTAACGATAAGCTTCTGAGCTGCCTGATAATATGAAGTTGAGAATGTTACCTGTTCTTTTCTTTCTTCGTTAACGGTAAGACCTGCCATTGCGATGTCGCACTTGTGCTGACCGACTGAAAGGCAAACAGATTCAAATTTCATGTCGCTGATAACAAGTTCCTTGCCGAGTTCTTTTGCAAGAAGATCTGCAATTTCCATGTCGATACCATAGAATGAATCGCCTTCTTTGTATTCAAACGGAGCAAAAGCTGCGTTTGTTGCAACAACAAGCTGATCTTTTGATGAATCTTCAACAGCGGATTTAACCGGAGTGGGCTCACCGCTTCCGAAATATTTGTCGCAGATGCTGTCGAATGTTCCGTCTTTCATGATTTTTTCAATGAAAGTGTTAACCTGTTCAAGAAGTTCGGGCTGATTTTTGTCAACACCGAAAGCATATTCTTCTTCGGTAAGGTTGATGTCAATAACTTTTACTTTTGCAGCGGTTGTTCCTGCGCCGCCGCAAGCTGCAAGTGAAAGAACCATCACTGCGGCAAGAACGAGTGCCAATACTTTTTTCATTACGAAAACCTCCAGAATTTTTAATTAATTTTTGTGCTTGTATTTTATCACTGAGTTTTTTTAAAGTCAACAGTTTTCTGCATATTTTGCAATATTTATGTATATTAACAAGAAAAACCCCTGATAACATATGAATATTTATTCAAATTATCTCACAACATCGGGCAGTGAATAAAGATATTTGTCAAGAAACGCGTCAACAACTTTCCAATATTCTTCATGGAACCAATGGGAAGAAAGTGCGTGCTCTGCCCCGTGGAAAACATATTTTTCTTTCGGTGCGGCGCAGGCATTGAAGTTTTTGTCAAGGTTTTCAATCAAAACAAAGTCATCTTTATCGCCGTGCATGAAAAGAGTGGGCGTTTTTGATTTTTCAAGCTGTTTGAGTGTGGAAGCTTCAAAAAAGAAAAAGCCGTTAATAATTTTGTTAACAAGACTTGCAGGCGGCATAACAAGCTTCGGCGGAAGATGATATTTGCGTATGCACTGGTCAACAAAAATATCCTTGACGCCCGTAAAGCCGCAGTCCTCAATTGCAAGAACAACGTTTTCGGGAAGCTCTTCTCCGGTTGTCATCATGGTTGTTGCCCCGCCCATGGATACGCCGTGAATGATTATTTTTGACTTGGGATTTTCTTTAACAATGCTGTTAACCCAGTCAACAACATCAAGCCTGTCGAGCCAGCCCATTGAAACAAAGCGGCTTTCGCTGTCACCGTGTCCGTGCAGATCAGGAATGAGAACATTGAAGCCTCTGCGGTAAAATTCCATGGCATAGCTTGACATTTCACGCTTGACATTGGTCCAGCCGTGAAGCGTAATGACCCAGACATTGCTGTTTGAGGGATTGCGAAATTCAACCGCGTGAAGCGTTTTGCCCTTCCGGCTTTTGATTGTTACTTTTTGTTTATAGTTTTCGTCATACCATTTATAGCCGTCAATCAGGTTTTTGTTGTCGGCATTTCTTTCAAAAAGGCTGTTTTTGCTCGGTACTGTTTCGTCTTTTCTTCTTTTTGAGCCGAGTGCGATGTGAAAGAAAAGGGCGCCGAGTGCGAGCCATAAAACAAACAGAACCGCAACGATGATTAAAACAACTGTAATTGCCGTTTTTGAAGCGGCGGAGATTGCAAGCAGAGGAAGCATAGTTTCAAGTCCTTTCAAAAAAACTGTCGCAAAGCAAAGCAAAATTCATAAGGCTTTCTTGCGACAATAAACATTATACACAATATTGTCATAATTTGCAAACAAATGTCAAAAATTTGTCACAGTGAACGAAAAAAAGAGCTTGCATTTGTTTAATTTACTGTTTACTTTTAGAGTTTAAAATGTTAAAATTATTAAATACAATATATATAAGTATATCTTGCTTTCAAAGCAAAAATGTTTTTTTAAAAAAGCTGCAGATTTATGCGGTGATATTCACTTTTATATGCTTTATTCCGCAAAGCGGAAAACGAGGAGAAAGCCATGACAAACAAAAACATGAACGAAAACATTGATTTTCTTTATAAAACCATTCTGAACATTGAAACGCCCGAAGAATGTCAGGCGCTTTTTGAAGACCTTTGCACCAAAACAGAGCTTGCTTCAATTTCACAGCGCCTTGTTGTTGCAAAAATGCTCAGCGAAAAAAATGTATACAGCGACATCGTTGCCAAAACAGGTGCTTCAACCGCAACCATCAGCAGAGTCAACCGTTCTCTTGCTTTCGGCATGGGCGGTTATGAAAAAATCTTTTCAAAGATGAAAGACGAAGAAAACAAAGGCTGATTTTGGCCCGAGAAAATTACAGGGGTGATTTTTTTGTCCGGTTACGGAGATTTTGCCTTTTATTACGACACGCTCACCGATAATATTAATTATGAAAAAATGAGCAGTTATATTCACGGTCTCCTTGCCGAAAACGGAATCGGTGAGGGGATTTTGCTTGACCTTGCCTGCGGCACGGGAACGCTTTCAATGCTGCTTGCGCAAAAAGGCTATGAAATCGTCGGCGTTGATGCATCCGAAAACATGCTAAGCCTTGCTCAGCAAAAAAAATTCGAGTGCGGCGCAGACGCAGTTTTTCTTTGCCAGAAGATGCAGGAGCTTGACCTTTTCGGAACAATTGACGCCGCCGTATGCACGCTTGACAGTATCAATCATGTCACCGAAGAAAGCGACGTCAGGGAAATTTTCAGAAGAGTTTCACTTTTCATGAACGATAAAGGCATTTTCATTTTTGACGTCAACACACCGTATAAGCATAAAAGCATACTTTCCGACAACACTTTTGTTTATGACATGGAAAATGTTTTTTGCGTCTGGCAGAACACATATAATGAAAAAGACAGTTCTGTCCGGGTATCGCTTGATATTTTTGAAAAAGACGATGACGACGATGTATATTACCGCCGAAGCGAGGAGTTTTCGGAGCGCAGCTATGAGCTTGAAAAAATTCAAAAATGGCTTGAAGCGGTGCGGTTTGAGGTTGTCGGTATTTATGACGGACTGAGCAAAAATCCGGTTTGTCAGACAACACAAAGAGCGGTTTTCGTCTGCAAAAAGCACGGAACACAATTTCAATGAAAGGACGGCATTTGCCGAAAGTGATAACAAATGGGTAAACTTGTAAGATGTATTTCCTCCGACGGAACGCTGACCGTTATGGCGGCGGACACAACCGATATTATTAACAAAGCAGCAGAAATTCACAAAACCTCTGCGGTAACCTCAGCGGCGCTCGGCAGACTTTTGACAGCGGCTTCACTTATGGGAAGTGCGCTCAAAGGTGAAAACGACAGCATAACGCTCAAAATCAACGGCGGCGGTCCTGCCGGAACGGTTATTGCCGTTTCCGATTCAAAGGGTAATGTGCGAGGTTATGTTCAGCAAAGCGTTGTTGAAATTCCGCTTAACAAAAAAGGAAAGCTTGATGTCGCCGGTGCGGTCGGCACAAACGGCTTTGTCACCGTTATCAAAGATCTGGGACTGAAAGAACCTTATGTCGGTCAGACGCCGATCGTGACCGGAGAAATTGCCGAAGATATAACATCATATTTTGCAAACAGTGAGCAGACGCCATCGGTTGTGGCTCTGGGCGTGCTTGTCAATCCCGATCTTACAATCAAAGCGGCAGGAGGCTTTATCATTCAGCTTCTTCCGACGGCGATGGAAGATACGATTGAAAAGGTTGAAAAATCAATTGAAAACATCGAGCCCGTCACAACGCTGATTTCATCGGGCATGACACCGCAGGAAATTTGCCGCCATGTCCTTTCGGAGTTTGAAATTGAAGAGCTTGACCGCTCCGATCCGGTTTATAAGTGTTATTGCTCAAGGCAAAGAGTGGAAGCGGCACTTATCAGCACAGGCAAAGAAGAGCTTGAAGAAATGGCTAAGGAAGAAAAAACAGAAGTTTGCTGTCAGTTCTGCGACAAAAAATATGTTTTTACGCCGAACGATATAAGGACACTTATAAAAAGGTCGGGAAAATAAACAGAACAGCGTTTTGTAGAAAAAGAGAGCAAAAAATTTTGTAAAAAACCTTGACAAAATCAGTCGGTTAGTATATACTATGCAAAGTCGCCTGCAAAACATCAGAGCGGCAGACATGTGGGAGCATAGCTCAGCTGGGAGAGCATCTGCCTTACAAGCAGAGGGTCACAGG
>JBJEOJ010000103.1:0-46187 GCA_051880655.1 Acutalibacteraceae bacterium | reverse complement strand
CGTGTCCCTACTGCACAAACTTTAAAATGAGGTTAACTCCACACTCCACACTCCAAACTCCAAACTCATATACGCTCCACACTGAATATCCGCTTCTCGCCAAATAGCTTTTTATTTAAAACCTAAGGCTCTTATCCTCACCAATGCCGCACATTCCGTCAAGAATATATTTGTTTCCGTCCGGGTCGCAGACATAGCCGCTCAGTTCGCCGAAAGTTATGTGATAGTTGATGTCGATGACGCCCGCCGGAACTCGCATGATGAAGCGGTCGCCGATGTCAAAGATGATGTCCGTCATGCCATAGACATCTCTGATGCGCCATTTGTTATATTCCGGATGTTCAAAACGAACAGGAGTAAGCAGAGTTGTTTTGCCCTCAAACCAGATCAGGTTTTCGTTAAAATCATTCTGGTTGACCGACTGATTCCTTGTCAGGTTAAAGCCGAAAAATTGCTTTTCTGAGCCGACCGTGTTTTTACCCATGGTCGTTACCCAGTCATAATGTGCTTTATACGGATAATAGCCGCGGTGGTCATCAATAATTCCCGTGCTGTCCTCGTCAGCTTCATATCTTACGCCGTTGACTTCTATGTAGCCTGTTGCTTTGAACAAATCCTTTTGCGAATAAAGCGGTCTGTTGTCGCCGAACGGAATTGAAACGATGCTCGGAAGCGAAACTCTTTCAAGCGAAATGTCATAGCTGATTTTGCCTTTTACTTTGTCAGAAGCATTACCCGTTACAAAAGCCTGACCGTTTTCAAAATGGTTAACAACCTTGAGCTTGACCTTTTTGCCCAAAGATTCGGTTACATCACCGTTTAAAAGCGTGTCGGAAATGACGGCACATTTTTTTGAGAACATATCCTGCCAGAAAGTGACTTTTTTCTTTTTCTTGTCATAAAGCACGGTAAGACCCGTTCCGAAAATACCCATATCACAAACGGCAGTGAGCAAAATTACATCTTTGAGGTTGATTTCAACAGCTTCCCAGAGTGTAAGCTTCACCTTATTGAATGCATTCGGATAAGGCGTCGGGCGGTTCACTTTCAAAAAATCCATTTTCGGGAACTCTTTTTCAAAGGTTCCGAAATAAGCATTTCCGTTTGAATCCACAACATTATCGGGTGTCGCAATCGCTTTCCTTTTTTCGGAAAGCACATCATAAAATGTTTCCATAAATATTTTCTCCTTCTTGTTTTTAATCGGCAAATTTTTCCTTTCTGCCCTTTATTAAATTATATATTTTTATAATATTTTGTCAACCGCAGAAAATATGTCTTTATTTCATGACAAATATTATAAAAGCCTCGTCGTTCTATTACAGATAAAAGCTGTGAGACTTTTTCACTATGCATTGCCGATCGCTTAAATATGTGCTAAATTTTATTATGGTTATAATGTAAAACAAAAAGCAATGAAAGGAAAAACTCACCAAAATGCTTCGGTTTTAAGCCCATAGCATATATCTGTGTGATTCATAAATAATTATGAAAACATTTTTAAAAATTTCAGTATGTATTCTGCTTGCCTGCTGTCTTATATTTTTTGTAAATGCGCAAGAAGCGTTTTGTGAAATTTCACCCGGTCAGACCGTAACAGTATCTCTGAGCGGCTATGACACTGCAATTTTAAAATTCACTCCTGCCGTTTCGGACAGATATTGTTTCACAAGCATCAGCGACTATGATACGGTAGGCTTTGTTTACGACGAGGATTTTAATGTTCTTGCCGTTGATGAAGCAAGCGGCGAAAGCAGCAACTTTTTAATTCGCTATGATTTCACAGCAGGCAACACCTATTATCTCGCAGCAAGACAAAGTGCTGACGGATTCAGTGTAAGCTTTGATGTTAAACTTTTTTCCGAAAGCCATGTTCATTCATATAAAACAGAAATTACAAGAAATCCGACTTGCGACACCGAAGGAATCAAAAGACTCGTCTGCGAATGTTCGGACGAAAAGACAGAAACGATACCTGCACTCGGTCATAACTTTAAAACAACAAGAACAACCGCCACCTGCACTTCGGCAGGAAAAAGCGTTCTGGTCTGCCAAACTTGCGGTCTGACCGAAACCAAAGATGTTTCCGCTCTCGGCCACAACTACAGCGAAAAAACCGTTGTTGACAAAGAGCCGACCTGCACAGCCCAAGGCAGCAAATCCAATCACTGCACAAGATGCGGCAAAAAGAGCAATATAACGTCTATTCCATCTTTAGGTCATGAATTTTCAAAATCCTTCACTGTTGACAAGAAGCCAACCTGCACAGCTCAGGGTAAAAAATCCCGTCACTGTGTCAGATGCTCCAAGACTACTGATGAAACCTCAATTGCCGCAAACGGTCACTCCTACGGTAAATATCAAACAACAAAAAATCCGACCTGCACCGCAAAAGGTGAAAAAGTAAAAACCTGTTCTGTTTGTAAAGCGCAGAAAAAAGATTCCGTCGACGCTCTCGGTCATGCTTATTCAAGCAAATATACCATTGACAAAAAACCGACTTGTACCGCTCAGGGCAAAAAATCCCGTCACTGTGTCAGATGCTCCAAGACTACTGATGAAACCTCAATTGCCGCAAACGGTCACTCCTACGGTAAATTTAAGACAACCAAAAATCCGACCTGCACCGCAAAAGGCGAGAAAACAAAGACCTGCTCCGTTTGTAAAGCGCAGAAAAAAGATTATATCAACGCTCTCGGTCATGCTTATTCAAGTAAATATACCACCGACAAAAAAGCAACAACCGATTCTGCCGGATATAAATCAAGGCACTGCACACGCTGTGGCAATAAAACCGACAAGATAACAATTGCGAAAATTAATAAGCTTATTCTTTCGGCTGTTTTTTTCGTTTATAATGGGAAAGACAAAAAGCCGACCTTAACAATCAGTGACAGCAAAGGTGCAAAGCTGAAAGCCGGAAAAGATTATGACGCAAAGTTTCCGAAAGCTTCAAAATCAATCGGTTCATACAGTGTCACCGTAACTTTAAAAGGAAATTACAGCGGCAAAAAGACGCTTACTTATAAAATTATTCCGCCCGATGTTCCGAGTCTTACCGCAAAACAAACGAGCACAAGCGTCACGCTTTCATGGAAAAAAGTAAGCGGCGGCGTAAAATACAGAGTATATAAATATTATCTGAAAACCAAACAATACACCACGATTGCAAACACAAGCAAAACAAGTTTAAAAATAAACAATCTCAAATCGGGAACGGATTATATTTTTGCTGTCAGAGCATATAAAACCATCGGTGAAAAGACCTATATCAGTAAAAACTTCACACAAGTCGTCACGGCAACCGTGCCGAACGGTGTTTCTCTCAAAGCAAAAAAATCCGTCGGAGGTGCTCAGCTTAGTTGGAAAACCACGAGCTGCAGCGGCTATATCATTTATATGTCCGAGTCCAAAAACTCAGGTTACAAGCAGATTAAAAAAATCAGCGACGGCAGCACAAACAGCTATTATAAATCAAATCTGTCCTCATCAAAAAAATATTATTTTAAAATCCGTACCTATAAAAAAGCAGGCGATAAAATCCTTTATTCAAAGTTTTCCGCACCGATTCCGGCAGGATAAATCCGGCGTACATGCTTCTTTAACACGTTAAACCAATAAATCGAATTTTAAGTTGAATTAAATAAATTTATTAAGTTTGATTAAAGATGTTTTTTTAAGCTTTTAAAGGACCGATAAAAAAATCGGTGTCTAATTTTGAGCGTTCAAAAATCAAACGAAAGGAATTGAAGTATGTACATTTTAAAAAATGCACTCAGATGTATCAGCCGCTCAAAGGCTCGTAATATTCTAATCGGAATTATTGTTCTCGCAATCACTCTTTCTGCCTGCATCGGTCTTTCCATAAGGCAGGCTGCGCAAAGCGCAAAAGAAGAAGCGTTAAGCAACCTGACCATCACAGGCACAATTTCATTTGACAGACAATCGGCAATGAAAGAGCTCGGTTCGCAAAACAGCGAAAGCGGCGAAAACCAAAGCTTTGACCGTTCGCAGTTCAAACAAATGATGAACGAAGCGTCATCGCTCACTCTTGAAGAATATCAGAAATATGCCGAAGCTGCGTCCGTCAAAGATTTTTATTACACACTGACCGCTTCCGTGAACGGCACAGATGATTTTGAACCCGTTTCATCGCAAATTGAAAGCGAAACTGAAACCGAAAATGATAATGAAACGCAAAATGAAGCGCAGCCGCCGGAAGGCGGAGAAATGCCGCAAAACAACGTCGGTAAAATGAAGGGCGGCTTCAACCAAAGTGATTTCAGCATAACTGGTTACAGCAGTGAAGACGCAATGACAGCATTTAAAGACGGAACAATCACAATAACGGACGGCGAGGTTTTTAAGCAGGGCGAAAGCAATAACACCTGCATCATTTCAAGCGAGCTTGCCAAATATAACGATCTGTCCGTCGGTGACAGTATAAAAATTTCAAATCCCAACAATGAAGATGAAACCTACAAGCTTAAGGTTGTAGGAATCTTCACCGATTCATCTTCAAATGAATCTTCATTTTCTCCGATGAGCGCCGCTTCAAATGACCCGGCAAACAAAATTTATACAAGCTATGCTACGCTTGAAAAAATCGTTGAAGAATCCCAGCTTGACACAGAAACCGAAACCGATGAAGAAGCAAGCACAAAAATCAGTTCCTCTCTTACGGGTACATATGTCTTTGCCGATGCTGATGCATACAATTCTTTTGAAAACGAAGTCAGAGACATGGGACTTGACGAAAAATATATTGTTTCGTCTGCCGATCTCAATTCATATGAAGCAAGTCTCACTCCGCTTAATTCATTAAGCACAATGGCAGGCTATTTTCTGATTGTGATTCTGATTATCGGTGCAGTTATTCTTGTTGTGCTCAACATTTTTACCGTGCGTGAGCGCAAATATGAAATCGGCGTTCTGACTGCTATGGGCATGAAAAAAGGAAAAGTTGCTTTGCAGTTTATTTGTGAAACGATGATTGTCACTTTAATTGCCGTAATCATCGGCGCAGCCGTGGGCGGTATCAGTTCTGTTCCCGTCACAAACGCACTGCTTGAAAATCAAGTTCAGGCAAATTTAGAATCCTCCGCTCAGGTTCAGGAAAATTTCGGAAGAGGTCAGGATAATTCACCCGCTGAAAATGCAGGTGAGAAAATCTCTTCGGGAAAACTTGCCGGACTTTTCGGTCAAAGTCAGACCAGCTATGTTACCGAGGTAAGCTCTGCAATGAATCTTACGGTTCTTCTTGAACTGATTGCCATTGCGCTTGCATTGGTTCTTCTTTCCGGCGGCGTGTCGCTTTTGTTCGTGATGCGTTATGATCCGCTGAAAATTCTTGCAAACAGAGATTAAGGAGGAAATTATGGCTGTTTTAACACTTGACAAAATCTGCTTTTCCTATGGTCAGAAGCAGGTTCTCAAAGATATTTCATATGATTTTGAAGAGGGTAAAATGTATTGCATAATAGGCAAATCCGGTGCAGGAAAAACCACCTTGCTTTCCATTCTTTCCGGTTTGGCAAGTCCCTCTTCGGGAAGTATATATTATAACGGAAATGACATTAAAAGCATTGATAAATATAAATTCAGAAGCAAATATATCGGCGTAATTTTTCAAAGTTTTAATCTGATTACGAAATTTACCGCCCTTGAAAACGTTGTTTTGTCAATGGATATTGCATCTGTCAAAGAAAAAAACAAAAAAGCAAAAGCACTTGAGCTTCTCAAAAGCGTCGGACTGAATGAAGATGAAGCAAACCGGCGCGTACTCAAGCTTTCCGGCGGACAAATGCAGCGTGTTGCCATTGCAAGAGCACTTTCTCACGATCCGCAGATTATCCTTGCCGACGAGCCGACGGGCAATCTCGACAGCGAAACACAAAACGAAATTATGCAGATTTTCAGAGGTCTTGCCGACAACGGCAAATGTGTCATTCTGGTCAGCCATTCCGGCGATGTGGCAAAAATGTGCGATGAATGTTATGCTCTGAAAAGACTTTAATGCTATTGTGAATAAATATTGATGACTGCAAAACGCCGCAGGTTTTATAAGACAATTCATCTTATAAACCTGCGGCGAAAAAGCAGTTTTTATTTTTTTATAAGCTTTCAGCTTTTATGAAAGCGTCAGACTGACACTGAGCGGAAAATGATCGCTCGGATAAACGCCGTCATAAGTGTCCGTAACAACCTTATAAGAATTTACGGTAAAGCCTTTTTTGGAAATCACGAGATAATCAATGCAGTTTCTGTTAAGCTCCTGACCGTAATTCTGATAGGTGCAGCTTGTCATGGTATTCTTTGTCTGATATTTTACATCAAGGAAGTTTTCAGTCACACTTTTATAAGTTTCACTGTCCTCCTCGGCATTGAAATCTCCCATAATCATTGACGGGAGCGAACCGAACTGATCAATTTTTTCAAGAATAACGCCAATGCCCTTGATTCTTGCTTCATCGCTGACATGATCAAGATGGGTATTGAAAACGACAAATTGCTTTTCGCTCTCCTTTTCCTTTAAAATGACATAGCTGCAAATGCGATAGCAAGCCGAACCCCAGTCTATGCTCATTTCTTCGGGTGTTTCAGAAAGCCAGAACGAGTTTTTATCAATCAGCTCATATTTGCTGCTTCTGTAAAAAATCGGGCAGGCCTCTGAAAAAGCACTGTCATCACGATAGGTCAGGATACTGTCATAACCCTCAAGCCTATCGCAAAGATAGGAATAATGCAGTTTGGTGCATTCCTGAAAACCGATGATGTCCGGTGTTTCTTTTTCAATGTTTTTGATGATTAAATCCGCACGGTAAAACCAGCTTTTCTTTCCAAGGTCATCCAAGGAAAAACAGCGAAGATTGCTACTCATAACCCTGATTTCTCCGGGTTGTGAATTGTCGCTTACACTAACACTTTTCTTGTTTATCAGATAGTGCGGATAATAGCAAAACACAGTTCCCACACCGGCAAGAATGACGGCAAGCAGAACACACAAAACAGCAATGATGATTTTTTTTGATTTCTTCATATTTTTGGTTTTCCCCTTTCAATTAAAATATCATTCATTTGAAAGCTTATATGGATTTCAAAAGTCCGGGAAGATTTTTAATGGCGCCGACAAGTCCCGAAACAATTTTTCCAAGACCTCTTGCAGGTGCTTTGTCGTTGAGAATCAAAAGCAAGCCTTCTGCCATTTCCGGCGAGAAAACACCGCCGCTCATGGTTACAAAGTTTCTGATGGGGATTTCAACCGCCATGGCTCTGACCATTCCGGCCGTGCCGCTGTCGCCTTTGACCGCAAGAGAAATTGCCTTGTCAACCAGCGCATAAACTCTGCCGCCCCATGTGGTGTATTTTGCATCTTCAAGGCTGTTTAAAAGCGTCAGTTCCTCTTCCCTGTTATGTTCTTTTGGAGGAATTTCAAAACCGAGAACACTTTCAAATTCACTGTCTGAAATGTGGGCAACATCAGCTGTATAGTAATCCGGTGCGCTTTCGCGATAATCGGGAACAGTGACATTTTCCTGTGTGCTTGTCACTGTTACTTTGCCCTCAAGTCTGATGTCACGGCTTGAAGCGCCGACAAGAATGTCAAATTCGCCGCTTTCAACATGCCAGTCACCGATTTTGACGTTATAATAGGCGAAAGCTCTTTTATCAAGCATGATTTCAACGGTTTTTTCTTCGCCGGGTTCAAGATGAGTTTTGGCAAAGCCTTTGAGTTCTTTAACCGGACGGTAAATTGTGCTTTCAACATCGCTGACATAAACTTGTGAAATTTCGCTTCCGGCAACGCTTCCGGTATTTTTGACCTTATAGGAAACAGTCAGCGTGTCGGTATCTTTGATTTTCTTTTTGCTCAGTTTCAGTGCGGAATATTCAAATGTTGTGTAGGAAAGACCGAAGCCGAACGGGAAAAGAACATCTTTCATTGCGGTGTCGTAATATCTGTAACCGATATATACACTTTCCCTGTATTCGACCGTTTTCATATTGCCGGGGAAATATTTTCTGCACGGCGTATCGTCAAGCGAAAGCGGATAAGTTTCGGCAAGCTTGCCGCTCGGATTCACTTTTCCGGAAAGGATATCGACAATGGCCTGTCCGCTTGCCTGACCGCCGAGATAAGCATTGAGAACCGCTTTGACATCATTAAGCCACGGCATGGTAACCGGCGCGCCGCCCGAAAGAACAACAACAACGTTTTTGTTGACCTTTAAGATTTCCTGCGCAAGCTTATTGTGTGACACGGGCAAATCCATGTGTGTTCTGTCAAATCCCTCGGATTCATAACATTCGGTAAGACCGATGAACAAAAGCACTGTATCGGCCTTTTTGGCAGCCGCACAAGCGTCATTGATGAGCGTCTGAGAAACAACATCTCGGCTCTTGTCATAGCCTGGTGCATAAAGCGGATTGAAGCCTTCTTTGATCAGTTCATCAAAGGCATCTGAAATCTCGGTCGGATTGATCTGTGAGCTTCCTGCGCCCTGGTATCTCGGAGATCTTGCCATTTCGCCGATCACGGCAATTTTCTGATCTTTTTTAAGCGGAAGAATGGCATCTTCATTTTTGAGAAGCACCATGGACTGCGAACCGACTTTTCTTGCAAGCTCATGGTGTGCTTTTTTGTCATACTCAAAATCACAAAGTGTCTCCTGCGATTTCAAGATGAGATCAAGAAGATCATCCACTCTTTTATCAAGAATTTCGATGCTGAGATCTCCTCTTCTGACCGCCTGACAGATTTTTTCATCGTTAAGACCGCCGGAAGACGGCATTTCAAGGTCATTGCCCGCAACAATTCCTCGAACACGATCGTTTGCGGCGCCCCAGTCTGTCATAACAATGCCGTCAAAGCCCCATTCATCGCGAAGAATGATTTGCTGAAGCATGGCATTGTCGGAGCAATAGATTCCGTTGATTTTGTTATAGGCGTTCATAACCGTCCAGGGTTTGCCTTTCTTTACGGCAATTTCAAAAGCGGTCAGATAGATTTCGCGAAGCGTTCTTTCATCGGCAACCGTGCTGATGGTCATTCTGCGCTTTTCCTGATTGTTTGCGGCAAAATGCTTGAGCGAAGTTCCAACGTTTTTCGACTGAACGCCGTTTATCAGACCGGCAGCCATTTCACCGGCAAGAACCGGATCTTCAGAGAAATATTCAAAGTTTCTTCCGCAAAGCGGCGAACGCTTCATGTTAGCGCCCGGTCCGAGAATGACGCTGACTTTTTCGGCAAGACATTCCTCGCCCATTGCCTGACCCATTTCATAAAGAAGCTCCGGGTCCCATGAGCAGGCTGTGGTTGCCGCAGTCGGGAAACAGGTTGTCTCAACGGAATTTTCAAGACTTGAGCCTTTGCCGTCCGGATTTTGTTTTCTCAGTCCGTGAGGACCGTCGGTAATCATAATTTCTTTAAGTCCCAGTCTTTCGATTCCTTTAAGATGCCAGAAATCTTTTCCTGAACAAAGGCTAGCTTTTTCTTCAAGAGTCATTTTATCAAGAATATCCTGATGCTTCATATTTTTAACCTCCATATTTTCTCACCGGGCAGCCGCTTTATCTTTAAGAAAAGCGAACACCCATAATATATTTATTATAGCTTTATATCCTATTAAAGTCAATTCAAAATAATTAATCCTAATAGCAATTATTCCGATCTCTTTCACGCAATAAAGTTATATTCATTAAAAATTCAGAAAACTGCATATACATTTTCGGGTGAATAATGAATAATCCTCATCGTAGACGTTGAAAACTATGTTAGTAAAGTTGAAAACTTTACATTTTTTCGCCGTTTTATTTGCAATTTGAAATTATGATGTTAAAAACTCAAAGTTTTCCACTTTTTTAACACGGTTTTCAACATTATAAGAAAATAGCTTTACATACGAAAAATCAACTGTAAAGAATATAACTTTACAGTTGATTTTTCGTATTCATAAAAATATCTTTTGTAATTTTTAAGTTAAAATGCATAAAGTTTTCATGCATTAAACCGTGAACTTTTCTTTCGGAAAATTAAACCTAAACCGTTTTTCAAAACTTTCAAATATAAAATCTTGCCGCTATTCAAGGTTTTCACACAACCTTGCAAGTTCTTCAAGCGTCATCTTTTCGGCTCTGATATTCAGATCAAATCCGCTTTTTTCAATTGCGTTTGCAACCTTTTCTTTTTCCATTCCCATTCCCGCACTGATGGCATTTAGTGCCGTTTTTCTTCTCATGGCAAAAGCCGCTTTCACCATTTTGAAAAACTTATTTTCATCACTGACAAACACATCCGGCTTTTCTTTTATATCAAGCTTTATAACCGCGCTGTCAACCTTTGGTGCCGGCATAAACGAGCCTTTTGAAACATCAAAAAGCTTTTGTGCCTTTGCAAAATAATTTACACTGACCGTGATGGCTCCGGCATTTCTGCTTCCTGCTTCGGCACAAAGTCGGTCTGCCACTTCCTTTTGTATCATAACCGTAACTGCCGAAATCGGAAGCTTACTTTCCAAAAGCCGCATGATAACAGGTGAAGTGATATAATAAGGCAAATTTGCGCAAACCACAACTTTCATGCCTGCAAACTCTTCTTCGATCAGCTTTTTAAGATCGATTTTTAAGATGTCACCGTTGATTATTTTAACGTTATCAAATTCACCGAGTGTTTCATCAAGCACAGGCAAAAGCCTTTCATCAAGCTCAATGCACACAACTTTTTTCGCTCTTAAAGCAAGTTCTTTTGTCAGAACACCGATTCCGGGCCCGATTTCAATAACGCCTGTTTCTTCGTCAGCACCGCACATCTGTGCCATTTTCGGGCAGACGGACGGATTAATCAAAAAATTCTGACCCAAAGCTTTTGAAAAAGTGAACCCGTGCTTTGATAAAATGCCTTTGATTACGGAAATATCAGATAAATCAGCCATATTGTTTTTGCGGCAAACCGCCGCAACCTCCTATATTGATTATGATGCCTGAAAGCGCATTTTATAAAGTTCTGAAAATTGCTGTCGAATTCAAAAGGCGGAACAACACTTAAAATCAAGCACATTTTTATCCGCGTATGAAAGAAAGACAGCAAATTAATCGCTTTAGCTATTGCATTTTTCGGGCTTTGCTGTATAATATTTAAGGTACAAAAAACAAGTACGGTATATATTATAGTTGAGGTGAATGATTATGTCAATTCTTGTAACCGGCGGTGCAGGCTATATCGGCTCTCATACCTGCATTGAACTGATGAACGCAGGCTATGACGTTGTTGTTGTTGATAATTTTTATAACAGCAAGCGTGAGGCACTTAGAAGAATCGCAGAACTTTCAGGAAAAGCTTTTGCTTTTTATGAATGTGACATCAGAGACCGCGAGGGTCTGACCAAGGTTTTCCGTCAGGAAAAAATCGACGCTGTAATTCATTTTGCGGGTCTTAAAGCTGTTGGTGAATCATGCGTAAAACCCCTTGAGTATTATGACAACAACATTAACGGCACTCTTGTTCTTTGCGATGTTATGAGAAAGAACGGCTGCAAAAAAATCGTTTTCAGCTCTTCTGCAACCGTTTACGGAATGAACAATGTTTCACCGCTTAAAGAAACCATGCCCACAGGCGGAACAACAAACCCCTACGGCACAACAAAATATATGATTGAAATTATTCTTTCCGACTTTTTCAAAGCCGACAATGAATGGTCAATCAGCCTGCTTCGCTATTTCAACCCCATCGGTGCGCATGAAAGCGGCAGAATCGGCGAAGATCCCAATGGAATCCCCAACAATCTTATGCCCTATATCACACAGGTTGCCATCGGCAAGCTTGACTGTCTGCGCATTTTCGGCAACGATTATGACACCCCAGACGGAACAGGTGTCAGAGATTATATTCACGTTGTTGACCTTGCTCTTGGTCATGTCAAGGCAGTTGAAAGAGTTCTCGGAAAAACCGGCGTTGACATCTATAACCTCGGCACAGGCGTCGGATACAGCGTTCTTGATGTTGTTCATGCCTTTGAAAAAGCAAGCGGAATCAAAATCAACTACCAAATTGTTGACCGCCGTCCCGGCGACATTGCCACCTGCTATTCCGACCCGACAAAAGCACTGAATGAGCTTGGCTGGAAAGCCGAAAGAGGAATTGAAAAAATGTGCGCCGATTCATGGCGCTGGCAAAGCAATAACCCTAACGGCTATCCGGATTGATAAAGGGTAAAAATCGCACCCTGTCTGCTTGACAAAGTGCGATAATATGATATAATAGTAATACAAGAGAGTACTGCGATAAGTGGTTTACTCCAGAATCACAGTTTTAAGAAGCACCGCAACTTTGGAGAGCTGGCGGTGTTTCTTAATTTTTTATGTTAAAAAATTAAGCTTTTGCTTACTTATTCTTGTTACTAAAGATTTCGTAGCAAAGTGATACGATTGCGACAATCATTGTCGTGAACAATATAAGTTCGGATAATGTTATCATATGTATCACCTCCCTTACGGGAGCAAACCGCCTACCGTTATGAACAGTACTCTACTTGGCAACCGTTATTGTGATTGCCTTTTTATTATACACAGAAATTTATTTTTGTCAAATCATGACAAAATAATAGGCTTATCAACAAAACTGACTCCGATGGAATATCAGAGTCAGTTTGTTTCTTAAATTAAATGTTTAACACCATAGAGTTATTTTTGTGCTATCCAAATAAAAATTGGAGCACTCGACTTTCTCTGCGGTCGAATTTTTATCTGATTTTATCAGTCCTCTTTACGGTAAGCAGCAACCGCTGTTTCATAAAGATTGTCGCCGTTGCTGTCCATAACAACAATTGCGGGAAGTTCTTCAACTTCAAGCTTGCGGATCGCTTCCGGTCCGAGATCATCATAGGCAACAACTTCAGCCGATTTGATGCAGTGTGAAAGCAGTGCGCCTGCTCCGCCGACTGCGGCGAAATAAACAGCACCGTTTCTTACAATTGCGTCAGCAACATCTTTTGTTCTTTTGCCCTTGCCGATCATGCCTCTTAAACCAAGGTCAAGAAGTGTGGGAGCATAAGGATCCATACGGCCTGAGGTTGTCGGACCTGCAGAACCGATGGGACGTCCTTCTCTTGCCGGTGAGGGTCCCATGTAATAAATGACATTGCCTTCCATTTCGATCGGAAGCTTTTCACCTTTTGCAAGCGCTTCGCTCATTCTTTTGTGAGCAGCGTCACGGGCAGAATAAATGGTGCCTGTGAGATATACATAATCGCCGACTTTCAGGCTTTTTGCGTCCTCTTTGCTGAGGGGTACTTTAACAATATTTTTGCTCATCTTCGTCACCTCATATCTCTCTTACTGCATGTCTGTTAACATGGCAGCAAATGTTGATTGCAACAGGAAGACCTGCAATGTGGGTTGCATAGGTGTTGATGTTGACTGCAAGAGCGGTTGTTCTTCCGCCGAGTCCGCCGGGGCCTATGCCTGTGTTGTTGATTTTTTCAAGCATCTCTTTTTCAAGCTCAGCAACATAAGGAATTTCAGAATGAACACTGATATCTCTTGTGAGTGCTTTCTTGGCAAGATAAGCACATTTTTCAAATGTACCGCCGATACCGACACCGACAACCATCGGCGGACAGGCATTCGGACCTGCATCCTTAACAGCTGTGAGAATTGCGTTTTTAACGCCCTCAATGCCGTCAGCCGGAGTGAGCATGAAAATTCTGCTCTTGTTTTCACTGCCGAAGCCTTTCGGAGAAACCGTAATTTTTACTTTGTCGCCCGGAACGATTTCTGTGTGAATAATTGCCGGGGTGTTATCTTTTGTGTTCACGCGTTCAATCGGATCGCCGACAACGGATTTGCGAAGAAAGCCGTCAACATAACCTCTTCTGATGCCCTCGTTAACAGCGTCGGTGAGATTGCCGCCAACAAAATGAACGTCCTGTCCGATTTCAAGAAAAACAACTGCCATGCCTGTGTCCTGGCAAATGGGGATCATTTCTTCACCGGCAATTTTGAGGTTTTCGCTGAGTGAATCAAGAACCTGCTTGCCGAGAGGTGATTCTTCTGTGTCTGTTGCTTTTTTAAGTGCAGCACACATATCGGGTGAAAGATAATGTGTTGCTTCAATGCACATTTCTTTAATATTGTCTGTTAAGAGTTTTACATCAACGTCTCTTACCATAATAAATACCTCCTTTTATAATCAGCCGAGGAAAGTACAGATCAGCTGCGAGGCAACGACGACTGCAATCAGTGCAATCGGATAAGTTGCCGCATAAGCCGAAGCTACATCGTCCGTTCCTGCAACATTGATAAGCGTACCGAGAGCCGGAGTGCTCGTCATACCGCCTGTGATTGAACCGAGGTTATTGAGCAGGCTGAGCTTGAGAACATATTTTGCAAACAAGAAGCCGATAACCATCGGAACAATTGTCATAATAATACCATATACGAAATAAATTGCCTTGAAATACTGAACAAATTTTGCGCCGCCTGCAACACCTGCACCGATTAAGAACAGCATCAGACCGAATTCTCTGAACACTTCAAGAACTCTTTTTTCAATTTTGACATTGATTGGTCCGATATGACCGAAATGTCCGAAAATCAGAGCAGTTATAAGTGTTCCGCCGGTTGTTGTGAGCGAAAATGTTGTTCCGTCAAGTCCTTTTGAGGAAAGCGGAATTTTGATTGAACCGACAACAATGCCGATGAATGCCGCAAGAGCAAACGCCATAAATCCGAAGCCGTCCATGTCAATGAGCTTGCCCTTATATTCTTTTTTGGGCTTTCCTGTGTCAACAATCTGAATTTTCTTTCTTTCTTCTTCCATGTTGGCTTTTGTGAGCTTCGGGATAAGCTGAACAAAAAGAACAACACCGATAACGCCAAACAGATAAGCAATACCGTGACCGACTGTAACAGCATCTTCATATTGCGGAAGAACCGTTGCTTTTGCCGCCGAGAACGCCGGTGTACTTGTCAACGAGCCTGAAAGCAGACCAACAAGCATGGCAACAAATTCTTTCGGATCGCTTTCGCCGCCTTTGCCGATAAAGAAGCAGGCAATGCAGCTTCCTGCACCGGCAAGAATGATGATAAGTCCGAGAACGATATAGGATTTATAGTTCTGCTTGAGGTTTTTGAAGAAATTCGGTCCTGCAATGAAACCAACAGATGTAACAAACAGGATCAAGCCGATGTTTTCAACAATTTTCAAAGCGTTTGTGCTGTAGCTTACTGGGTCGGCATTGGCAATTGTCTGCATCAGCTGACTTTCAATCACCTTTGAAAAGATTGCGCCGTAAAGAAGAGCAACAATGAAAACGCCTGCCGTGCCGAGGCTTACGCCCTTGATCGTGATACGACCGAGAGCATAGCCAAGTGCGGTAATTACAAAAATGGAAAACATCAAAAATGTGATACCGGATATGGAAATCACTCCGCCAAATAAACTCATTTTTTTATCTCCTTTTTACCGAATTAAAACTTTCTTGTATAATCCGGAAGGAGCTTCGGTGAAACGCAGTCGCTTTCAATGCCTGCTGCGTCAAGTTCTTTCTGGAAATCGTCAACATGGCTCAGAGTAAGCTTGCCGACTGTTGTGTTCTTTGCTGCTGATGCCGCATTCTGACCTGCATTTCGGCCGAAAACGATGATGTCAAGAAGTGAGTTACCCATAAGACGGTTTTCACCGTGGATTCCTCCGACAGCTTCTCCTGCAACAAAGAGGTTTTCAACGCCTGTCATGCCGTTAACGCCGATCTTCAGTCCGCCGTTCTGATAGTGCAGAGTCGGATAAACAAGAATCGGCTCTTTTCTCATATCAATGCCGTACTGAAGATACATACGAAGCATGGCGGGAATTCTTTTTTCAATGGTTCCCTCGCCGTGGATCATGTCGATCATCGGCGTGTCAAGCCATACACCGTATCCACCGCCCGGAATGGGAACACCCTTGCCGCGTGTGCTGCATTCTCTGATAATGGAAGAAGCGGTAACATCACGGGTTTCAAGCGGATTCATGAAAGCTTCGCCGTCAACATTAACAAGAAGTGCGCCGAGTGAACGAACCTTTTCGGTAACGAGAGCGCCGAAAATCTGTGACGGATAAGCAACGCCCGTGGGATGATACTGAATGGTATAAGCATAAAGAAGCTCCGCACCGGCTCTGTAACCGAGAATCAGACCGTCAGCTGTTGCACCGTAGTGGTTGGAAGTCGGGAAGCCCTGATAATGAAGTCTTCCTGCACCGCCGGTTGCGATGATAACGGTTTTTGCCTTTGCAACAAGAAGTTCGCCTGTTTCCATGTTCTGAAGAACAGCACCTGCTGCTTTGCCGTCTTCATCTTTGATAATTTCAATTGCGGCTGTGTAATCAACAACGGGAATTCCAAGATTCCAAACTTCGTCTCTGAGAACACGCATGATTTCTGCACCGGAATAGTCCTTGCAGGCATGCATTCTTTTTCTTGATGTTCCGCCGCCGTGGGTGGTAACCATGGTTCCGTCCTCTTCCTTGTCGAACATAACACCGAGGTCGTTGAGCCATTTGATGGCAACCGGAGCGTCACAAACAAGCTTTTTGAGAAGTTCGGGAACATTTTTGAAATGTCCGCCACCCAGAGCGTCAAGATAATGGGTTGCCGGAGAATCGTTTTCTTTGTCGGCAGCCTGAATTCCGCCCTCTGCCATCATGGTGTTTGCGTCACCGATGCGAAGCTTTGTGACGATCATGGTGTTTGCGCCGGCGTTGTGTGCTTCAATTGCTGCCGAAGCACCTGCTCCGCCGCCGCCGATTACGAGAACATCAACATCATAATCGGGATTTTCAAGATCAATGTCTTTTCCAAGCACACGGCTTTTGCCCTCAAGAAGATGGCGAAGCTCCGCAGGAACTTTTTCGCCCTTGTTCGGACCGACATGAAGTGTTTCAAAACCGGTGTCTTTATAGTCGGGATGATACTCTTTAAGAAGAGCATCTTTTTCATCGGCTGTCATTTTTCTGAGATCTGCACCGATTCTTGATTGTCTTGTGGCCTCAACCTTTTTGATTGAAGCAAGCATTTCTTCTGTAAGCATGATATCGTCCCTCCTTATTTCTCAATGTCTCTGTGATTATAAAGTTCTTTGAGCTCTTCAATGGGCTTGCCCATAACCTGCTCGATAAGCTGCTCATGCTCGCCCTTTACGATTTCGTCAACACGCTTTGTCAGGTGTTTTGATTCGGGAGCGATATATTTGCCGGTAAGTCTTCTTGCAAGAACGGCAACCTGCGGATGTGTGATTCCGGCAGGGCATCTTGATGTGCAGATTCCGCACGCAACGCAGTCAAACGAAGCGTCAGCGCACTTTTTATATTCACCGCGCTGTGCGTATGCGATATACTGCATTACGGGAAGACTTTGCGGACAGGCCTTTGTGCAGGCGTTGCAGCCGATACAGCTGTAAATTTCGGGGTAAAGCTCCATCATGATCTGTTCGGAGGGCTTTACTTCTTCAATGTCATATTCAGCCTTTTTGGTCGGGAAGAACGGAAGAGATGCAATATACATTCCCTCCTGAACCTGAGTCTGACAGGCAAGACCTGTGCGAAGCTCAAATTCACCCTTAATTCTGTATATTGTTGCGCAGGCGCCGCAAAAACCGTTACGGCAGCCGCAGCCTCTGACATATTTATAGCCTGCATATTCGGTGGCAGTCATGATTGTCAGACTTGCGGGCACAGAGTATTTCTTACCCATGATATAGATGTTAACCATCTGCTCCATTTTCAGCACTCCTTTTCATTAATATTCATTCGGTAATTCGTCAATTTCATCACAGCGGAAAACAGGACCGTCTTTGCAGACATATTTGCTTCCGATGTTGCATCTTCCGCATTTACCGATTCCGCATTTCATTTTCAGTTCAAGCGTTGTATAAACCTGGGTTTTGTCAAAGCCCATTTCAATAAGACCTGCCAGAACAAACTTAATCATAATCGGCGGACCGCAGATGATTGCGGTTTTGTTCGGCTCAAAAGCAAGTTCTTTGAGATAGTTGGGAACAAAGCCGACATGACCGTCCCAGCCCTCCTGCTCTCTGTCGATTGTCAGATAAACATTGATGCCGTCTTCTTTTTGCCAGACATTGATAATCTCGTCATAATCAACAAGGTCGTCCGCACTTCTTGAACCGTAAAGAATATCAATTGTGCCGTAATCTTCTCTGTGAGCACGGCAGTAATTGATTACGGAATGAAGCGGTGCAAGACCGATACCGCCGGCGATGAAAAGAAGATTCTGACCTTTGAATTCCGTGTCAACGGGGAAAGGTCTGCCGAAAGGTCCTCTGATGCCGATTTCCTGACCCGGCTCCATGCTGTGAAGATATTCCGTGAGAAGTCCGCATTTTTTGATGCTGAAATCTTTATAGGCGGTTTCTGTCGGTGAAGATGTGATGGAGAACATGGCTTCGCCGACTCCGGGAACTGTGAGCATTGCACACTGACCCGGCTTGTGGTCAAAGCAGTTTGTACCGTCAAGTCCGACAACTCTGAAAGTTTTGACATCGGGCGTTTCGGTTCTTATTTCGGTGACAACTGCCGGAATCGGAACGAGCTTATCACCTGATGAACATGAACAACTCATTGATTGTCACCTCCGAATGCTTTAATTACCTTTGCGATATTCATTGAAATCGGGCAGCGGCTTACACATCTGCCGCAGCCTACGCATGAAAATTCACCGCCATTGTTGTCCGGGAAATAAACAAGCTTGTGCATGAATCTTTGTCTGAAACGCTGAAGCTGTGTCGGTCTGTTTGTTCCGTGGGCACACATGGTGAAATCGTTATACATGCATGAGTCCCAGCAGCGGTATCTCTTAACACCGTGACCGGTGTCGTAATCGCGAATATCATAGCACTGGCAGGTCGGGCAAACGAAAGTGCACGCTCCGCAGCCGAGGCAGGACTGACTGAGCTTTTCCCATTCGGGGGCATCAAAAAGTTCTTTGGTCTTTCCTGCACCGAACTTTTCAAGTGAAAGTCCGCTGAGCGGAAGCTTTTTCATAATATCACAAATGTTTGCCTTTTCGCTTTCAACCTCAGAAGCGTCTGCATCACAAAGCAAAGCGGAAATTTCTTCTGTGAGCTGTTTACCTTTTTCGCTTAAAGCTTCCCAATAAAGCTTTTCGCCGACAAACCATGTCTGAACATCTGCGCCCGGATTTGCCGGATCAATGCCGAACGTGCTGCAGAAGCAGGTTTCCTCCGGCTGTGAGCAGGCAGTTGTGATAACAACGCCGTTGGTGCGTCTTGCGGTATAGAAGCTGTCGGCAGGTTCGCTCATGAACACTTTGTCGAGAACATCAAAGCTTTTTGCATCGCAGGCTCTGACGCCGAAAAGAACGGTTCTTTCGCTCGGAAGCTCTTTGGGCTCAACCGTGATTTTTGTGTTTTCTCTTGTGAAAGAAACAATATTTTCACTTTGAGGGAAGAAAAGGTCTTTTGCACTTTTCACCGTTTTCAGCTCATCGGAGCAATATTCGGTTCCGTCCTCCCATTTTGCAAAGTCTACCTGACCGTTTTTTCTGACGGGAAGATAAACGCTAGAGGTTTCTGAGAGTTTTGCAAAAAGCTCGCTGAGTTTTGCTTTTTCAATATAATACATCAGCTGTTCCCCCTCTCGTTAATGATGGAAGGTTCTGCATCGTCAAAGCTGAAGTTAACAAGAGGTGCTCTTGAACCTGCTTCTTCGCCTGCCTGATAGTCGCCGTAAAGCTCGTCAATATCCTTGATGAACTTGCGGTTAAGCAGATGAAGCGGAATTCCCTGCGGGCAAACTCTTGAACATTCACCGCAGTCTGTGCATCTTCCCGCAACATGGAAAGCTCTGATGATATGGAACATTTTTTCTTCAAATGTGTCTGTGTTGGCTTTGCTTGCCGCACCGGAAACCGGATTATCGAAAACACATTTCATGCAGCTGCATGCCGGGCAGACATTTCTGCAGGCGTTGCAGCGGATACATTTTGAAAGTTCGCCGTTCCAGAAAGCGAATCTTTCTTCGCTTGTCATGTTTTCAAGCTCTCTGACCTTTTCAAAGCGGTCTGCTTTTTCCTGCTCGGTTTCAGGCTCGGGGTCGATTACTTCATCGAACACCTTGTGTTCCTTGCCCTTGCAGCAAAGGCATTTTTCAAGAAGTGCGTCTTGCTTTTTGCACTTTTTGTCGCCGTAAATGGTTCTGATATCAAGGTCTTCGCCGTCTTCAAGAACCTTTGTGATTCCCTTGATGCCCATAGCTTTGATTTTTTCAATGTCAAGCATACCTTTGCAGCCGATGCCGATGACATAAATCTTATCCCTGTCGATTCTGTGCTCTGTCAGAAGCTGATTAAAACTATAGGTGTCACAGGGCTTGAGCAAAACGCAAATTTTGCCCTCTTTCATGTTTCTGCATTCTTCAATCAGGTATTTGCTCAGGTTAGCTCCGCAAAAGCTTGTGTAAATAAGCTCGGAAAGTTCTTCTTCGTTTGAAAAGAATGCGGGTGTAACGTCATAGAAGAATTCGCCCGCTTTCCAGCCGAGGACTTTTGTGACAGTGCCGTCAGCAAGAAGCTCAAGAACTCTTTTTTTCATTAATCCTGCTGTTTTTTGCATCTCAGATCCCCCAACTTCACATTCTCGCCAAGCTCAGTAATGGTTTTCGCAAAATCGTTCATAACAAGCGAAAACTTCTGACCCTCGGCGGCGGATACCCATTCAACTCTTGTTCTTGCTCTGTCAATGCCGAGATAATCGAGCATACTGAACAAAAGGGTCATTCTTCTTCTTGCATAATAGTTGCCTGTGCTGTAATGGCAGTCACCGGGGTGACAGCCGCACATGATAACGCCGTCTGCGCCTTTCTCAAAAGCTTTGAGAATGAACATCGGGTTAACACGGCATGAGCACGGAACACGGATAATTTTTACATCTGCAGGATAGGAAAGTCGGCTTGTACCGGCAAGGTCTGCACCTGCGTAGCTGCACCAGTTGCAGCAAAATGCCACGATGAGCGGCTTGAATTGCTTTTTTGCTTCGTTGTTTTCGTTTACTTGCATATAGCATCCACCTCCGCCATAATTTGTCTGTTGCTGAAGCCCTTAAGGTCCATAGCGCCGGACGGACATGCAACCGTACAAGCACCGCAGCCGTGGCAAAGAGCGGAATTGACTCTTGCAAGGCGGCGAACTTCACGCTTGCCGTGGTCGTTGACTTCTTTATCAACATAATCAATTGCACCATAGGGGCAAACTCTTTCGCAGGTTGAACAGCCGTTGCACATCAGCTCGTTCGGTGAAGCCGTGCACGGGCTTGTGACAAGCTTATCCTTTGCAAGCAGACCGATAACCTTAACGGCGGCAGCGCCTGCCTGTGAAACGGTTTCGGGAATATCTTTCGGACCCTGGCATACACCGGAAAGGAAAACGCCTGCTGTCGGACTTTCAACGGGACGAAGCTTCGGGTGCGCTTCTGTCAGGAAGTTATTGGTGTCAATGCTTGCCGTGAGCATGGTTGCAATGTCTCTTACGCCACTGCTGGGCTCAATTGCCGCAGCAAGAACAACCATATCGGTGTCAAGCATAATTCTTCTGTTGGAAAGAAGGTCAACACCCTGAACGGTGAGTCTTCCTTCTTCGTTTTCCCAGACCTTTCCGACCATGCCTTTGATATAGTCAACGTTATACTGTTCAACGGCGCGTCTGTAAAACTCATCAAAGTTTTTGCCCGGCGTTCTGACATCGATATAGAAAACGTGAACATTAACATCGGGATATTTTTCTCTGATAAGCATGGCGTGCTTTGCTGTGTACATACAGCAGATTTTTGAGCAGTAGGTCTTACCTCTGCAGGTATTGTCTCTTGAGCCGACACACTGAACAAAAACAATGTCCTTCGGGTGCTCTTTGTTCGACATACGAAGAAGCGTGCCCTTTGTCGGACCTGCCGCATTCATGATTCTTTCAAGCTCAAGAGAAGTGATTACGTCGGGATGCTTTGTATACTGGAATTCATCAAATTTGGTGACATCCGAAATCTGGAAACCGGTTGCAACAACAATTGCGCCGTATTTTTCTTCAATAATTTCGTCTTTCTGGTCAAAGTTGATTGCTCCGGCAGAGCATACCTTCTGGCAGATTCCGCATTTGCCTGTTTTAAAATGCAGACATCTTGTGCTGTCAATGCAGGCAATGTTCGGAACAGCCTGTGCAAACGGAATATAAACCGCTCCCCTTGTGTCAAGGTTGCAGTTAAATTCGTTGCCGCCCTTTCTTGAGGGACATTTTGTTGTGCATACCGCACAGCCCGTACATTTGTTTTCGTCAATAAAACGGGCTTTCTTTTTGATTTTAACGTCAAAGTTTCCGACAAAGCCCTTAACCTCTTCAACCTCGCTGTAGGTATAAAGCGTGATGTTCGGGTGCTGGGAAGCTTCAACCATTTTCGGGGTAAGAATGCAGGCAGCGCAGTCAAGCGTCGGGAAAGTCTTGTCAAGCTGAGCCATTTTGCCGCCGATTGTTGCCGATCTTTCAACAATGTCAACTTTATAGCCTGCATCGGCAATGTCAAGAGCGGACTGAAGTCCTGCAATACCGCCGCCGATGATGAGCGCACGCTTTGTTACTGCGCTTTCGCCCGGCTGAAGCGGTGCGTTGAGGTTAACCTTTGCAATGGCAGCTCTTGCAAGAATAACTGCCTTTTCGGTTGCTTCCTGTTTATCTTTGTGAATCCATGAACAATGCTCACGGATGTTTGCAATTTCAACCATATAGGGGTTGAGCCCCGCCTGTTCGGCTGTTTTTCTGAAAGTTGCTTCGTGCATTCTCGGTGAGCAGGAACAAACAACAACGCCTGTCAGATTATGCTCTTTAATGGCGTTTTTGATTAGTGCCTGACCTGCTTCGGAACACATATACTGATAGTTCTGAGCAAAGCAAACTCCGGGTTCGTTTTTGACTGCTTCAACAACTGCGTCAACATCAACGGTTGCTGCAATGTTGCTTCCGCACCAACACACAAAAACTCCGATTCTCTGCAATTTGAACACTCCTTTATTTCAAGAATTCGGTTATTTCTGAATACATAACTGTTTAACCAAAACAGTCAGCTTATTTTCTGTATTTTCTGAAAGCGGCGGCAATGGCCTGCTGAGGAAGCTCACTGTCAAGCTTTGCGGGAATGTCGTCCGGTGAAAGGAAGCTTCCGCCTCTTTCACGAAGAACGGTTACTCTGACCGCTTCAATCAGCTTTGCCGGTTCAACGCTTCTTGGGCATCTTTCAACGCAAGCAAAGCATGAAAGGCATTTCCAGATTGACTTTGAAGCAAGAAGTTCGTCGATTCTTCCCTCAACAACCATGGATGCAAACTGATGCGGATGAATATCCATTTCTTCAAAAGCCGGACAAGTTGCGGAGCATTTGCCGCATTTCATGCACTGTCTGGGATTGACACCGCAAACAGCAATGATGTCCTCGCTCATTTCTTTACCTGTTTTGTGCATAATTTCACACCCCTTTATTTAACGCCGAGTGCTTCTGCAAGAAGCTCGGTGAAATAATAGACAGGCAAGCTGCCGTCACTGTTTTCTTTCAGGTTATAAAGGCAAAGCGGGCAGGCAGTGATTATTTCCTGTGCGCCCTTGCTTTTTGCCGATGAAACAACCTTGTTTGCCATTTTGCAGGCAAGTGCTTTGTCGTTCATTGTCATATAGCCGCCGCAACATTCATTTCTGAACGCATAAACAACCGGTTCGGCACCGATTGCCTTGATGAAATCTTCCATAATAGTGGGATTTTCAGGATCGTCAAACTGCATTTCCTTGCCGGGGCGAAGGAGCATACAGCCGTAATAAGCGGCAATTTTTCTGCCTGTGAGAGGATTGACAACTTTCTTTTTCAGCTCATCAAAGCCGATCTTGTCACGAAGCATTTCAAGGTAATGAATAACCTGCGTTTCACCCTTATACGGCTCTTCAAGGCCGAGATAATTGTTAACACGCAAAGCTATGTCTTCCTTGGTCTGCATGTCATGGTTGACACGCTTGATAACATGATGGCAAGCCGAGCAAACGGTAATCAGAGGCTGATTCTTTTCCTTGGCATTTTCAAGTGCTCTGACGGAAGAAAGCTTTGTTGCAATTTCGTCTGACGCAAGCGGATAAACCGCACCGCAGCACTGCCAGTCGTCAATTTCTTCGAGAGTGACGCCCAGCGCTTCGGCCGATGCTCTGGCATAAGAATCAAGATCTTTCGCCTTTGTTTTCAAGGTGCAACCCGGAAAATAACTGTAAGTCATAGTTTTCTGCCCAAATAAAGGGGCCCTCCTTTGCTTTTGATAAGACGTACCTTTGCAAAAACCACCGTATTCTCCTCATGCAAGCAGTCCGTCAATGATAATTGCTGTAACTAAGCACAGCAATACATTATATCTTATAAATTTTATACTTATTTCGACAAGATGACAATGTTTTTTGATATGTATTTTTGGCATGAAAGTATGTAATGTAAGGCATAGCCGGGTTTGGTTATATCTGCCGTTTTTTGCTTTCACTCTTCAAAAGCTTTTTTCAGCGGCATCAAGAGGTTTCTGAGCAATTATTTTTTTGAAAAATCTTCCTTATTCTTTTCGGTTCGTGCATTCTGAAAAATATTGACAATTGAACAAACAGGTGATATTTTAATTGTAAGATGCTTAATAATTAATGATTGCAGTCTGTTTATTTTATTACGCCGAAATCATCTGAAAGGGAGTGCAAAATACCATGAGCAAAGTAAGATATAACGAGGACAATGAGGTTGTTGAATTTCTGAAAGAAAGCCTCAAAAAGAAAGGCGGCTATTGTCCCTGCAAAATTGTGAAAAACGAAGACACGAAATGTATCTGCAAGGAATTTCGCGAGCAGATTGCCGATCCGGATTTTGAAGGCTATTGTCACTGTAAATTATACTATAAAGAAAAGTGAAATCACTTAAAAATTGTCTGATATTGTGATATAATGAAAACGAAATTCAAGAAAGCGAGGAATCTTATCATGAAAGTGATTCTTGTAAACGGCAGTCCCAGAGCAAAGGGCTGCACATACACCGCTCTTTGTGAAGTCGCGCGCGCCCTGAACGAAGAGAACATCGAAACCGAAATTTATCAGCTCGGCTCAAAACCGATCAACGACTGTCTCGGCTGCAGACGCTGCATTGAACTCGGAAAATGCATTTTTGATGACTGCGTTAACGAATTTGTTAAAAAAGCCGACGAAGCAGACGGTTTCGTTTTCGGCTCTCCTGTTTATTACGCACATACCTCCGGTCAGCTTTTAAGCTTCCTTGACCGATGCTTTTACAGCGGCTCAAGCCATTTCAGATATAAACCGGCGGCCGCAGTTTCTTCTTCAAGAAGAGCCGGCGGCGTCACAACAATGGACGTTACCAACAAATATTTCAGCATCAGTCAGATGCCGATTGTAAGCGCAACCTATTGGAATGAAGTTCACGGCAGAACGCCCGACGATGTCAGACAGGACGCCGAGGGCATGATGACCATGTATCATCTCGGAAAAAACATGGCATGGCTGCTCAGATGCATTGAAGCAGGCAAAAAAGCGGGCGTTGAAGAGCCGAAGAACAAAAAGGTTCTGACTGATTTTATCAGATAAACGCAAATCAGTGTGGAGTTTGGAGAGTGGAGTATGGAGTTATTGAAAAATCCGCACTCTGCCGATTGACAAAATGCGGATATGTGATATAATAGTAATAGGGGAGAGTACTGCGATAAGCGGTTTGCTCTATATTTACGAGTTCTTTTAAGAAACACCGCAAATTGGAGATGGCGGTGTTTCTTAATTTTTATGTTCCGACTTTTTTAACAGTCGTTACTTTTTAAAAATTAAGTAACAAAGAGTGATAAGATTGATTATCATTACAGTAAATGCTATAAGCAATTCAAATGTAACCATAAGCTTATCACCTCCCGTAAGCAGACAAAAGTCGAACACGATACGCCTGAAAACAAATATTTTACGCACCTTGCACAGCTTTTCGCCTTAACATACGGCAGTATGTCTGCGGCTCAAATCTGCACAATGAACGCAAAATATTTGCTTTCAGGTTCTGCGAAGTTTTAAGCGAATAGATTTTTGTCGAGACAAGAAAGAAAGCGCAGAAATGCTGACGCATTTCGAGCATTTCTGCCGCAGTATCGGCGAAAATGTATCGCTTAAAACCGTATCGTGTTCAGCTTTTGTCTGCTTTTGGGAGCAAACCGCCTACCGTTATATAACAGTACTCATCTTGGCAGCCGCTTTCATGTGACTGCCTTTTTATTATATTGTTTGTTTTATGTTTTGTCAAATATTGTCAAAATTTTTCATCAAATCAAAACATGCAAAAAAGCAGAAAAGCCCGGTAAAAACTTTTCTGCTTTTAATTTTATCATTTGAAGAGTGCAAGCAGGAAGCCTGCCGCAACCGCAGAACCGATAACGCCTGCAACATTCGGCCCCATCGCGTGCATCAAAAGGAAGTTTGTCGGATTATATTTTCTGCCCTCATTCTGTGCAACACGCGCCGCCATCGGAACAGCAGAAACACCTGCCGCACCGATAATCGGATTGACCTTGCCGCCGGTAATGACATAAAGAAGCTTTCCAAGCAGTACACCGCCTGCCGTTGAGAAACAGAATGCCAGAAGTCCGAGCGCAATAATCATCAGCGTTTTCGGCTGAAGGAAGGTGTCGCCGTTTGCCGTTGCACCAACGGTAAGACCGAGCATAATCGTGACAATGTTCATCAGAGCGTTCTGTGCGGTTTCGCTGAGTCTTTCAACAACGCCGCATTCTCTGAACAGGTTGCCGAGCATGAGCATACCGAGAAGCGGAGCAACATCGGGAAGAATGAAAGCACAGATAATAATAACCACAACAGGGAAAATGATTTTTTCAAGTTTGCTTACTTTCCTTGTCTGCTTCATTTCAACCTTGCGTTCTTTTTCTGTTGTCAGAAGCTTAATAATCGGCGGCTGAATGAACGGTATCAGCGCCATATACGAATATGCCGCAACAGCAATCGGTCCGAGAAGTTCCGACGCAAGTCGGCTTGTCAGGTAAATTGCGGTCGGTCCGTCCGCTCCGCCGATGATGGCAATGGAAGCGGCTTCGGCAGGACTGAAGCCGAGAAGAATCGCAATGATAAAGGCGATGTAAATGCCAAGCTGTGCCGCAGCACCGAGAAGAAGGCTGACGGGATTTGAAAGAAGCGGCGCAAAATCCGTCATCGCTCCGATGCCGAGGAAAATCAGACATGGGAAGATACTGCTTTTGACGCCCATATATATAAGCCGCAAAACACCCGTATCATACCAATGCGCACCCTGAACAATGTTTGATGTATCCATAAGACCCGTCGGGTCACTCATAAGCGTTGCGCCCGGCAAATTGGCAAGCAGAATTCCGAAAGCGATCGGCACGAGAAGCAGCGGTTCCCATTTTTTTGCAATTGCAAAATAAAGAAGAACAAAAGAAACGGCAATCATAACAAGATTGCGCCAATGAAAAACACCGCCGTCAAAAAGCGCCGCAAAGCCGGAGGACTGCCACAGACTCACAATAACATCTTTAATCATTTCCATTTGGAAACTCTCCTTTCGTAAAGTCTGTGTTAAAGAACGGCAAGAACATCATCGGTATTGACCGTTGAGCCTTTTGAAACAAGAACCTGCTTAACAACTCCATCTGCGGGAGCGACAATATCATTTTCCATTTTCATCGCTTCAAGCACCATCAGAACATCTCCGGCTTTCACGCTTTGTCCGACAGCACAGGAAACCGAAAGAATAGTTCCCGGCATCGGTGAAACCACATTGGTTCCACCGCTTACGGATACCGGCGCAGCAGGTGCCGCAGCGGGAGCGGGTGAAACAGGAGCAGCAGCTGCTGCCGGTGCACTGTCCGTTACACCGAGAAGCACGGCTTCGCTTTCCGTCACTTCAACTTCATAATCTTTTCCGTTTAAGCTTACAATATATTTCATTTGTTTTTATCCTCCGGTAATAATTTTATGGATTTGAAACAAAGACTGTTTAAAGGAATACCGCTTTGGTAGCTTACAAGTGCCATAATAACGGCTGCTGTTTTTTCGTCCGTCCCGATAAGCGTAAGCTCACCTTGCGACTGATTGACCGGAAGCTTTTGAACCTTGGAAGAATCCGGAATTTCGTTTTCTGAAACTTCCGCTTTTTTCTCCGGCTTTTCATTTGAAAATTTTTGCTCAATCAGCCTTACGAGCTTTGAGACAACAGTAATCAGCACAGCAATTACCGCAAGGATCAAAAGAACCGTTGCAATTCCCAGAAAAGCAGTCAGAACCGTTTGTCCCAAAGGCATTTTAATGGAATAATCCGAGGTAAAAATCATAATTGCCGACTCCTTTAATCTTCGATTTTTCTGATTTTATAGCTGAAAGTGTTTCTCTTCTTTTCTTCTCGTCTGTCAAAGAAAGCCTCTGCCTGAGTCGGGAACGCAATATACGACAGAACATCTTCTTCGTTTTGGGCCTTATCGCCAATCTCTTCTTTCGCCTTTTCAAGATACGGTTCAAGAGTGTCGGCAAATCTGCAGGTTATCGGCTTTTCATCACCGAGAATCTTTTTTGAAAGCTCACTGTCAATTTCACCGGGTGCTTTTCCGTAAAAACCGGAAACATAATTTTTGATTTCTTTTGAAATATTCTTATATCTTTCACCCGAAAGAACATTGGCTGTTGCCTGAGCACCGACCATCTGGCTCAGCGGTGTAACAAGCGGCGGATAGCCGAGGTCTTTTCTGACGCGCGGAACTTCTTCAAGCACTTCTTCAAATTTATCAAGCTTACCTGCCGCAGTCAGCTGTGCAACAAGGTTTGAAAGCATGCCGCCCGGAACCTGATAAACCAGAGCGTCGGTATCGTTTGTCAGCACAACGGGATTAAGCAGACCGCTTTCAAGAGCTTTTTGCTGTATCGGCTTAAAAAAGTCATTGATTTTTTTGAGAACTTTCATATCAAGACCGGTGTCAAAGCCATGCTGATTGAGAGAATAGGCAAGCGTTTCCGTCGGCGGCTGAGACGTTCCGCCGGAGAAGCATGAAATTGCCGTATCGATAACATCTGCGCCGGCAAGAGCCGCACTGCGAAGCGTCATCGGACCGAGACCGGTTGTGCAGTGCGTGTGAACAATCAAGGGAAGCTTCACGCTTGATTTGATTGCCTTAACAAGGTCTTCGGCTTCTTTCGGCGAAAGGATACCCGCCATATCCTTTATGCAGATTGACTGCACACCCATTTTTTCCATTCTGACAGCCAGATCAACATAATTTTCAAGTGAATGAATCGGGCTTATGGTATAGCAGATTGTCCCTGAAGGGTGTGCGCCGCATCTGAGCGTTTCGTCAACTGCGGTTTCAATGTTTCTCAGGTCATTGAGCGCATCAAAAATTCTGATAATATCAATTCCGTTTTCAACGGATTTTCTGACAAAGGCACGAACAACATCATCGGGATAATGCTTATAGCCGAGAAGGTTCTGACCTCTCAGAAGCATCTGAAGCTTTGTGTTCGGACAGGCTTTTTTAATTTTTCTCAGTCTTTCCCACGGGTCTTCGTCAAGATATCTCAGACACGAGTCAAAAGTTGCTCCGCCCCAACATTCAAGCGAATAATAGCCTGCGCCGTCCAGTGTTTTCAAAATTCCTTCAAAATCTTCAAACGGCATTCTTGTTGCAATCAAAGACTGATTGGCATCGCGAAGCACGGTTTCGGTAAATCGGATTTTCAAAAATAATACCCCCTTAAATAAAACACCTGAGCAAACAATAAACGGGTGTTTTCACAAAATGCCAAAAAACGGGCTATCTTAATATTTATTTAATATAATACGCTTTTTTCAGCATAATGCAACGAGTTTTTCGACAAAAATTAATCTTTAGTAGTTTGCTCAGTTTTTTGCCTTTTATTTTAAAAAATTTTATTGATTATTAAGCCATGAAACCGGAAAAGTCACCATAAAAGACACAAATATTTCTTTATTCAATTAATAAGTCAATCGTTAAAACACAAATAAAATTCAGCTGAAAAAACAAACTTTCAAAATCTTGCCGAGATTTCAATTTTTTAATATTTTTTAATTTTTTTCGTTCTGGTTCATTGACATCTTATATCTTCAGTGCTAAACTTTTTAATAGGTATACTATACATATAAAGAAAAGAAAGAGGGATTTTTATGTTCAAAAAAGCGATTTCAATTCTATTGTCTGTTGTCATGATTTTCTCATTCGCAGTGCTTCCTGCTTCCGCTGCCGAAAGTGACGAAGCAAATGAAAAAATTACGGTTGCGGTCAATCTTGCATTAAGTGCTCTGACTGCGGAAGATGATGAGGTCATTTATTCAGATGAAGCACTCACCGAAAAAATTATTGAAGAAAACGGTGCTGATGTAACTGTCAGCGAACTTTCAAAAGAGCTTTCATCGCTTGTTCTCGTCAAAGAAAGCGAGCTTTCAAGTGCCGACAAAGCAAAAGCAATTGCCGATGACAGCAGTTATCATGTTGTAACTTTATCTTCGGGCAAAAAAACGGTTTATATTGCCGTTGACCTTGCGGCACATCCCGAACTTTTCGACATTGAAGTTTTCCATGACGCTGTTATCGCTCTTGTTGACAAGCAAAATGAATATATCGAGGGTGAAGAAAATGTTTCTCTTCTTGACTATAACAGACTTGCCGGAGAACTTGCGCTTCATATGATCATTTATAAAGCCGCAGAACCGTTTTACGGAAAAATTGATTCTGCCTTGATCAACTTTCTTTATGAAAATGCTGTCATTTCCGAAATCAACATTGATGAGATGCGAGTCCCCGGCCCGGTCTTTACATTCATCGGACTTTTAATCATGCAGATTTTTTACAGACTTCGCAATGTGATGTAATAAATAAACAATGATATACATCAGATAAATATTTAATAATTAACATAAAGCCGGACTGTCAGCTATTGGGTGCAGTCCGGTATGTTTTTTTGCATATTTTTGTTTTCTGATTTTGCAAGAGCAATAAGCTTTTTGAAATGATTAATGTTTTCAACTGCAAGCGGCAGATATTTTTCGTCAATACCCATAACCGCATCAAGTAAGATTTCTCTTTCAGTCATTTTGCTTTCTTTGCCGAGCAAAATGTAATCCGCTGAAACATTAAGCGTCAGGCAAAGCTTTTGAAGTGTGCTTAAAGACATTCCTCTTTGTCCGCATTCTATATATCCTAAAAAGAGAGATGAAATTTCAAGCATTTCAGAAAGCTGTTCTCTTGAAAGACCCTGAGAGGTTCTTGCTTTTCGCACACGTTCTCCGATTTCAAGATTTAAATCGTTTTTCACTTCTGTTCGCCTCCTGAAAAAATCAGTAATATCAGCTATCAGTAAAAGTATATTACTTACAGTCTGTAATAAAAACTTACTAATAGTATTGACAAAAACTTACTGATAGTTTATTATATTGTGGCAGGTACAACCAAAAAAATCAAAAAGCAAAAAAGGAGGTGCCGCAAGCCTGCTGCGGTAAAGAAAAATGAGAACAGTTAAAAGAAAAACACTAATCAAGATGTATGTGGTATCACTGATATTCGGGCTTATTTCAATCATAGCAATACCGATTATTCAGTACACCGGTGGAATGAAAAGCGATTCGATGCAATTTGTGCTTATGATCCCGATTGCTTTGATAGTTTTTCCGATAGAAATCTGCGGCTTTATCATAAATTGGAAAAAAATCCTCAAAGGATTCATAGCTCCGATTCCTATCATTTCTTATATCATACAATTTTTTGTCGGAACATGGTATGCAATCAAAGGATTAATTGCAATTTTCAAGCATACAGATCTTGTAATAGGCAAACCGGAGGAAGAATATAATGCTTGATTTTTTCGAGCATCTCGTTGAAAATCCTTCTGTGGAAGAAATTCTTGCCGTAGGCTTGGGCGGTCTTGTTATAGGTGCGCTTTTTATCTTTGCAGCAATTCTTTGCGTAAAAATCGAACGAAACAGCGGTGTTAATTCTCACTCGATTGTTAAAATCATACTCATAGCAACAGGTCCGACCATAGTTTCCGTTCTTGCGTTTTTCGGTCTTGAAGCACCGACAAAAATCGGTCTTATCGCTTCTGTAATTTGCGCCGCCGTTGTTACCTTATGGAACATATTTTCGCTTGGTCTTTTCAGAGGCTTACTTTTCTCGGTTGTTCATATTGTTATAGGATTTTTAGCAGGAATGAGCATTGTCGCTGTTGCCGGTATCGCTTTGATTTTTGGTGTTATCAGTCTTTTCGGCGGGCTTTCCGGCGGAATTTCCGGCGCAAGTTCCGCAGGTGCTGTTCCGGAATATGTCAGAAATCTTAGCACGGGCGAAACATATTACGTTACCGAACACAACGGTGTGTTATGGCTTGATGAATGCGGCGTAATAATCCGACCAAGTGATTATTCCGGCAGATACATTGATGACGGCGGGAACGAATATATTGCATGCTGAAAAAAAGAAACCGCTTGGCTAATCCGGCGGTTTCTGCTTTTAATAATTCAACCTCCGACTTGAAAATTACCTCCCGGCGTTATATAATGATTCCACTTGGATTAACGGAGGAAGAACTATGTCCCAGACAATTGCAGCAATTTCAACGCCGCAAAACACAGGTGCAGTCGGCATGATCAGAATATCAGGCGATGAAGCAATCGAAATTGCCGACAAGGTTTTTAAAAGCAAAAGCGGAAAAAAGCTTTCTTCAATGAAAGGATATACCGCTTCTTACGGCGATATACTATATAAAAATGAAAAGGTTGACGAATGTGTTGCCCTTGTTTTTCGTGCACCGAAAAGCTATACAGGCGAAAATGTTGTTGAAATAACCTGCCACGGCGGTTTGTTTGTTCTGAAAAAAACACTCAGAGCAATTTTTGAAGCCGGAGCAAGACCTGCCGAAGCCGGCGAATTCACAAAAAGAGCGTTTCTCAGCGGAAAGCTTGATCTGACAGAAGCTGAAGCGGTTATGAGCATCATTTCCGCTCAGGGCGAACAGGGAGCAAAAGCCGCCATGACCGCTCTTGACGGCGCTTTAAGCGAAAAGATAAAGCTTTTGAATCACGAACTCATTTCGGCGGCGGCGCACATGAGTGCCTGGGTCGATTATCCCGACGATGACATTGAAGAGCTTGAAAGCGGCGCTCTGCTTCAGACACTTGAAACGGTCAAAGCCGAACTCGAGCACCTGCTTTCACGCTTTGACGCGGGAAGCGCCATCACAAAAGGGGTTGAAACCGCCATTGTGGGCAAGCCGAATGTCGGAAAATCCGCACTGATGAATTTGCTTTCGGGCTTCAGCCGCTCGATTGTTACCGATGTTGCCGGCACAACAAGAGATGTTGTTGAACAGACAGTCAACCTCGGCTCTGTGCTTTTGCATCTTGCAGACACAGCCGGAATACACGAAACAAACGATGTTGTTGAAAGCATCGGTGTTGACAGAGCAAAAGAAAAAACCATGCGCGCCGGGCTGATTCTTGCGGTGTTTGACACCTCACGACCTCTTGACGAAGCGGACGAAGAAATTTTGTCGCTTTGCAAAGACAAAAGAGCAATTGCCGTGCTGAACAAAACCGACCTTGAAACAAAGGCGGACACGCAGAAAATTAAAAGCGTTTTTGAAAAATGCGTTGAGCTGTGCGCATTAAACGGCAAAGGACTTGAAGAGCTTGAAAGCGCCGCAGAAAGCCTTTTGTGCGTCAGTGAGCTTGACACAAGCGAAGCCATGCTCATGACGGAACGGCAAAGAAAAAACACCGCCGAAGCGCTCGGCAGTGTCAATGAAGCGATTGAATGCATCAAAAGCGGCATCACCATGGACGCCGTGAATGTTTGCGTTGACTGTGCAATCAGCTACCTGCTCGAACTGACAGGTGAAAAAGCAACCGATGCGGTTGTCAATGAGGTTTTTTCGCAGTTTTGCGTTGGGAAATAAGATATATATCATTACTGCCCTTTTGTGGCGGTTTTTGTATAGTAAAAAACAGCTTTCCGTTACGAAAGCTGCTTTTTTATAGTATTTTCTCATCTTAAAAGCTGTCGCATCTTCTCCCTTACGACTGAAATTATTATAACCTACCTTACCTGTTAAAATCAATCGTATAAATCAACAAGAAAATTATGCGACTTTTGTTGCTTTTAATACCTTTCTTTGTCTTTTTACACAAATTCAAACCGCTCTTTTGTATGATTTCAACAATCTGCTTTTAAGCTTCATTCATCGTTTGCACATTTCTTGCTGATTGCATAGGAATAAACGGTCGGAACAAGCACTGCAAAAGCAATAACCGCAAAAAGAAGATATGGGATGCCCACAAATGTTGCAATGAGGACAATAAAACCGCATATAATCCAGAGCCAACCGGCAAGTCGGTGCGTTTTGTTCCAGTTTTCTTCGCTTTTGAGCGTCCACGGCAGTTTGATTCCCATCGTGCTGTTTTGTTTGCATTTCGGCAAATAGTTGCCGACAAAAATCAGCAGAATCCCGCAAAGCAACGGTGCAATGACTTCAACTTTAATCTTTGCACCACCGGCCGTCAGAAAACAAATCGGTGTAATAATAACAGACAATGAAGGAATGAGCCAATAAGTCATGAGCGAAAGCGCTTTTGAATAGTTTTCCCGTCTTTTATCATGTGACGCCAACAGATGACAAAGAACATTCAGCACCGCAAGAAAGCCCGGAAGAACAAACACGGCAACCCATTTCGGCGCATATCCGTCAATTTCGCCCGAAAAGTTCCAATGAATTGGAATGCTTTGCGGCAAGGTGTTCCACATAACGATGCCCATGATCCACGGCAAAAGGCAAACAATCGTGCCGATAACGAGAGCTTTTATATTTATATTTTTCATATAATAATCAATCCTTTCCCGAAATAAAATTCAAATGAACAAAATATGATGAATTTTGCCGCAGGCAAAATCACCGCACTTTTTCACTATTCACTCTTACCTCTTACTTCAAGCTTGAATTCATTCAAGCTTCGCCTCCAAACTGCGAAAACCATAGCATGATTTCTTCAAAAACCGAGATGTTAACCTCGTAATAAATATAATTTTTAACCTTTGTTTCAAACAGTAAATCCGCTTTTTTCAACACCGAAAGATGATAGGAAACGGTTGCCGATGTCAGGTCAAATTTTGCGGCAATATCGCCGGCAGTCATTTTTCCGTCTTTGAGCATAACCAGAATTTCCCGTCTGACGGGGTCGGAAAGAGCTTTGAAAGTTAAGGCAAAAGCCATTTTATCACTTCCCTTACGGTTGTTTTTCACCAAAAGCAGGCACACTCGGCTTTGCGACGAAAAACTATTTAGAAAATTTTCTAAATATATGATATGCTTTTTTGCATCATTTGTCAATAGGTATTTAGATTTTTTTCTAAATAGCTTCTTCACGTTTATCAACACATATCAGCTTTTTGTCTTTATTCTCGCCGAGTGAGAGTGATTTCCGCTTTGCGCCATTGTTTTCTCTGTGTCGTTGTTGTAGAATGAAAGCAACGAAAACCGTTTGGAGGAAAAAACACATGGAAAAGAAAACAATCGGTCAGTTTATCTGCACCTTAAGAAAAGCAAGCGGCATGACGCAAAAACAGCTTGCCCAAAAGCTCTGCGTTTCCGACAAATCCGTCAGCCGCTGGGAAAGAGACGAATGTCTGCCCGATCTTACGCTCATTCCCGTGATTGCGGAAATTTTCGGCGTAACCTCAGATGAAATTTTAAAAGGCGAAAAGAACAATCCCGAAAAGCAGCCCGACGAAGAAGTATTTTCAAAAAAGAGCCGGAAAATGCTTGAACAGATGCTCAAAAGCACCAAAACCAACTTTATCATTCAAAGCATCATTGCAGTCGGCATCGCTTTGACAGCGCCGATTTTTCAGTGGGCTATCACCTATTCCTTCGGACGGACGGATCTGGGCACCGGAATCGGACTTGTTTTATGCATCATTGCCCTTATGCTCGAGCTTGTTTTTACAATTTTAACCTTTTCAAAAATCGGCGGCGATGAATCCGATGAAATGAAAACTCTTCAAGCGAAAAAAACCTTTTATACAATTTCAGAGCTTTCGTTTTCTTTCATCTTCTGCCTTGCGGTTCTGTTGATTCCAATAACAATCGAATGTGATGTTCTTCTGTATTATCTTGCCTTTGGAGCAGTGGCAGCACTGCTTTGTGTTCTGGTTTCATGGCTTGTCAATGTCCGGGCGGTTAAAAAGGGAAAAATTTATATACCGCAAGAGGAAAAAGAGCAGTTTGTTTTCATCAGCTCACTTCGTAAAAAACATCTTTTTGCTTTTTTAATTGCCTGCGCTGCCGCACTCCTGCTTGTTCAGCTTCCGTTTAATATTTTTATTGAACCTGTTGATTTTGCCAAAGGGCAGACTTTTTCATCAGGCAGCGATTTTGTAACTTATATGGAGCAGAAAAAATATCAAGAGTATCTCGAAGAATACGGTGATTCCGAAGAAGAGTTTGATCCTTATTTTGATGGAGTGGACAGCATTGAAAACAGCAGCGAAAAAACCGTTTTAACCTTTCCCTTCGACGACGATATTGTTCAGCTTAAATATGAATGGAACGAAGACGAAACCGAACTGACAAGCATAACCGTTTATACGGTTGACAATCTGAATCAGGGTCATGAAACCATGAAAATTATTAATATCGCATGGTGTTCGGTTTATCTGATTATCGCAATTGCTGACTATGCTTTTTACAGAAAAAAGCTTAAAAATAAAGAAAAAGAGAATTTTTAAGAATCATATAAAATCTGCTCTTTCAACAAACGAACAAAAGGGCAAAGCAAATATGAAAGCGGCGCAAACAATAAGGTCAGCGCCGCTTTTCGTGTTCATGAAAAAAATATTTTTCAACTTTTTGAAAAATTTTGTAATAATATGCGTCTGAAATGCGTCTATTAATATAAGAAGGTTTAAAGGCCTATCATATAAAACACATTTTGAATTATGATCAAAAACACGGAAATTCAATATTTCCCCGAAAAAAGATAGCTTCACACCCTTTTATTCACGGGCTTGTTCTCAATTATCATGAACAAGCCCGTGAGATTTGCAAAAATTAACAATATTATTTTTTTACAGCACCGATTGATTCGATAATTGCGGTTGCTGTTTATAAAAAAACATGATAGATTGTGCAATGCTTTGCCGGGTGTAATATCAATTCCGATTTTTTATTGAAATATCGGAATTGATTTTGTTTATTCAAAAATTCACGGTTTCAATATCGTTTCATCAATTTTTCTGTCTTTAAAATAATACGCTTTGTCATGTTCATTGATTTCGCGCAATACTCGGCACGGATTTCCGACTGCCACAACATCGGAAGGTATATCTTTTGTAACAACGCTGCCTGCACCGATTACCGAATTATCGCCGATTGTAATTCCGGGAAGGACAATGACACCGGCACCGAGCCAGCAGTTTTTTTCCGATATGTACCGGTGCATTATATTGATAAGCCTTTTTGCGAAGCTCGGGCAACAACGGATGGCCTGCCGTCGCAATGGTTACGTTGGGACCAATCATCGTGTAATCTCCGACATAAATGTGCGTATCATCCACTAATGTCAGATTGAAATTAGCATAGACATTTTTGCCGAAATGCACATGGTGTCCTCCCCAATTGGCATGGAAAGGCGGTTCGATATAGCATTCCTCTCCGAGCTCTGCAAACAACTCTTTGAGCAGCTCTTCTCTTTTATCAAGCTGCGTGGGACGGGTTTGGTTGAAATCATAGAGCCGATCCAGATATCCCAGCTGCTCTTTCATGATTTCTTCATCATCGGGAAGATAAAGCTCCGTATTATGCATTCTTTCTTTGTTTGTCATACAATCTCTCCTCAGCATTGAATACACCGTCATATTCTTATATTTTTCAATTGCGTTTTGTTGATTTGATTATACAACGAATCAAACACAAACGCAACAAATCATGACAATTATCATCATTCCTGTTTTCTTTCGTCCAATCACTGATTCATCCGATTATCATAGCACAAAAAACGGCGGTTTGCTTTGAAACCGCCGTTTTGCTTATATGATTGCCAAGCGTTAAAAATCAATAATGATTTACTCCGCACTCGCAGGTCTTGTTTGTTCCGAACAGTTTCCAGAAAATACGAATTATCTTATAGATAAAACCGACAAAGCCTGTTTTGTGGCACATGCATGAGCAGTTATCGCTCGGATTTTCCATTATGCTGCCGCACTCGTCGCAGATGCCGTCGCCGTCGCTGTCACTATGGTCGGCAAGCGGTATTTTCTGTGTCTGTGACTGACCGCAAACCGTACATGTCATGATCATTATGCCCTCATTTGTGCAAGTGGCAGGCGTACCGACAACTGTTGTGTAGGTATGCTCCGTAACGGGCACTGTCTTCTGCGCTTTTATAACCTCACCGCAAACCGAGCAGTGGCTGCCTTCGGTTTTGCCCTCCTTGGTGCAGGTTGCCGCAACTGCCGCATCTGTTACTATCGTGTGCGGCGTTTTATCTATGGGTTTGGTATATGTACCACCGCAGACAGTGCAGGTATAGGTCATAACACCTTCCTTGCTGCATGTTGCCGCCGTTGTAACAACTCCCTCACCGAAAGCATGCTCTTTGACAGGTACTGTTTCCTGAGCCACAAGAACCGCACCGCAAACCGAGCAGTGGCTTCCTTCGGTTTTTCCCTGCGTTGTGCAAGTTGCCGCAACTGCCGTATCTGTTACAACCGTGTGAGGAAGCATGTCAATGTCCGTTGTGTAGGTATCGCCGCACTTTGAGCAGATGTGTGTCACAACACCCTTTTCTGCACAGGTAGCTTCTTTTGTAACGCTTTCGGTATAGCTGTGATTTGTTGCAGCTATCGTTTCCTGAGCCACAAGAACTGTGCCGCAGACCGAGCAGTGGCTTCCTTCGGTTTTTCCCTGCGTTGTGCAAGTTGCCGCAACTGCCGTATCTGTTACAACCGTGTGAGGAAGCTTTTCAACAGGCTCAGTATAGGTTTCACCGCAGGTCGTGCAGGTATAGGTCATGACACCTTCTGCACTGCAAGTTGCCGCTGTTGTGATTTCACTGTTATACTTTTCGTGCTTACAACTCCATATACTTATCAAAGAAGCGTTCTTTGACGGAGCGTAGCTCTCTCCTGCCTGATATGTCACCACCGAATCACTGCCGTCTGACCAACCGAGGTGGTTATAACCGCTTCTTTGCGCTGACGGAAGCACAAAGGATTTGCCGCTTTCTGTCAGAACATAAGCAGGCGTTACCGAACCCGCGTTTGCATCAAGCGTTGTTTTAAACATGGTTATTCTCACGGTTTCGGAAAGGTTTCCGGATGTATCCTTAACGGTCAGATAATATGTATCCGCCTGCGAAACCGTTTTTTCAACACTTTCGCAAGTAACTTGCGCATAGGTGTTTTTTGTATAATCTGCATTGCTTCCCCAGTAATAGCCGTCAACTTCAACATTATCAGAAAGAGTAAGCGTTACGGTCTGGCTTTGTGCAACATCGTTTGTTGATGTGATTTCACCATAAGGCGTCTTAATATCGTAAAGCTTTTTCTGCGTATAAAGGTTCTTTGTGTCAGCATCAAAATTCGGTGAGCTGTTATATACGCATATCAGGTATCCGCCGTCAAAGTCAAATCCGTAAACGCAGGGATTTGACATTTCGCTCGGTGCTGTCGGCTTCCATACAGCCTCGCTTGTGCCTGTGGTTATGTTGTATTTATATACGCCGTCCTGAAGCGAATAAAGCAGAGCCTGACCGTCATTACTCAGTTTTGCATAAGTATCGCTATAGTATGTACCGGACGAATTAATCGTCCATCTTCCGAAAGAAAGCAATGTCTCGCTTTTTGAACTGTCGGTCAGATCTCTTGTCTTTTTAAGCGTATTGTTTGAAGTATCAATATAATAATAGTTTCCGTCCAGATACTGGAAACCGGCGTTGACATCTGTCCAATAAAATTCATCGTAAGTGGAATTGGCCGGTTCAAGAATCTCATAATCTGTTTCCCCGTCCTTGCTGTGCTTAACGCTGAACTTTTCATATGACTGGAGAAAGTTTGTATGCTGTACTCTGCCGTTGACATCCCATACGGGATCATCCCATGTCGTATCAACATAGTACCACGCACCGTCAATGCAAACGTTGTTCCATGCATGGTTGAGCGCATCTGAGCTCATATAATGCACCTCAACGCCGACTTTTCTGAGAAGGTATTCATAAGCCATAACATATCCCTGACAAACGGCATCGCCCAAAACAAGAACTCCGTATATATTCCTTGAAGTTCTCGGAATAGAGCCTGCCAGATAGTTGCCATAATCATATTCGCAGAAAGCAATCATACGGTCATGAATAAGAAGAGCCTTTTCAATATCGGAAAGATCACTGTCAACCAGATCAGCAACCATTTCATTTGCCGCTTTTTCACTTTTTTTATACATTTCGTGATATTCATCGGCTGTATAGCTATATGACGAACAGCGAATGGAAGTAATCATTTTACTTGATGAATTATAGCTGCATCCCAAACTATACATATGAAAAAGCTCGGGAATCTCATACCAAATCAAATGATATATCGCAGTTGCATTGTCAGAACTATACGGTATGGCGAATTGCGAAATGTCAACGCTGTTTCCCGGGCAGTCATAGAACGAGTCAATAAGATATTGAGAGAATTCATCAATGTCAACTATATCCTCAAGACGACTGATATCCTGAGAATATGAAGCGCCGTCATTAAATTGCGGAACCTGAGAACGCATGGAAATTTCGGACTCATTTTCAGTGAGAATTTCATCGCTCATAACAGCTTCATCCGCCGCCGAAGCCGGTACAAACAAACTAAACAACATCAGCAATGAAAGCAAAACGGAAACGGACTTTTTCAGACGATTTTTCTTACTCATGATTTTTTCATCTCCTTAAAAATTTGACAATCCCCGATTAACCTAATAACGATATATACAGATTAAACGGCAATCAATTGTGCACAATGCATAAAAGTTTTTAATATATCGGCTATTTTTTATATATACATATTAGCATTGCCGTTTTCCGTTGTCAAGAATTTATTAACAAATTATTAAAAAATAAAAATCCCGTCCACAAAATGCAAGCGGGATTGTTGTGATTATTGGACGGAATAACGCCCATGTTAAAGCCAACTTATTTCAATATTTATATCGACAAACTGTAAGTTGACGAATGCATCATTTTAATTCTTTAGCATACAGACGATCAATACCGTTACCGTAATTCACAATATCCTTAATATAGCAATAACCATATTTTTCATATAAGCCAACAAATTCTGTCGGGATATATGTCCTGTCAAAACCAATCTCTTTTGCATATTTATTGGCAAAATCAATGAGTTTTCCGCTGATTTTTTGGCCACGATATTCTTCAGTTACAAACAAAGTTGATATCCATGGATATATCTCAGGTAGTGGATAATAGTCGGATTTCATGATAGTTACCATTCCTACAATGCGTCCGCATATCGTTGCTACAAACGGAGTTTCCCATTCCTCAAAGACCCAATTTTTTATCGTCATCAAAGTATGGTCTTTAACCTCTGACCATGAAAAGTTTTCAACGAAATCCAACAATCGATCCGCCATTTCTGTATCTTTGTCAACCTTTTGAACCTCTAATAATTCAATTATTGTTTTTTCCATTCACTCATCTCCCATGTAAATTCATGTTTATTAAGACGATTATATTATACATGACACAAAATTACAATCGGGTGCGGGTGTCCCGCCCACACTTCTTCACTATTCCCTCTTACTTCTTACTTTACAAAAATCCCGTTGAAGGAAGAGTGAAAAGTGAAGAGTGAAGATGTAATAAGTAAAAATCCCGTCCGCAAAAAATGCGAACGGGATTTTTGGAGCTGGAGATGGGACTTGAACCCACGACCTATTGATTACGAATCAATTGCGCTACCAACTGTGCCACTCCAGCATATTATTTCGGCCGCTTTCGCAGTCCGCACATTACTATAACATAAAATTCTGCGTTTGTAAAGTACAATCAGAGCGATTTTTTTTAATTTTCATCACATATAATAATGTATGCCGCACCCAATAGGGTGCAATTTTATTCAACTATGCGTTTTTCAGCTGTCTTATATCCCTGCCGCAAAACTGAACGGGTATTGCCGAACCGATTATTCTTGAAGCAATCCGCTGAGAATATTTTTGTTCAATTTCACGCATCGTAAGATTTGTGCTGATAATCATCGGAAGACCCTTTGTGATTCTTGTGCTCAAAATATTGTATAGCTGGGCAATAGTAAACTGAGTTGCAAATTCCGCACCGAGGTCATCGAGAATCAGAAGATCACTTTCAAAAAGATCCTCTTCGACGCTTGCATCAGTCTTTTCTTTTCCGAAATGCTCTTTTTCAAGCGAATTCATAACATTCTGCACACTGCTGTAATAAACATTATACCCTTTATCGCTGACAACCGAGGCAATGGCAAGCGAAAGATGCGTTTTCCCCAGACCCGTTTTTCCGAGCATAATGATGCTGCCTGACTTTTTTGAAAAATGCTTGGCATATTCAAAGCAATAATTATATACATCTTGCATATGCTCTTTCTGGCTGATGCCGAGAACGCCGTCTGTGACATCGGGGTAATAATCAAGACTGAACTTTTCAAAACTGCATTTTTCAATCTGTCCTGCCGCACCTATCTGCTGACGGGCAATTTGCTTTATGAGCTTTTTATAACATTCGCAATAATAGCCGTCGTGTGAGCCTGTGTCCTTGCAAATGTTGCAGGTATATTTTACTTCAAGATAATCCTCCGGGAAACCGGCATTGACAAGTTCATGCTTTCGGCGCTTTTGTGCGTCAAGACTTTTTTGAGAAAGCTTTTCGATATATTCGTGTGCGTCAAGGCCCATGGCAACAGCTTTGATTACTTCGGCACCGTAGCTTGCCATTTCGCGCTCAATTTCCAGAAGTGCCGGACATTTCAGCAAAGCGGCGCTGTGCCTTGCTTCCTGATTTTCCATGGCAACGGCTCTTCTTTCCTCAAGAACCGACTTTGCTTTTTGATAGACGCTTTTTTTATATGCCATTGCTGCTGCCTCCCTGATTAAATTTCTTCAGTTATTCTGATATTTCAGTTTAAGCGATTTTTTTGCAAACGCATCAAGGTCATATGAAGAATCGCTCTGCGCCGGTTTTTCCGCCGCTTTGGATTGTTTTTGCTTGGTCTTTTGCGTTTGAAAAGCCCATTGTTCCTGCTCTTTCTGAACATCAACAGGCGTTTTGATGCCGTTTTTATGCCAGTTTTTGAGCACTCTATCCATATAGGCAAGACTCATTTTTTCGGTTTTCTCAATGCTTATCTCATAAGCAAGATAAATCATTTCACAGTCAAAGCCAAGTTCGTTTTTCCATACAGAGAAATAATTTCTTTGTTTTGTTGTGGGATTTGCATTTTTCACACCGGTTAAAGAGCGAAATTCTTTCCACATTTCATCGGTGCTGTTTTGTTCTTCAATATAAGCTTCCACTGCTTCAATGGAATCAATTTCCCTTTCGCTCCAACTTCTTCCGAGGTTTGAAATATACGAAAAGCCTGTTTTGCCCTTTGATTTTGCATATTCAATGAGCATCAGTATAACTTCAATCGGAAGTCCGTAGCTGTCATGGAGCATAATAAGCGTTGCCTGACCTTCATAGCCGATTGTTCTTCCGAGTTTTTGCTGTGCTTCGGCAAAAAGCTCACTGAACTGTGCGCACTCACTGCATCGGATTGCAATCTGCTCATGACTGGGCTTTGAAACGGGAATCGGTGCGGCAGTACTTTTCGGCGTATTGTTTTTTTCTTTGATTTCGCTTGTTTCTTCTTGTCCGGAAACCGCTCTTTGAATCAAAGCAGGCTTGATTTCACCGTTTTCTTTAACCGCAATTCCTCGTTCGACCCAAAAAATCATGGCGTCAACAACGGTTTCTTCATCATATCCCGTCGCTTTTGCAATCTGCGCACAGGTGACGTTTTCTCCCGCCATGCTGTGTCTGAAAAGATACAGAACCGCCTTGAGCTGAACGGTGCTTGCAAGGCGGATATTTTCGTCAACAATAGCCGACGGCAGCGGGAACATATTTGAATATGCCGCCGGGTTTATTTTAAATTCCATTTTTCGCTTTTCTCCTGTTTTCGGTTATCTTTGATTAACCATTTCTTTATAAAGGTCGCAGATTTCATCGTTGTCGCCCTTTGCAACAAGCTGACCCTGAGTCAGAATAAGCGCCTTATTGCAAATTCTCTTAACCCTGTCGGTACTGTGCGAAACAAACAAAACCGTGACGCCGTCACCCATCATGCTTTCAAGGCGCTTTTCGCTTTTTTCTCTGAACGCCGCATCGCCGACGCTGAGCACTTCGTCAAGAATCAGAATCTCGGGCTTAACCGAGGTCGCAATGGAAAAGCCGAGACGGGACTTCATTCCGGAAGAATAGCTTTTAAGCGGCGCATCAATAAATTTTCCGAGCTCTGAAAATTCAACGATTTCATCGAATTTTTCTTCGGTAAATTTTCTTGAAAATCCCATTGTTGCAGCATAAAGATATATATTCTCTCTTCCGCTGTAATTTGCGTCAAATCCTGCGCTAAGCTCAATTAAAGGCGCAATAATGCCGTTTGTTTCAACCTTTCCGAAGGTAGGTTTAAGCACACCTGCAATTGTTTTTAAAAGTGTGCTTTTCCCTGCGCCGTTGAATCCCATAATGCCCATTCTGTCACCGCGTTTGACCTGAAAGCTTACATCTTTAAGTGCCCAGAATCGTGAAAAATGAAGCTGCCTTTTTGCTGCACGAACAAGATATTCCTTTGCATTGTCAACACCTTCGCTGTTGATGTTGAACATCATGCTGACATGTTCAACATTGATTGAATTATCTGCCATTTTGCTTTCACCTTTCCGTTAAATGTGAAGAATGAACTTATCCTGATTTTTATAAAACAGTATAAAGCCGACTATCAGAACAAAGACTGTGCAAATGATTGAATAAATCATAAGATCCATATCCCAGAATTCGGCAAACCTGTCGCCGAAAAGAATAGACGCTCTGAACATTCCGATGATTCCGTAAAGAGGATTAAGTCTTATCAGCTGAATCTGCCAGCTTCCCTCGTCAAATCCGAGACGGCTGATATGATAAACGATCGGCGTAACATAAAAAAGAAGCAAGCAGAAAACATCATATATATTTTCAATATCTTTGAAAAAGACATTCAGTGTCGCAAGAATCATTCCCACACCCAATGAGAAGAAGAAAAGAATGAACACAGGCACAATTGCAAAAACAACATGCCAGGTTATAGGGATCGGGTGAATTCCGACTATGTTGAAAAACGCAACAACCACAACAAGAACTAGAAGCGAAATAAGAGAGGTAATGAAAGTTGAAATTACCGAAGACAGCGGATAAATATATTTCGGAACATAAACCTTTTTAATGATGCTTGCGTGTGAACGTATGGAGCGCATTGCTCTTTTGGTTGAATGCGAATAAAATTCAAAAAGAAGTCGTCCGCTGAGAAGATAGACAGGATAGTTTACGACCTTGCTGCTGTCGCGGCCGAAAAGATTGTTGAAAACAACCGAAAGAACGATCATTGTAAGAAGCGGCTGGAGGAATGTCCAGAACACGCCGAGAACAGAATCTCTGTATTGAAGCTTTATATCTTTTCTGACAAGTTCAGAAAGCAAATATCTGTATTTCATAAAATTATTTTTATGAGATGACAATGATTTCTTTTTTTGCAAAACTTTTTCCTCCCGAAAATATGTTTTATAAATCCGCCGAAAAGCACATAAATTCGCTGTTAAACAAAATTATGGAAGATAAGTATAGCACAAAAAACAAATATTTACAATAGTTTTTGCTCTGTTTGATTTCATGCCGTTTTATATAGTTTTATTTTGGTTAAACTAAAAATAAATATTTGCACAAAAGGGAGAAATATTATGTCAGACGATACGATACATCTGTTAAAAGAATGTGACAGCGGAACAAAAACCGCAGTAAAT
>JBJEOJ010000102.1:0-2367 GCA_051880655.1 Acutalibacteraceae bacterium | reverse complement strand
CAGTAGCTCCGACCTGCACAACAGCCGGAAAAGAAGCAGACACAATCTGCTCAGTATGCGGTGAAACAATTGCAGAGGGTGCAGAAATTCCTGCAACAGGTCATACTGAAGTTTCAGCAGATAATGCAGTAGCTCCGACCTGCACAACTGACGGTAAAGAAGCAGACATAATCTGCTCGGTATGCGGTGAAACTCTTGAAGTTGGCGCAACAATCAAAGCAACAGGCCACAACTGGAAAGAAACCGGAAGAACCGAAGCAACCTGCACAGCAGACGGTTCAATCAGTTATGTTTGCGAAAACGACAGCGCACACACAAAGACTGAAACCATAAAAGCAACAGGGCATAACGCAGTTTCAGCAGATAATGCCGTAGCTCCGACCTGCACAAAGGACGGTAAGAAAGCTGACACTGTTTGCTCGGTATGCGGTGCTTTGATCAAAGCCGGTGATAAGGTTCCTGCAACAGGTCATAATTGGGTTGAAACAAGCAGAACAGAAGCAACCTGCTCAAAAGACGGCTCAATAACCTATGTCTGCAAGAACGACAGCTCACATACAAAGACCGAAACAATTCCGGCAACAGGTGCTCATCACGATGATGATAATGACGGCTACTGCGATGATTGTCATACAGAGTATAATCCGTCACACGGTCATGACGGCTGTATCTGCCATAAAAACAATATATTCTCAAAGATTATTCGTTACATCTGCACTCTTCTGACAAAGATTGCACATAGAAGAATTGCTTGCTGTGACGATATGGAATATTATAACGGCAGAATAAGCTCGATATCCTGATAAGTTAAATAACTTATCATAAAAACAAAACCTGATTAAAAGGCACAGGCGTCTCAATTATGAGGCGCCTGAATCTTTTTGGCTTTTCTTGTCCAAAGCTATTGACAAAGCATAAAACAATGCTATAATACATATGGTGTTATACACCGAAACAATAAAACAAGATCTTCAGGGCGAGGTGCAATTCCTCACCGGCAGTGATGAAACCGCATTTGAGTTTCTAAGTCTGCGAGCGTAAGCTGATTCGGTGAAAATCCGAAACCGACGGTATAGTCCGGATGAAAGAAGATAAAGGTATAAAGCCGTTATGCGCCCTTAAAAGGATTTGTTAAGCCTTTTAGGGCGTTTACTTTTGTCTTGAAGTTTTGTTTAAAAATTTTTATTTGTGCCGATAGGGCAACTTCAGGAGGTAATTTTTATGCAGTCAACAAAAGAAATGAAAACCAGCGAAAAAAAGCCGAAAATTCAATCTGCAAGCAAACTTCGCGTGCTGACAGGTACGGCAATGCTTGCGGCTGTTGCAACGGGACTGATGTTTATTGATTTCAGCGTTCCGTTCATGCCGTCATTTATCAAGCTTGATGTTTCGGAACTTCCGGCACTGCTTGCAGGGTTTGCCTATGGACCTGTTTCGGGAATTTGTGTTTGTCTTGTAAAAAACATATTTAATCTTCTCTTTCATGGATCAACCGGAGGGGCAGGAGAGCTTTGCAACTTCCTTTTGGGCGTTTGCTTCGTTGTACCTGCCGCGTTAATCTATCGCAGAGCCAAGAGCCGCAAAACAGCTGTTATCGGTGCTGTTGTCGGAGCGGTTTCAATGGCAGTGCTAAGCGTTCCTCTTAATTATTTTATCTCTTATCCGGTTTATGAAAAATTCATGCCGATTGAAGCAATAATCAATATGTATCAGGAAATTCTTCCGAGTGCAAACGGTCTTTTGGAATGTCTTTTGATTTTCAATATGCCTTTCACTTTCTTAAAAGGAGTGCTTGTTTCGGTTTTGTGTTTTATAATTTACAAGCCGCTTTCACCTGTACTTCACGGAAGAAAACGCTGAAAGCATATAAAAATCTGATTGAAACAGTACTTAATTTTTCGGGTGCAGTAGTTTGATTGCACCCGAAAAGCTTATTTATAACGCTTAAGTTAAAACTGTGAATGCGTAAGCAGGTTATATTCTTATATAAATATTTAACATTTATTAAAATGCCTTGACATAGGAAATAAAGTATGTATAATAATAAAGAAAACAAGATTACCGAATAAAATCAATAGCAATGATAACTGAATTTTTTTCTGTAATTTTTGAAAAATTTCCTTATTGAGAGAAGCTGAGGGAACAGGCCCTTTGAAGCTCGGCAACCTGCAATATGCAAGGTGCTAAATCCTGCGGTATACGACCGAAAGATAAGGCAAAACTGCTGCGGTCGATTGCGACCGTTTTTGTTTTTATAAACGGTTTGGGTGTCGGACAAGATCGCTTTAAGGAAAAGTCAGAAATCAGGAACAAATTTAAGAAAAATAAGATGAAAGGGAACGGTACAGAAACTTCAAAATTATATTT
>JBJEOJ010000101.1:0-11522 GCA_051880655.1 Acutalibacteraceae bacterium | reverse complement strand
AGACTCACTTCAACCGTGAATCTCGGACTTTTTCGGACTGTTTTTTTACAGCCCCATTGGTTTTTATTACAAAAGTTTTACCGTCAAAATATGTGTTACTTGATATGCTTCACATTTATTTTTCCCAACCCTGAGTTGCAATGTGATATACCATGTCTGCGATTTCTTTCGGTGTTTTTTGAATGTCCTCAAGAAGCCACTGACGAATCATGTGATAAGTTCCGTTAATTAAAAAAGTGATTAAAAGATTTCTGCTTTCCGGATCTTCAAAGTCTGAAAAGACATGACTGTAAGCTTCTTGAACATGCGAAGCCTGAAAAAGCAAAGAAGCAAACTCGCAGTCAGTGTCACTGTTGCGAAAAAGCAATTTTGCTAAATCCCGGTTATCACGTAAATAGCTGCACAGTGCTTCGGTTCGTCTGTTCAAAGACCAATCATTTTGCAGCATTTCTTTTTTCCATAATTGATCCAATTCTTCGATAACTTCGGTTTCAATTTCTGTCAGAACATCTGCCGGGCAACCGTAATGGTTATAAAAGGTGGAGCGGTTGATTCCGGCATTTTCGCATAATTCGCTGACGGTGATGCGCTGAATGTTTTTTTCTGACATAAGACAGATCAGACTTTCTTTCAGTAGGCGTTTGGTTAAGGTAATTCTTTGATTTTCTTTCTTTTTCATATAAACTCCTTTTATAATTGAAAAATTGACATGTAAATTATGTAAAAACAACAAAAAAGTATTTTTGTGTTGATCCTGCGACAATATAAAATCATCTGTTTGTTGCAAATTAGATATGTGTCCATTATAATTTAAGAGGATTGTTTTGTCAAACAGAAAACAGTCACATTGAAAAATAAGAACGGAGGAAAACCATGAGTGCTTCTTTCAAATTCGGCAGTATTTTGCTGTCTTTGTGTGAAATCATTGTCGGCATTCTTTTACTGATTAACCCGGTTGGTTTCACAACGGGAATCATCATTTTTTTAGGACTTGTAATTTTAATTTTGGGTATTGCAAATATTGTGCAGTATTTCCGAGCAATTCCAGAGGAGGCTGCGCTGAAACAGAGCCTGACCAGAGGCTGCATTGAAATTTTGGCAGGTCTTTTTTGTATTTTTAAAAGCGGCTGGTTTATCGCCACATTCCCGATTCTTACAATTCTTTACGGAATCGGAATTTTAATAACCGGTATCGCAAAAGTTCAGTGGACGGTTGACAAAATCCGCCTTAAAATTAAAAAATGGTATTGGTCAGCCATCAGTGCTGTTTTGACCATTGCTTTTGCGGCCGTTATCCTTTGCAATCCGTTCAGCAGCACAACGGTTTTATGGGGCTTTATCGGCGTAATTCTGATTGTTGAAGCAGTTGTTGATATTGTTGCAGTGATTTTCACAAGGAGAGTTTTATAAAAATGAATGAAGTAAAAAAACCGAAAAAACCACTGATCTATTATTACTTTATTGTGGTGCTGGTCATCATGCTGCTTAATTTGCTTCTGATACCCAAAATAGCGCAGCATCAGATTCAGGAAACAGATTACGGAACATTCATGACGATGACCGAAGAGAAAAACATCGGCCGTGTTCAGATTCAGGACAATCAGATTCTTTTTACGGATAAGGAAGAAAAAACGGTCTATAAGACAGGTCTGATGAATGACCCCGAACTTGTTAACCGACTGAAAGCGTCGGGTGCTGTTTTTTCAAGCGAAATTATTGAAGAAACTTCGCCGTTTCTTACTGTTTTGCTGACATGGGTTTTGCCGTTAGTTATTTTTATTATAATCGGTCAGGTTCTTTCCAAAAAGCTGATGGATAAAGCAGGCGGCTCGGATTCCATGATGTTTAACATGGGAAAGAGCAACGCCAAAGTTTATGTCAAGTCCTCTGACGGAATTAAGTTTTCCGATGTTGCCGGTGAAGATGAAGCAAAAGACAACCTGACTGAAATTGTTGACTATTTGCATAATCCTGATAAATATAAGGAAATCGGCGCTTCCATGCCGAAAGGTATTTTGCTTGTAGGTCCTCCGGGAACCGGTAAAACCATGCTTGCCAAAGCCGTTGCCGGTGAAGCAAATGTGCCTTTCTTTTCCATGTCAGGTTCGGAATTTGTTGAAATGTTTGTGGGCATGGGTGCGTCAAAGGTTCGTGATTTGTTTAAGCAGGCAAAGGAAAAAGCACCGTGCATTGTGTTTATTGATGAAATTGACGCGATCGGACAAAAGCGAAGCAGCGGAAAAATGGGCGGGAATGACGAACGCGAGCAGACGCTCAATCAGCTTTTGACAGAGATGGACGGCTTTGAGGGCAACAGCGGAGTAATCATTCTGGCTGCCACTAACCGTCCGGAAGCGTTGGACGTAGCTTTAACACGCCCGGGTCGTTTTGACCGCCGAGTACCTGTTGAACTGCCTGACTTAAAGGGACGAGAAGAAATTCTCAAAGTTCATGCAAAGAAAATCAAGGTTTCAGAAAATGTTGATTTCTTAAAAATTGCACGCATGGCATCAGGTGCTTCCGGTGCGGAGCTTGCCAATATTGTCAACGAAGCCGCTTTGCGTGCTGTTCGTGACGGAAGAAAATTTGCCAATCAGTCCGACTTGGAGGAATCCATTGAAGTTGTTATTGCCGGCTATCAGAAAAAGAATGCCATTCTTACCGATCATGAAAAACTCGTGGTTTCCTATCATGAGATAGGTCATGCTCTTGTGGCAGCCAAACAGAAAAATTCCGCGCCCGTTCAGAAAATCACAATTGTTCCGCGAACCTCCGGTGCTTTGGGCTACACCATGCAGGTTGATGAGGGAAATCATTATCTGATGACAAAAGAGGAACTGGAAGCTAAAATTGCCACCTATACCGGCGGCCGTGTGGCAGAAGAAATTGTGTTCAATTCCATCAGCACCGGTGCGTCCAATGATATTGAGCAGGCAACCAAATTAGCAAGGGCAATGCTCACTCAATACGGAATGAGCGATGATTTCGGAATGGTTGCTTTTGAAACCGTATCTAATCAATATCTCGGTGCAGAAGCTTCGTCTTCCTGTTCAGCGGAACTTCAGGCAAAAATTGATTATCAGGTTATTGATCTTATCAAAGCACAATATGAAAAAGCCAAAAGAATCTTGTCGGAAAACCGTGACAAACTTGATGAACTGGCTCGCTTCCTTTATGAAAAAGAAACAATAACCGGTGAAGAATTTATGCAGATTCTGAACAATTAATATAATTGTGCAAGATTTGCAGATATGAAAGAAATAAAACAAGATGAAAGAAAAAGTAAAAGAAGCATTTTCACTTTATCATGATACTGCCAATTATGCTGAGATAAAAGATCGCATCATCAGCGGCGGAAAGGTGACAGGCACGAATCTGTGCATTCTGATGATGGCAATACTGATTGCGTCTGTCGGGCTGAATATGAACTCAACCGCTGTGATTATCGGCGCCATGCTGATTTCTCCTCTGATGGGAAGCATTCAGGCTATCGGGTACGGTGTGGCGACAGGGGATATTACGCAGATTAAGAAGTCGGGAATCGGTTTTTTGTTTCAGATTGCCATTTCTCTGATTACCTCCACGCTGTATTTTTGTCTTTCGCCGATTTCAACGCAAACCTCCGAGCTTCTGGCAAGAACACAGCCGAATATATGGGATGTGATGATTGCCACTTGCGGCGGTATTGCCGGAATGATCGGAGCGACCAGAAAAGAAAAATCAAATGTAATTCCGGGAGTAGCAATTGCAACGGCTTTGATGCCGCCGCTTTGCACCTGCGGATACGGAATTGCGCACGGCAGCCTTCGCATTGCGCTTGGTGCCGGCTATCTGTTCCTTGTGAATACTTATTTTATTTTTCTTTCCTCTGTACTGATTCTCATCATATTAAAAGTGCCGCAGAAGGGCGAATTCAGCCAAAAACAAAGAAAACGAATGAACCGGCGTCTGATTTTGAATACAGTAATTATTTTGATTCCCTGTCTGGTTGTGGCAGGATTTATGGTAAAACAGGCAAATGTTGACAGCAAATCTGTAACCGGTTTTGAAACAACTGTTTCGGTTCAGAAAATTACTCAGGAAATTAAAATTCTGTTTCCGTCAGTCAACGATGTAAAGGTCGGCACATTGGAATCTGTGGATAAAGACGGAAACCTGATTTCTGAAACGAATGTTATTGTGTATCTTCAGGAAGAACCGGATCGGCGGGAAAGCAACCGTATGGAACGATGGCTTGACGAGGTTTATGACGGTGCATGCAAGGTAATTTATATTACGGATACACAAGAAAAAGATTAGAAATCCTGAAAAGTCTTATACACACCTTTCAAAAGATATTCTGTTCTTTGCTTTTTTTGTTGTTATAATATATAATACCCTAACAAAAATGTGTGCAAAATTAACAAATTTTGTAAAATAGGTCAAAATGTGTTGAAAAATCACAATTCTTTTGTTATTATTTTTTATATATAGTTATAAAAGAAAGGCTGAATAACAATGAAAATTGAAAAGCAAGCAGAAATACTGAACCCACTGTTTGTTGTTAAGCTTGAAAGCGGTGTGATTCTTTTAGTCTATGACGGATATGCTGTCGGAAGTGACGGTAAAACATATTATCATGTCGGAAAAGAAACGGACGATGATTTGTTAACTGTCGGCTGGAGCTGTGATGTGGAACATACGGTTGTTATTGAATGATCTTTTTGGTCCTGCTCAAGAAGAGCAGGGCTGTTTTATTTTTTGAAATAAAATGAATCTGACTTTTTCAAAAAAAATTATAAAAAGCCTTGACAAGGTATGTAATTTGCTGTATAATAGCAAAGCACTCTTGAGAGAGACATATCGCGGAGTAGAGCAGTTGGTAGCTCGTCGGGCTCATAACCCGGAGGTCACAGGTTCAAGTCCTGTCTCCGCAACCATGAAAAAACCCTTGTAGCATAAGGCTTCAAGGGCTTTTTCTTTTTCTGATTTATGCCATTATGCCCTCATTTTGGTGCATTTTTGGTGCATGACGCTTTATTTTTTGATGTTTAATTGATTTGACCGCTTACCTTTTTTTGTCGGGTAGCGGTCTTTTTTTATGCTTTTTTCGGTGATAAAATGTTTTCTATTGTTTCTGCTGCCTTTTCATCGGCAGATTTAACAGCGTGTGAATAAGTGTTTAATGTTGTGCTCGGGCTTGCGTGTCCTAATTCTTTGGCAACGGTTGTTATCGGTGTTCCGGCGGCAATTTGTAATGTTGCATATGTGTGGCGCAAACCGTGCAGGCTTAAATCTTTTATGCCGTGCTTTTCTTTGAAGCGTCTGAATTTACAATCTAAAAAAGTTGGATTTAACGGCTTGCCATTCCACCCGGTGAATATACGGTCTGAAGCTTCCCATAAATCGCCCACTTTTAACCGTTGTTTTGCCTGATATACCTTTTGTTCTTTTAACAGGCTTATAACACTTGGTGCAACCTTTAGTGTTCTTTCTGAGCTTTCCGTCTTGGTTTTATCTTCAAATGTGCCTTTGCTTGCTAAATATAAAGAACTGCGGCAAATGTGAATAGTATTATTATCAAAGTCTATGTCAGACCATTCAAGCCCCAAAAGCTCACCCCGGCGCAAACCTGTGAATAAAAGCATATCAATCATGACTTTAAACTGTGTGTCCTCATCTTGAAGCAATTCTATTAATTCCCGGGCTTGCACTTCGTCAATATATTTCGGCTTTGGCTTTTCGGTTTTCGGCGGCTTCACTCTGTCGCATGGATTTAATAATATTATATTCCATTGAACAGCGGTTGAAAGTATTGAAGATATAAGCTCATGATAATGATGTATTGTTTTGTTTGAAAGGGCTTTTCCCTCATCAGTGGGGATAAACAACGCTTCAAGCGGCTTGTTTAATGCCTTGCTGATTGCCTTTGCTGTCTTTTCTGAAACATTCTTTTTCTTTACTGCGTTTGAAATGGTTGTTTCACTGATGTTATATGCCTTTGCAAGTCCGGCATAGGTTATTTTATTCTCTTTCATGAGGGCGTGCAAATCATCACAGCATGATTTATACTTTTTATCCGCTCTTACGCTCTGATCTGAAAGGTTATTATAAAAGCTTAACAGGTGTTGAGGTTGTATTCTGTCAAGTCTCATGTGTCCGATTGCCTGATTAATGCGTACAAGCATAGAGTTATACCGTTCGACAGTGGTTGCCCTCAGCTGCTTTTTTGCATATTCATTTAACCATTGCTCTGCAAAATCGGTAAACTTGATTGAGCCGTCAAGATATGTTCCGGTTCTTATTCGTTCCTCAAACAAAACAGCCTGCCTTTTAACCTCTTTTTCGGCTTGTTTTGCGGTCATGCCCTCGGGCGGCTTCCATGTCATAAAATGCCGTATCTGTTTGCCGTTGATGTCAGACCCGGACGAAACCGTTATTTTATAGGTGTTGTTACGCTTCGTTATTGTTGCCATTGGTTGCGCCCTCAGTTTTAGAATAATGTCTTATTTCATCTTCGTATGATGATAAATAGTAATGCATGTAATTTGATATAGCATTATTAAATTCTTCTTTTGCTTCGTACATTTGTAAATATATTTCATTTCTTTCTGCAGATTTAAAAGTATTGTTTTTATATTTATAATTATTTTTTTTATTTAATTCATTTAATTTACAATGATTTATAGTTTCAAAAATTAAATATTTAAAATTTGCTATGTGATTTGTTGAACGTTCAAAGCAAACAGAAGTAATTATATTGTTATAAAATGAAAAAAATTGATGAATAAATTTATGGATAGTGAATTCAAATTCAACCTTTTTTTCAATGGTATTTGCTGAATTATAATCATCAATTAAATTATTTAATAATACTGATACATTTATACCTGCATTTAATCTTGAAATTTCTATTTCGCTTGCTTTTAACTCTTCAAAGTCATTGTTTTGCTTTAATTGTTTTATTCTTTCTATTTCTTCAATTGTTTCATCAAAGTTGTTTGACAAAGATTTAAGCATATGAAGTGTTTGAATTGCTTCATCATTAAGCCCGGTATAATCACAGACCGCTTTTATATTTGTATCTTTTGTTTTTGCGTTTGTTAAACCGAGCAGATAATCAGCAGATACATTAAACAAATCAGCAAATTTTATAACTGCTTCAATTGTTAAATGCCTTTTGCCGTTGCGGTATTGTGTTACGGTTGATGCTCCGATGTTTAGCTTGTTAGCTATTTCTTCCCTTGTTAGTCCGCTCTTGTCAATTAATTCTTGCAAGCGCATAACTGATACGATGTTATCATTTTTTTTGTAGCTCATTTTTTCACCTCATAAAACTTTTGTGATTCTCTGTTAACGAAATCACAAAAGTGCTTGACAAATTAAAATGTAACAATATAATAGTATTGTCACAAAAGATTAACAACATTATAGCGACAAAAAAACAATAAGTCAATATTTTTTATAAGGTGGTATATAAAAATGAGTAACATGGAAATCAGAATCAAAGCAACACAAAAGGGCGTTAAAATGTGGCAGCTTGCCGATGAACTCGGCATACATGAGGGCACATTCTCAAAAAAGCTGCGCCATGAGCTGCCCGAAGAGGAAAAAACAAAGATTTTAGCCCTCATTGATGAGATTGCAAAGAAAGAGGGTGCATAAAAATGGGCATACCGAGAATGCGGACTATTCCGGAAGCTTTCAAAGAGCTGAAAAAAGCAGACCCGGAAACAGCGTACACCCTCAGAGCGTTAAGATCAGCAGTTAAAAAGGGTGAAATACCGGTTGTAATGGTAGGCAATAAAAGGCTTGTAAACCTTGACAGGCTTTTTGAAAAGCTTAACAGCCCTGAGCCTATGGCAATTAACACAGCTGAGGGCATAAGAAAGATTATATGAATACATTAAAAGCCCTCATCTGACTTGAAAAAAATCAAAATGAGGGCTTAAACAGCAAACTTTTTAAAATATTTTGATAAAGGGGTGTTTAAAATGAATGATTTACTGAATATTGATTATAATTCAGACCGTCCGACCGTTTCGGCAAGAGAACTATATAATCAGTTGGAAATTAAAACAGCTTTCAAAGATTGGTTCCCAAGGGTGTGCGAATATGGATTTGAAGAGGGCAAGGACTTTTGCTCATTTTTGAGCGAAAGTACCGGAGGCAGACCGAGAACAGATTATCAGATTACTGTTGAAATGGCAAAAGAAATCTGTATTTTACAGCGTACCGATGCCGGGCGAAAATTAAGGCGGTATCTGATAGAGCTTGAAAACAACTTTAATTCGCCTGAGTATCTGCTCAGCAGGGCTTTAAAAGTGGCAGATGTTAAGCTGAAAGAGGTTACACAGCAAAACACTTTACTTTTGAATGAAAACAACGAAATGAAGCCAAAAGCTGAATTTTATGATGATTTAGTCGCTCACGGTGATGCTATAAACTTTCGTAACACTGCAAAAGCCATTGGAATAGGCGAAAAACAGCTTATTGATTTGCTTATTAAGCGTAAATACATATACCGGGATTATTACGGCGTTATATGTGCATCTTCGGTCGGAATTAAAAAAGGCTTTTTCGTCCATAAAACATGGAAAAACAAAGACCGGAGCGGGCAACAGGTTTTAGTTACTCCGAAAGGTGTTGCCATGTGCAACGAGCTTGTGAAAAAATATAAAGGACAAGCCCTCATCTGATCTGAACAGACGAGGGCAAAACGGTAAAACTGAGCTACAAAAACAGTTTAATTGTTAATTATATTATATCATTTTTTATTGCTTTTGTCAACTCAGCTTGCCGCTTGATTTTAAAAAATCGGGCGGCTTTGTCTGTTTTGTGCCTTTGGCTGTTAAATTATATTATCACATTAACAAGCCCTCATGAGGGTAAAAACAGGGCTTTTATCTGCTCTTTGTTATGCAGTGATAATTTATAAAAAATTCGGCGGCGGCTGCTGCCTTTGGCAAGGTTCTTTAAATATTAACTTTAGGACAAACAGGGCAAAAATCATGAGCTATAAAATCAAAATTACCGATTGCGTGAATGTAAAACAGCGTAAATTATACCATTCATGGAACTGTCAGCCCTCAGGGGCAAGGCAAAAAAGAAAAAATCCCACATCTGAGGAAGTCAGAGAATACAACACAAAAAGAGCAATCGAAAAGCTTTATTTTAAAATGTGCCGTAATTTTACGCAAAATGACCTATATTTAACCGTTACTTATAAGCCGGATATTAACAAGTCAATTAATTCAAGCTCAATGAAAAAGAATTTAAAAAGGTTTCTGCGCCTTATGAGGGCATATTACCGGAAACAGGGCAGGGAGTTTAAATATATTTATACATACGGCATCAGCGAAAACAGCTTCAGGCATTACCATTTGATTATAAACTGCATTGAAGAGGATATTATCAATGAGTGTTGGAAAAAAGCAACACCGGACAGCGGAATTATAAAAATCAAACATCTTTGGAAAGATTTTGACTATATGGGGCTTGCAAAATATTTTGTTGAAAACGGAAGTCAGGCAGTCGCTTTTGACGGTGCAGCATTTAAACAGCTTTACAGCTGCTCACGCAATTTGATAAATCCGACCGTTACGGTTGAAAAGGTTACAAGCTCAAACACCTTTTCCGGTGAAATATTGATTGATTCCGGCTATGAGCTTGACGAAAAGAGCATCAGAAACGGTTTTGACTGTTACGGCTTCCGGTTCTTTCAATACAACATGATTAAAAGGGAATAGGAAAGCGGGTATTTTTGACGCTTCGTCATGAGCTGTAATAATTTGCCGGGTATGTCAAATCATCGGCAGAGGGCAAAAGCAGGGCTTTTTGTGATGCTTTATGCAGTGATATTTTATAAAAAATTTCGGCGGCGGTGGCTGCCTTTGGCAAGGTTCTTTTAATATTAACTTTAGGACGAGTCAGAGCAGAAGCAGCAGAGAGAAAAAGCATCAGAGGGCAAACACAGCAAAGAGAAAAACACCGCATGAGGGCAAAAAAAGAACAGACAAAATATTTTTCTGCCTGCTCTTTTATGTTGGTGTGTTATTGTTATCTTGTTTTTTCGGTTGCCGCCGTTATGGGCTTTTTGCTTATTTTGCCGCCTGCGGGCTTTGTTTGCGTTTTCTTCTTTTGGCTCTTTCCTGCCTTATGCCCTCAACCCTGCCCGCATTATAACAGGTTGAAAGGGCAACGAAAAAGGTAAAAATGCAATCTTCCTTTACACAATCCCCGAAAAGTGTTTTGTGTTCATTATAAATTGATTTTACCGTGTTTAAATCGTCAACAGGTCTTTTAACACCGAGTGCAACGGCTTCTTTCGGTGAAAGTGTGGGGATTACCGGGTCTTTACAGTGTCTCATTTTTTGCGCCCTCTTTCTTGAAGCTTATTAAACTGTGGACTTGTTCAGCTGCTTCATATTCTCTGTATTTGCGGTTTCTTAGCATATAATTCATTGATCCGATTGCTTCATGAATTACTATGTTGCGGTCGTAATTATCAAGCTGATTAAATAAATATGTAAATTCTTCAATCGTTTTACTCAATGTTTTCACCCTCTTTCATGGCTTCGGAAGATAAGCCGAAAGCATAGATAAAACCTAAAACAAACCCGGTTTCTTCGTTTATGGCTGATATTTTATAGATTTCATCGTCAAACTTTCTTTTGCTGTCTTTTCCTGCGCTTTTGGAATAGCAAAGAATTTTGTCAATTGCTTCTTTTATATCTTCCTCTGTGTCTTTTACTATCGGCATTTCTGAATATTCATCAGAGCAAACCAAATCGCTGTATAAATGCCTTATCCGTGGGTATTTTGTCAAATCCATGTTATTTATCCTCCTTTTATTATGCAACCGTGAAGCGGCAAAACTGCGCTTGTTTTGTGTTCTTTGCCCTCATGAGGGCTTGCAGCTCTTTAAGGTCCTTTACCTTTTCGGTGATTTCTGTTTGTGTCATGGTTTTTTACTCCTTTGTTTTTGATTTGAGCTTTGAATGGTTTGTTGCCGTTCCTTAACTCTGTGATTGTATTATACTACTGTTAACCGTAGAAATCAATTGTCATTATAGACAAAGTTAACCGTATAATTTTGTGCAACATGATACTGTTAACCGTATGTCAAAAGTGTTATAATATTAATGACAGAATGGGGTGATATTATGGCAGTAAGTGAAGCACAAAAAAAATCCCGTGATAAATGGGATAAAAACAACATGGCAACGCTCGGCTGCAAGGTAAAAAAAGAGCAAGCCGAAAAATTCAAGCGTTATGCTTCAGATAACGGCACAACAGCCAACACCATGCTGAAAGAGTATGTGTTAAGCTGCATTGATGATAAAGAAGAGGAAAGAGGATAAAATAATGCCTACAATCTGTATGTTTAGAGGAATTAAAATATATATCAATTGGCGAGACCATATGCCGCCGCATTTTCATGCTTCTTATGGCGGTGATGAAGTAATTGTTTCAATCAATGACATTGAAGTATTAGACGGTTCTTTGCCTAATAAACAGCTTAAAATGCTTCTCGGTTGGGC
>JBJEOJ010000100.1:0-2375 GCA_051880655.1 Acutalibacteraceae bacterium | reverse complement strand
CTATGCAAATGCAGCAGAATTACGTCCCAATACTGCATCCATTATTGCGGATCTGAGTCAGTTTACCTGGACGGACAGTGAATGGATGGAAAAAAGAAAAGAGACAGATACCAGGACTGCTCCGATGGCTGTCTATGAGATGCATCTTGGATCATGGAAAAAGCCGGATCGGAAAGATTTCTATAATTACAGAGAACTGGCTCCCATGATTGCGGATTATGTGAAAGAGATGGGGTATACCCATATTGAATTGATGCCTGTTATGGAACATCCTTTTGACGGATCCTGGGGATATCAGGTGACAGGTTATTATGCCCCCACTTCCCGTTACGGAACTCCGAAGGATTTCATGTATTTTATGAACTATATGCATGAACAGGGAATCGGTGTGATCCTTGATTGGGTACCTGCTCATTTTCCGAGAGATGCGCACGGCCTTTCCGATTTTGACGGTCAGGCTTGCTATGAATATGCCGACAGCAGAAAAGGCGAACACAAGGAATGGGGCACCAAAGTATTCGATTACGGAAGAAATGAGGTTCGCTCTTTCCTGATAAGCTCCGCTTGCTTCTGGCTTGAAAAATATCATATCGACGGTTTGCGCGTTGACGCGGTTGCTTCCATGCTGTATCTTGACTACGGCCGTCGAGACGGCGAATGGATTGCGAACCAATACGGCGGAAACGAAAACCTTGAGGCGGTTGATTTTCTCCGCACACTCAATTCGCTGATTTTTGAAGACTATCCCGATGCTATGATGATTGCGGAAGAAAGCACCGCATGGCCGCTTGTTACCAAGCAAAAAGACATGGGCGGTCTCGGCTTTACCTTTAAGTGGAACATGGGTTGGATGAATGACGTTCTGAAATATTTTTCGATGGACGGTCTTTCAAGAAAATTCAACCACAATTTGCTGACATTTTCATTTTTCTATGCTTTCTCGGAAAACTTTGTTCTGCCTGTTTCTCATGACGAGGTTGTGCATGGAAAGTGTTCACTGATCAACAAAATGCCGGGTGAATACGATGAAAAATTCAGCGGTGTGCGTGCGTTTATGGGCTATATGATGGCTCATCCGGGAAAGAAGCTTAACTTCATGGGCAATGAATTCGGTCAGTTCATTGAATGGAAGTTCGATCAGGGACTTGACTGGCTTCTTCTTGATTATGAAAAGCATCGTCAGCTTCAGACTTATGTTAAAGAGCTTAACAAGCTTTACAAAAAATATCCCGCTCTTTGGGAAATTGATTTCGGTTGGGAAGGCTTTTCCTGGTGCGTCAGTGACGACAACGACAATTCTGTTATCGCTTTTCGCAGAATCGACAAAAAGGGCGATGAGCTTGTTTGTGTTTGTAACCTTACTCCCGTTGCAAGAGAAAAATATTCTTTCGGTGTTGAAAAAGAGGGTACTTATGAAGTGATTCTCAATTCCGACAGCGAAAAGTTCGGCGGAAAAGGCACAGGTACAAAAACAAGAGTTTCTTCAAAGAAAATTCCGATGCACGGCTTTGAAAACAGCATCACACTGAATCTTCCCGGACTTTCGGCAATGTATTTAAGATATAAGAAAAAGCCGCAAAGCAAAAAGACGGCAAAGGTACAAAATAAAAAGGAAGAATCAAAAGAGCCGGAAAAGCCTGCAAAAGCGAAGAAAGAAGAAAAAGCGCAAGCAAAAAACGCCGAGGTTAAGAAAGAAGCAAAAACCGTTGAAAAGCCTGCCGAAGCAAAAAAAGAGAAAAAAGCGGCTGCAAAGCCTGCTGAAGCTAAGAAAGAAGCAAAAGCGACTGCAAAGCCTGCTGAAGCTAAGAAAGAAGCAAAAGCGACTGCAAAGCCTGCCGAAGTTAAGAAAGAGACAAAATCAATTGAAAAGCCGACTGAGGTAAAGAAAGAAATAACATTAGTTGAAAAGCCCGCCGGAGAAAAAAGAGAAGAAAAAGAAACCGTAAAACAGGCAGAACCGAAAAAAGGATCAAAAAGTTCTGCTAAAAACAAAAAGAAAAAGAGAAAACATTAAAAATCAGACAAAAATCTGCCAAAAACACAGTAAAATAAGATTATTATTTTATAACATGGCAAAGAAAAAGGAGAATACTTATGGCTAAGAAAACAGAGTGTCTTGCAATGCTTCTTGCCGGAGGACAGGGAAGCAGACTCGGAATACTCACCAAAAACATTGCAAAGCCTGCCGTCCCGTACGGCGGAAAATACCGTATTATTGATTTTCCGCTTTCAAACTGCACAAATTCAGGCATTGAAACAGTCGGCGTCCTGACGCAGTATCAGCCGCTTGAGCTGAACGACTATATCGGAAACGGTCAGGCATGGGACCTTGACAGAAGCTACGGCGGAGTACATATTCTTTCGCCCTATCAGCA
>JBJEOJ010000099.1:0-2388 GCA_051880655.1 Acutalibacteraceae bacterium | reverse complement strand
TCAGGGCGCATATTTAGATGTGTTCTCGGTTATGAACGGCGACGAATGCTTCAATCCGAAGCACAAGATCACAAGAGAGGAAAGCATCAGGTACCGTGCCGAATGCTTTGACTATCTCAACGAAAAAGGCTTTATTATGTCCTCGGAAGAGCCGGCCATGCAGCTTTTAAATCATCTTGCTTTGGTTCATCACGGACCGTTTACCTTAAGACCGCAGGAAAACGGTCAGGCGGTCGGAATCCCTGTGCCGCTGGGAAATCTCGTTTTCCATGACTGCATCATGGTGCCGTGGAACTGGTTCAACAACTGGGGAATCCCCAAAGGCGACAACGGCGACTTATACTGTGCCCTGTTTGGCGGTATGCCGTATATCAGCCCGTACGGTACGGGAGTCAGCAAAATCGGAACAGATAACCGCACGACCGATACTGAACTTCTTGATGATGAAAAGCTGAAAAAAGAGATTGCCCGTGTTAAGCCCCTTGCCGAATTGCAGGCGAAGCTCTATAACAAAGAAATGGTCAAGCACGAGTTTTTAGGCTCAACCCGCCGTCAGAAAGCAACCTATGCGGACGGAACAACCATAACGATTGATTTAGATAAAAACACCTATGATATAGGAGAATAAAAAAATGCCAAGACTTGAAAAAAGAACATACCGTGTTTCAAACTTTACAAGCGGAAACGACCTGCCTCACCTTTCACAGGAAAGACTGCCGCATCAGGCGAAGACGACTATTGACGATTTCGAGGGTCTGTTCATCGACTACGGCTACCGGGAAACTTCTTATCCCTATACCCAGCAAAACGCCTATTCGGAGGAAACTGAGCAGGAAATCACCGTAGCTGTTCTTGAAAACGAATATATCCATGCCGAATTTCTGCCAACGCTCGGCGCAAGGCTGTGGAAGCTCTTTGACAAGAAGAAGCAAAAAGATGTTCTCTACACAAACGATGTTATCCGTTTCAGAAACTTAAGTATTCGTAATGCGTGGTTTTCCGGCGGTGTTGAGTGGAACTGCGGTATTATCGGTCATTCGCCGTTTACCTGTTCGCAGATGTACTGTGCATTTGTAACAGGCAAAAACGGCGAGGAGGTTCTGCGCTTCTATGAGTTTGAAAGAACAAGAGAAATCTATTATCAGATAGACTTCTGGCTCGAGGAAAACAAACTTCTGACCGCCGTTCGCATCGAAAATCCTAACACAGCAGTTGTTCCGATGTATTGGTGGTCGAATATGGCGACGCCTGAATACAGCGGTGGCAGAGTCATCGTTCCGGCAAGCAGTGCCTACAACAATTCCGACGGTGTTGGTATCAAAAAATCGTCGATTCCCTTTGATAGTGGCATTGATGTTTCATACCCCGAAAACATTCCCGACACGATTGACTATTTTTATGATATAGCACCCGGTGAGGATAAATTTATTGCCAATGTTGACAAGGACGGCTACGGGCTGTTGCAGTTTTCAAGCAACAATTTAAAGGGAAGAAAGCTCTTTTCCTGGGGGCACAGAAAAGGCTCAAAGCATTGGCAGAAAATGCTGACCGACAAAGCCGGAGACTATGTTGAAATTCAGGCAGGTCTCGGCAAAACGCAGTATGAATGTATTCCGATGCCGCCGAAAACCGTCTGGTCTTTTTCCGAGTGCTATACTCTTGCCGATATTCCGGAAGAAAAAGTCAACGCCGATTACGAAGAGGTTATTGCTGAGGTCAAAAAGCAGATTCGTGTTCTCGGCGGCTGTTCTTTATTGGACGAAAGACTTCCCGAAATCACTGACAGCATCAGTCTGCAAAAGGGCGAAACCGTATTAAAGGGAAGCGGCTTCGGGTATCTTGACGGCATACTCGGCGGTAAAGTGCCCTCACAGCTTGATTATTCCGAAAATGATGATGTGAAAGGTTGGCTCCGTCTTGCAGACGGAAAAGAGCCTGAAACGGATTTAACCTTTGCATACGGCGCACGAATGGAAAATCTACTTGTGAAAAATCAAAATATCTGCAACTGGAATATTCCGTATCAGCTTTCCTTGCTCTGTTATGACCGCCGGGACTTTTCAAAAGCTAAAGAATGGTGCGAAAAAAGTATGATCCTTGACAGTAACGCAAAGAACAATCATCTGTACGCTCACATTCTGTATCGGCTTGAAGATAAAAACTGCGTTTATTTTGCCAAAAAGTGCCTGCGTTTTCAAAATGATAATTACGCTCTTGCCGAAAGCATTTTTTCACTTTTGATAAAACAGGAGGCATTTTCTGTTCTGACAGATGAATTTGAAAAGCTTGACGCTCGGCTTCAAAGCAATCCCAGACTTTTGATGTATCGCTCTATGGCATATCTGAAAAGCGGCAATGCAAAAAGAGCCGAAGAAATTCTCACAAAAG
>JBJEOJ010000098.1:0-2417 GCA_051880655.1 Acutalibacteraceae bacterium | reverse complement strand
CGCAGACACAATGGCCGCAGGAAAATTATAACAATCCGCAATCAAATGACTAAATGCTGTATTCCTATCTCTGACATCTGATCTCTGCCCGCCCTGCAAATTGCAGGGCGGCTGTTTTCTAAAAAAAGGCAGACGCCCAAAAAGCGCCTGCCGCAAGGAACAATGTTATTTCATGTTTCGTTCGTAGCTTTCGATCATCTTTTTAACCATCTGACCGCCGATAGATCCTGCCTGACGAGCAGTAAGATCACCGTTGTAGCCCTGTTTAAGATTTACGCCGACTTCAGCGGCTGCTTCCATCTTAAATCTGTCAAGAGCTTCACGAGCTTCAGGAACCATGCCCTTAGAGCTTGAGCTGTTTGCCATGCTTAACACTCCTTACTTCAGTAATTTTGCGTTTGCATTAATAGTTTGATTTTTTTAAACGTATATATTATTGGAAATTTAATGAATTATTCAAGTATATCTTTTGGCTCTAGCAAGACCTTTTTATAGCAGGTAACATTGAATGATTCATCGCACGTTGCAAGAAATATATTGTCTATATCATCAATGTTTTGCTGTCTGAGTGTTTTGATAAGCCATTGCTTATCTTTTCCGACGGCGATAAGACTGCTTTCAACAATTTTACCGTCAATAATGACGTTTGCCATGATTTTTTCCTGTTTTGGCAGAGCGTTAATATCGCTTGCAGTCAGTGGCTTATTGATTGCAGTCGGTATAAAGCTTACTCTTCCGTTCGGTTCAAGAATTGCACAGTTAAGCTGGGACAAATCAAAATAGCCGTTGTTCCTGCATTTCATCAAAAATTCGTTTATATCAAGCCTTGCTTTTTTAAAATTTTTATAGCAAAGCTTTCCGTTTTCAAGCAGTATAATAGGCTTGCCCGTTATAAATTTTCGTGCCGCAAGAGATTTGTCTGTCAAAAAAGCAATAAAAAGCGTTGTCAGTCCGTAAAGTACCATTGCAACAAGAATTGTGCCGATTTCGTCTCTTTGTGCCGTTGCAAGCTCGGCGGCAATTGAACCGATTGTAATTCCGTTGACATAGTCAAAAAGGCTCAGCTCGGACAGCTGTCTGTAACCGAGTATTCTCGTTATAATAAACATTACCGTTACGGAAAGAATTGTTGTCAGAATTACCTGAATATAATCCATTATTGAACCTCCGAAAAAATATGCATAACATTCATTAAAAAGTATTATAATTTTTTGCCTTTTTATACAAATTACAGATAAAAAAATTGGTATGTTTTATACTTTAAACTATGATATAATGTTATCATAAAAAAGGAGATGATTTTTTGGTTAATACTTACACAAAAAAAGAACGAAATCTTTATTTGCTCGGTCTGCTCGGTCAGAATATGATTTATAACATCATTGCCACCGGCATGACCTATTATTTTCAAAGCGTAATTTTTATTCCCGCAATGGCGATAAGCATCATTATGGCTGTTGCAAGAGTCTGGGACGCAATCAATGACCCGATGATGGGCACAATCGTTGACAGAACAAGAACCAAATACGGCAAATGCCGTCCCTACTTAATGGTTGTTCCGAGCATTGTTTTTGTTACAACCATGCTCACCTTTGTTAACGGTCAGTATTCATCGGCCAATCCCACTTGGAAAAATGTTCTGATTGTCGGTTGGGCAGCCGTTTCATATATCCTTTGGGGTATGTCTTATACTGCCGGTGATATTCCCATCTGGGGCATCACTTCACTGATGACAGAAGACGAAAATGACCGTTCAACCATACTCGGTCTTGCAAGAATTGTCGGCGGCATCGGCGGCGGTGTTGTTCTTTTGACAATTCTCAACGTTTCACAGGCTGTCGGTAATTCCTTGACAGCAACCGGAATGGACAGCAAAGACGGTCTGCAATGGGGCTTTATCATTGTTGCGGGCGTTCTGACTCTTGTCGGCAGTGCTTTGTTCCAGCTTTCATGCTTTGCAAAAGAAAGAGTTAAACAGCCGAGCGATGAACATAAATCAATGCTCGAAAACTTCAAAATCATGTGGAACTGCAAGCCGTTCAGAAGAATACTCATTTCAGGCATTATCCGCTCACCGATGAACATTCTTTCAATCGTTGCAATGACGCTTCTCTCCTATTATTTCGGAGATAACGGCGCAAAGGATTATATGATTTACCTCATCATTCTCGGCGGCTTCATGTTTATCGGTCAGTTTGCGGCAATGGGTGCCGTTCCGAAGCTTATTCAAAAAATCGAAAAGAAAAAGCTTTATAATATTTGCAGTATTCTTGGCTCTGTTCCGTTCATTTTGATTTTCATTCTTTATCTTGTTGACGGAACCAACCTTCTTGCTTGGCATTGGATTGCCGTTATGGCTGTTCTGTTTGCTGTTGCCGGCGGAAGTGTCGGAGCTTCCATGGTTCTGCAGTCAATCA
>JBJEOJ010000097.1:0-11781 GCA_051880655.1 Acutalibacteraceae bacterium | reverse complement strand
ATCCAACCAATCAAAGCAAAAACGGCAAGCAGAACAATGTTTACGCACACAACGCTTGCACCGGTCGGCGCTTCAAAGCGTATGGAAGACACGAGTCCGATCCAGAAACCGACAACCGAAACCGCTGCGCTGACGCAAACAACCTTTTTATAGCTTTTGCATACGCGCATTGAAATTACCGACGGGAAAATGATCAGGCTTGAAATCAAAAGCGCACCCATCATTCTCATTCCGATAACGATTGTTACGGCTGTCAGAGCAGCAATGAGCATATTATAAAGCGAAGTATTGGTTCCGACCGCCTTTGCAAAGCTTTCGTCAAAGGTTACGGCAAAAATTTCTTCATAGAACAATATAAAAAGAATAATGACTGCCGCACTTAAAATAACGCTCAGAACAACGTCACTGTCCGTCATTGTTAAAATACTGCCGAACATATAGTTATATATATCAACATTCATGCCCTGCGTCATAGACGTGACCATAACACCGAAAGCAAGAGCTCCGGTTGAAATTAAAGCGATGGCCGCATCGCCCTTTATTTTTCCGCTTTCGTTCATCCGAAGTAATATAAACGCCGCCGCAACAACAACAGGCAGTGCAAAATAAAGCGGCGTAATGTTAAGAACACAAGCAACGGCAAGTGCACCGAAACCGACATGAGAAAGTCCGTCTCCGATCATGGAAAAGCGTTTTAAAACAAGGCTCACACCCAAAAGCGCACAGCAAAGGGAAATGAGCGTTCCGACAACAAGTGCACGAAGCAAAAACTGCTGTGAAAACAAAAGAGAAACAGCATCACTCATCTTTATCAACATTCCTTTCCTTATATTGTGAATAAATTATGATAAATTTTACCGCAGTCAAAATTATCGGCACTTCTTCACTATTCACTCTTACTTCTTACTTCAATTCGCCTGACGAAAAAGACGAAAAAACATCGCTTTCAAGATATTGCTTTGCCGTGCCGAAAAAGGCAGCGCTTTTTTTCATGTGAAGAATATGCGTGGCATGGGAGACCGCATAACTCAAATCATGCGACACCATGATGATTGTCATGCCGTGTTCTCTGTTTAATTTTTCAATCATATTATAAAAATCTGCCGTTACAACAGGGTCAAGCCCTGCAACGGGCTCATCAAGAAGAAGCAGCTTATCCGCAGCGCAAAGTGCCCTTGCCAGAAGTACCCTTTGTTGTTGTCCGCCCGAAAGTTCACGGTAACAACGGTTTTTAATCGGCAGAATATCAAGCTTTTTCATGTTTTCCAAAGCTTCATTTTTAAGCTTTTTTGAAAAGAATATATGTCCTTTTTTCTTGGAAATAAACCCGGAAAGAACCACTTCAAGAACACTTGCGGGAAAATCTTTTTGAAGCGTGGTTTGCTGAGGCAGATAACCGATTGTTTTTGCGCTCAGATCCTCAGAAAAAGTAATTTTCCCCTCGCTGACATTCTTCAGTTTGAGAATCGCCTTTATCAGCGTGCTTTTTCCGCTTCCGTTTTCACCGACAATGCAAAGAAAATCGCCCTCATTGACCGTGAAGCTGATGTCTTTTGCAACAACAGTGTTTTCATAGCTCAAGCTTACATTTTCACATTCAATCAGCGGCATGGGTTTTCTCCTTTTGTTCATTGTGTTTTTTGCTGCAATCAGCGCAAAGACCGAGTATCGTTGTTCTTGAATTATCTACATAAAAGCCGTGATGCGCCATGATATGTTCGCTCACGCCGTTCATAAAATCACATTCAAGATGAATCAGCTTTCCGCATTCAAGGCATTTAAGGTGCATATGTTCGCTGCATTCTTCACAATTTTCAATATATTGATATGTCACGCTTCTTTTTCCATCTTCAGCAAAACGCCTTAATTTTCCGCTTTTGCACAGAGCATCAACGTATCGGTATACAGTCGTTCTTCCTACCGCTTCGCCTTTTGATTTGAGCAAATCAACAATTTCATCAACGCAATAGGCTCTTTTTTCGTTTTCTTTCAGGCATTTTAAAATGATTGCCCTTTGTTTTGTTTTATAGGCACTTTCCGGCATAAGCTTCACTCTTTCAAACATGAATTTGAAATTGAATTTCAATTTCATATTATATGCTTTTCTGAATGTTTGTCAAGGGGGAAATGTGTGCTTTAGGCAAAAAATAAGACTCCCGTCATGAGAGCCTTATTCATATAATCAGTTAAAAAGACAAAAATGTGTTATTGTTGTCAAATTCGCCTGTGTCATAAAGCAAATCTTCAACAAGATCTTCAATGAAAACAACATCGCCGGTTGCAGGATCTTTCAGCTCAATCTTTTTGCCGATTTTGTTTGCAAAAGCCATAAATGCCTTATATTCCGCCGTGTCGGGCGTATAGCATCTGTCACCGGAATACATGCGGCTGATTAAATCAAGCGCAAAATCCCGAACCTTTAAGTCGGCAACAATCGGGTCAACCTCTTTGCCCACAAAAAGAATCTTGCCGAGCGTTTTAAATTTCAGGCGGTTAATGATCTTACCGACCGTCATGAACACATGCTTTAACTTTTCAATAACCTTTGCGTCAAGGCTGAAGCCTTTTGCAAGAAGCTTGAAGTGTTCAATATCATTTTCCATGGAATCAAATATATCACGAAGCATAAAATCAAAATGCTCTTTCATATATTCTTCCGTTGTTTTGCCGCCGAGATCCCAATCAAATGAATCAATCGTCAGCGTTTTAATGTCAAGACCGTCTTCTTTAACAGTTACTTTTCTCATCGGTGCCGGATAAGCCGTTACACTGCCGGTGTTGATGTGATAAAGCTTGTTGCCCGCAGGCGTGTCAAGGCAGGAAACCGATTGCATATGCGTATGACCCGTGAAAATGAATTCAACGCCGCAGTCAGCAAGGAAAGGCGCTGTGGTTTCATAATTTCCGAGCATATCACGGTGAGAAAACAGCGGATAAATCAGCGACGGCGGAAGAACCGGGTGATGCGTAAAAGCAATCACACGCTCACCGTTTTCTTTTGCTTCATTCGCCTGCTCTTTTATCCAGGCTAAGAGATCATCATAAAAGCCGCAGAATTCAAGTCCGTCTCCGTCATCGTTAAGAAGCAGAAAGCGTATGCCCTTTGCAGGGATTACCGAATAAGAATAAGAGCCTTTGTGTTCGCTTAAAGCGTCGCTCCAACCGAAATCGTTATAAATTTCACGAAGCTGCTGCCTTGTATATTTTTCAACAGGAGTAATACCATCGTCGTCAAAACGGTTGGCGTGCATATTCCAGTCATGAGTTGCGGTGGTTACATAAACCTTTTTTCCCGCTTTTTTGAGCTTCTGAAGCTTTCCGACAAGCACATCATGGCTGATTTTTTCGCCGTCAAAGGTCAGGTCGCCCGAAATGACAACCACTTCGTTTTCCTTGTCTGCAATCAGTTTGTCAAAAGCGGCGTCAATAATTGCTGCAGATTCCGCCATACATTTCTGATCGGTTGCACACTTGAAATCAAAGTTTTTTCCCTTTGAGCCGATTTCCTTTGCGGCATATAAATGCAAGTCCGATAATTGATAAAAATTAAAGTTTTCCATACACTTTCTCCTTTTACTGACCGATGAAAACAGGCGGTTTCATTTTTCAATCAAACCGCCCGATTTTTTAACGGCAAAGTGCTTTTGCCGTTTTGGTTTTTACAGTCCGGTCTTTTCTCTAATATAGTTTCTTGCAAGAACAGCATATTCAAACGGGTTTGCAACAGCCGGATCCTGTTCGGCTTCAACAACAATCCAGCCCTCATAGCCGTTTTTGTCAAGAATATCAAAAACTGGGGTAAAATCAAAATCTCCGTCGCCGGGAACAGTGAAAGAACCTGCACGAACAGCATCAAGGAAGCTGTAATTCTTTTCCTTTGCTTCGTCAATTACTGACTGACGGATACTTTTAAGATGAACGTGTTTAATGCGCTTTGCATATTTTTCAAGAACGCCGATTGCGTCTTCACCGCTGAATGACAAATGACCGGTATCATAAAGCAGATAAACAAGGTCAGGGTCGGTAATTTCCATCAGCTTGTCAATTTCCTCAGATGTCTGAACACCTGTGCCCATGTGGTGGTGCACAGTGAAATACATATCCTTTTCTCTTGCAAGCTCGCCCATTTTGTTGAAGCCTTTTCTGATAAGCTCCCACTGTTCATCGGTATAAACCGGCTTTTCGCCGAAAATGCTTACGGGCTTGCCCTGAATGCTGTTTCCCTGCTCGGAAGCGCCGATTACCCTTGCGCCCAGAGCATGAAGAAAATCTCTGTGTTTGATGAATGCTTCAATTGTTGCGTCATAGCCCTCTGAAAGAAGGAGCGAAGAAAACCATGCGTTGCAGATTCTCATTCCTCTGACATCAAGCTTATGCTTGAGAGTTTCAACATCTTTCGGATATTTGTTGCCGATTTCACTTCCGGTAAATCCGGCAAGTGCCATTTCGCTGATGCACTGCTCAAAAGTGTTTTCACTTCCGAGATCGGGCAGATCGTCATTTGTCCAGGCAATCGGAGCGATTGCAAGCTTTACTTTGTCTTTGTTAAGCATTTTTATCCCTCATTTTTTTAATATAAACGTGCTTTTTTAATATTTTTCTGCATATCCTCATATGCCGCCTTTACGGTTTCGCTTTCGGAAACCTCGGCAACGCCGACTCTCCACCAGGAATCATAGCCGTCGGACATGGATTTGTGTGCGACTTTGATGTCAAAGAGCGTGGAAACGGTCTGCTTCTTGGCATCTTCAAGAGCCGCTCTGAGCTCTTCTTCATTTGTTACTCTGTATGCTTTGCAGCCGTAACCCTCGGCAATTTTTGCAAAATCGGTTACAATAACATCGCCGTCAAGCTCGCCGCTTTCCTGATTGCGTTTTGTAAAGCGGGTGCCGTAGGTGTCCGTTCCCTGATTGTTCTGAAGATTTTCAATGCAGCCCCAGCCGCTGTTGTCAAAGAGCATGACGTTGATTTTGAGACCTTCCTGAAGAGCTGTATAAAGCTCGCTGTGAAGCATCAGGAAGCTGCCGTCACCGACCATTGTGTAAACTTCTTTGTCGCTTTCGGCAATTTTTGCACCGAGTGCGCCGCAGATTTCATAACCCATGCAGGAAAATCCGTATTCAACATGATATGTATATTTGCCCTTTGATTTCCAAAGTCTTTGCATACAGCCCGGAAGAGAACCGGAGGAGGCAATCACAACCGCATCATCTGCAACCGCTTCGTTGATGATGCCGAGCGCAGTTGTCTGAGCAAGAAGTCCGTCCTCACGCTTGACGGTATAGCTGCGGTCAATTTCCTTGAAGAATTTTTCCTGAGCGGTTTTATATTCGTCTGTCCAAGCGGAATGATAGCCTGAAAGCTTTTCTGAAATTGCATCAAGGGCAAGCTTTGCGTCTGCAATCACAGCAGTGCTGTCCATTTTGAATGCGTCAAACGGGCAGACATTGATGGAAAGCATTTTAACTTCCGGATTCTGGAAGCCCCATTTTGAACAGGTGGTAAAATCTGTCAGTCTTGTTCCGACGGCAATGACAAGATCGGTCTGTTTTGCAATTGCGTTTGCACTGCCTGTTCCCGTAACGCCGCAGCCGCCCATGTTCAGCGGATGATTCCACGGAATCTGACCTTTACCGGCCTGCGTTTCACCGATGGGAATACCGAATTTTTCGGCAAATGCCAGTGCTGCATCACAGCTTTCCGAATAGGTTACGCCGCCGCCGACAATCATCATCGGCTTCTTTGCGTTTTTAATCATCTCAGCCGCTTCTTCAACCGATCTGTCAGACGGAACTTTTCTGTCCATATACCAGACTCGCTTTTTGAGGAAGTGTTCGGGATAATCAAATGCTTCCGCCTCAACGTCCTGCGGCATAGCGATGCAGACAGCACCGGTATCGGCAAGATCGGTGAGAACGCGCATGGCGTTAAGGCAAGCGGTCATGAGCTGTTCGGGGCGTTCAATTCTGTCCCAATATTTGCAAACGGCACGGAATGCATCGTTTGAGGTTGTTGAATAAGAATTCGGCTGTTCAATCTGCTGCAAAACCGGATCGGGCTGACGGCAGGCAAAGGTGTCACCGGGAAGAACAAGCAAAGGAATTCTGTTTGCCGTTGCCGTTCCGCAGGCTGTTACCATGTTGAGTGCGCCCGGACCGATTGAAGAAGTGCAGGCAATGATTTCGCGTCTTTTTTTCTGCTTTGCAAAAGCAATTGCGGCATGAGCCATTCCCTGCTCATTGTGACCCTGATAATAAGTCAGGTTATGTCCGCCCTGTTCAAGAGCCTGACCGATACCGACAACGCAGCCGTGACCGAAAATGCCGAAAATGCCCTTGACAAACTTTGTTTCTTTTCCGTCAAAGCTGACATATTGGTTATCAAGGAATTTAACAAGTGCCTGAGCCATTGTAAGTTTCATAAATATTTTCTCCTATGCTGAATCATTTTTCTTTGGGCCACATCAGCTTTTCGTTTTCGCTTTCTGTTACCCAGCGGTGTTCCGGAATGAAATAAGGTGTTATATACGGATTACCGTCAAGATGGCGGATTACCCACAGATACCACATCGCATAGCCGGGAGCGGTTGTCTGAGGATGGGTTTCCTTGTTGACAATGAGAACAGTTGAATTGTTATGGGTTTTCACAACATCTTCGTCAAGCTCCGCAAAGCCGTAGCCGTTTTCGGGGTTGAATTTATAATAATAAATTTCGGGCTGCGGATGATTGTGCGGCGGATAGCTGCTCCATTTTCCGGGGAAACCGATAACTTCGCCGACAACAAGATTGGAATAAGGCGCATTGGAATAATCAAAAACGGTTCTGACAATTCTTGTTGAAGCTTCGCGCATAGTTCCCTGACCTCTGTTTTCGCTTGCGCATTCTTCGGGCGTATAAAGCTTTGCAGGGAACGATTTTTCGTTGTCGGTTCTGTGTACGCACCATTCGCTTTCACCGAGAGCGGTAATTTTCACTTTCATGTCGTTTGAAACATGAAGCACCCAAGGCTCATAGTCAAAGCAGTTTTCTCTTTCAATCACAGCTTCCTGTGAATCAAATTCAATTTTTGCTTTTCCCGAAACAAGAAGATAGGCTCTTTCAAGATGCTGACTTTCTTCAAAAACATCGCCCTCTTTCATTCTTAAAACGCCGAAATCCATAAGCGTTTTTTGTTCGGGATTGTTCATGGATGTAATTTCGTTGTAGCCGTAAGGAAATTCCTTCGGTCCTTTGATGTGTTTTTGCATTTATATCACCTTCAAAATTAATTTAAACAGTGAAACGCTGTTATTTTTACATGATTTCGGAAATTTTAACCGGTCTGCCCTCTTTGAGAGATTTTTTTGCGGCAAGAGCAATCAGAATGGAGTTAAGACCGTCGATTCCGGTTGTAACTGTCGGCTTGTCGTTCTGAACCGAATCAACAAAGGCAATCATTTCATCACGGAACGACTGCATATATCTTTCAAGGAAGAAATAAAGAGGCTTATCTGTTGAAATGCTTTCAGCGGTCATGAGCGTAACATTCGTCGGTGTGTCGTTTGAAGCAAAGGCAGCACCGAGTGAGCCGAAAGCTTCCACTCTCTGGTCATAGCCGTAAGCAGCACGGCGGCTGTTGTCAATTACACCCAAAGCGCCGTTTTTGAATTTCAGGTTGATGATTGCCGTGTCAACATCGCCGGCTTCTCCGATTGCGGGATCAACAAGGCAGGCTGCGTTAACATAAACTTCTTCAACCTCGCTTCCGGCAATAAAGCAAGCCATGTCAAAATCATGGATGGTCATATCAAGGAAAATTCCGCCCGAAACAGCCGCATATTCTGCCGGTGGCGGCTCGGGATCGCGGGAAGTGATTTTGATAAGCTCAAGCTTGCCGATTTTTCCGTCATTGATCAGAGAACGGATTCTTGCAAAGTTATGGTCAAATCTTCTGTTAAAACCGACCTGAAGCTTCACGCCCGCTTTTTTCACTTCATCAATAACAGCCTGAACCTTTTCGGGTGTCAGATCAACGGGCTTTTCGCAGAAAACGTGCTTCCCTGCTTTTGCCGCTTCAATTGAAATGTCAGCGTGAGTGTCTGTTGAAGAACAAACAAGAACTGCGTCAATCTCGCTGTCTGCAAGCATGTCTTTATAGCTGTCATAAATTTTTTCAATTCCGTATTCCTGCTGCAAAGCCGGAAGAGCGTCTTTATAGACATCCGTGATTCCGAGCACCTTTGCGTTCGGAACATTATATGTAATTGATTTCATGTGTACCTTACCGATTCGTCCGGCACCGATGATGCCGATGTTAAGCTGTTTCATTTTTTGCCTCCGTATTAATTTAAATTTCACGGCATCAAACATACTGATGCCATTATCAAAAGTATATCATAACAAACAAAGAGTTTCAATATAAAATGCGGTATTTTTCCGATAAAAATCAGACGCAAATTGATTAATTTTCAGGAATTTGAAGAACATTTCTGAGCGTCAATTGCAAGTGCCACAAGCAAAGCTAAAAGTGCATCTTTTTGGTTTGCAACTTCGATAACATAGGTATCGGTAAAATTAAAAATCTGTTTGCTCAGTGTTGCGACCGTATAGCCCGAAGCATTGATGATACTGTAATCCCATTGCAAAAAATCGCCCTCAACACGCCACGAACACAAATCAACCGTGAAAACGGGCTTGAAAAAGGTAAATTCTTTTTTGATGCTGAACACTCTGCCGTCGGGAAAGCTGACATCGAATGTCGGCTCAAAGAACTTAAAAAGTCTTTCTTTGAGAATTGCCGCCAAATTTCCCGCACTGTCATAAACATGAAGCTCATGACTCCATGACGGGCGGCCTTCAACCTTATAGACAACCGTGCCGTTTTCATAATAAATGTCGTAGCTGTCAAACCATGAAAAAAATCTTTGTTTAAAAAGCAGTTTCATTTTCAATTCAATCAGCGCAAACGCCGTCCCTTTCGTTTTATTTGTAAATATTATACAGTATTTTTCTTTTTTGTTCAACAGCGTGAGCACATATAAAACAGAACCTTGCAAATAATAAAGAAAAAAGCAAAAGGAACGGTTCAATTTATGAAATCAATCTGGAACGAAACGGCAAATTTCAAAAAACGTCCTAAGCTTGAAACGGACATTTATACACCGGCTTTAATTATCGGCGCAGGTATTACAGGTATACTCACCTCTTATTTTTTAAGCTTAAAAGGCATTAAAAACGTAATCATTGACAAGGGACAAATCTGTTCGGGGCAGACAGAAAACACAACGGCAAAAATCACGGCACAGCACGCCGATGTTTATCATAAAATCATAAACTCATACGGCGAAAAGACAGCAAAGCTTTACTATGAATATAATCAGGACGCAATAAACTGTTTTGAAGAAATCATAAAAAAAGAAAACATTGACTGTGATTTTGAACGCCTGCCGTCTTATATTTATTCGGTCAAGGACAAAAAATCAATTGAAACGGAAAGAGACGCCTATAAAATTCTCGGCATCAGGCACACATATACAAACGAAACCGAGCTTGAGTTTAATGTTGCCGCTGCACTGAAAATGGAAAATCAGGCGCAGTTTTCACCGCTGAAATTTCTTGAAAAGCTCAGCGAAAAGATGACGATTTATGAAAACACACCTGCCGTAAAAGTTGAAAACAACACCGTCAGCACAGACTGTGCAAGAATCAGTGCCGAAAACATCATTTTTGCCTGCGCATTTCCGTTTGTCAATTTTCCGGGTCTTTATTTTGCAAGAATGCACCGTGAAAGAAGCTATGTCATTGCCCTGCAAAACGCACAGAAGCTCGGTTCGATTTATTACGGCACCGACACCGATTCGCTTTCGCTTCGAAACTTTGGTGATGTTCTTTTGCTCGGCGGGAAAGCACACCGAAGCGGTAAAAACGAAGAGGGCGGACGCTATCAGAGCCTGAAGCAAACGGCAAGTGGGCTTTGGAAAGATTCAAGCTGTGTTGCCGCCTGGTCCGCGCAAGACTGCATGACAGGCGACAAAATGCCTTATATCGGACGGTTTTCAAAAAAAGACAAAACTCATTTTGTTGCAACCGGCTATAACAAATGGGGTATGACTTCTTCCATGACGGCGGCAAAAATCATTGCCGAAAGCATTGAAAGCGGAAAAGACAAAAGCAGCATTTTTTCTCCGCAAAGAAAAGTTTCTGCGTCCGTGGCAGGCGAAATCTGCAAAGACACCGCCGAAGCCGTTTCGGGAATTACATCACAGCTTTTCGCTTTCACCGGCGCAAATCCCGCACTGCTCAAAGAAAATACCGCCGATGTATGCAATGTTTCGGGCAAAAAGCAAGGCATTTATAAAGACGAAAATTCAAATCTTACCAAAGTCAATTCACGCTGTCCGCATCTTGGCTGTGAACTTCATTTCAACAAAGACGACAAAACATGGGAATGTCCCTGCCACGGTTCCTGCTTCAGCCTTGAGGGAAAACTGCTTGACGGTCCGGCTCAGAAAGATATCAAAACCGATTGAGATAAACAGATTTTTGTGATATAATACGAGCGTAATTTCTTTTCGGAGGAAAGCTATGGACGAATTAAAAAAAGCCGGCGAAAGAGCCGAAGAACTTTGCAGAGTTATTGAATATCACAACAAAAAATATTATGAAAACGACGAGCCTGAAATTGAAGATTTTGAATATGACCGCCTGATGCAGGAGCTTATTTCAATTGAAGAAAAGTTTCCGTCTTTAGCTTTGCCCGATTCGCCCACAAAGCGTGTCGGCGGCAAGGCTGACAACAGCTTTGCTCCGGTTGAACACACCGTGGTTATGGAAAGTCTTCAGGACGGCTTTTCTTCGGACGATGTTTTTGCCTTTGACAGCCGAGTCCGTGAGGTCGTTTCCGACCCGGTTTATATCGTTGAGCCGAAAATCGACGGTCTTTCCGTCAGTCTTGAATATGTTGACGGCATTTTCACAAGAGGTTCAACCAGAGGCGACGGAAGAGTCGGCGAGGATATCACGGCAAACCTCAGAACAATCGAATCCATACCGATGAAAATTGACACTTCTCTGCCATTTCTTGAAGTGCGCGGCGAGGTTTATATGCCGAAATCGGTGTTTCTCTCTTTAACAAAAGAGCAGGAACTTCACGACGAAAAGCCGTTTAAAAATCCGCGTAATGCTGCCGCAGGTTCTCTCAGGCAAAAAGACCCGAAAATCACAAGAAAAAGACGACTTGATATTTTTGTTTTCAACATTCAGCAAATCAGAGGCAAAGAACTGACACGCCACAATCAATCGCTTGATTTTATTAAGGAACTCGGCTTTCATACCATTGCTTCCTATAAAGAATGTCAGACCATTGAAGAAGCGCTCAAAGAAATTGAGCGTATCGGAAGCATCAGAGGCTCTCTGCCGTTTGATATTGACGGCGCCGTCATCAAAGTCAACGATTTTGAAATGCGCGCCGCACTCGGTTCAACGGCAAAGTTTCCCAAATGGGCACTTGCTTATAAATATCCGCCCGAAGAAAAGGAAACAACGCTTCTTGACATTGAAATCAATGTCGGCAGAACAGGCGTTCTGACACCAACCGGTGTTTTTCAGCCGACGCTTCTTGCCGGAACAACCGTCAGCCGTGCAACGCTTCATAATCAGGATTTCATAAACGAAAAAGACATCAGAATCGGCGACCGGGTCATTATCCGTAAAGCCGGCGATATTATCCCCGAGGTTTTGTGCGTTGTCAGTCACGGCGAAAACTCCGTGCCATATGTGATGCCCGACGCCTGCCCCTCATGC
>JBJEOJ010000096.1:0-2421 GCA_051880655.1 Acutalibacteraceae bacterium | reverse complement strand
TAATCAAAACAAAGGTGACCGCACACAAGATGATGCTTTTATAGTTGATTGCCTGTGCGATGCTCTGGGTTTGAGCATAAATTTCGGTGTTGTAAAAGGCGATTTTCGCAACCTCATAGCAGGCGGCAGAAATCAGACCGACCGAAGCGGCGCGCAGACCGTAAAAGGCATTGTCAACATATTTGGAATCTCTGAATTTGACAAGAATTCTTGAAATGATGATGATAATGATAACCGACGGTGTGACAAGACCGATCGGGGCAAGAATTGATCCCGGAACACCGGCAACCTGAAAGCCGACATATGTTGCCATGTTGATGCCGAGCGGACCCGGTGTTGATTCGGAAATTGCAACCATGTTTGAAATATCCGCCGCATTGAACCAGCCGGTAGCTTCCCCCATTGACTGAAGAAACGGCAAAGTTGCCAGACCGCCGCCTACGGAAAACAATCCGACGCTGAAAAAACGTGCGAAAAGCTCAAGAAGCAAAAGAAAATACTGCATCACTTTTCCTCCTTTTCGCTTTGTGGCTTGTCGGAGGTTTCAGACGACTGATTTTTAACTTTTTTGTTTTCGCTGTCTTTTTTGCAGCCTCTGATAATAATTGTACAAATACCTGCAACCACAACAAAAACGGCAGGCGACAAATCGGTAAAAATCGAAAGCAAAGTAACTGCGATGAAAATTATTGTTGTCACAATATCAACAATTGATTTTTTTCCGATTTTGATGATAGAACTTAAAATCAGTGCAACAACAGCGGCTCTGATTCCGCCGAAAGCGTACTGAACATAAACATAGTCCTGAAAGTTCTGAAGAAAAGCGGCAATAGTTGTGATGATAATAAGCGACGGCGTGATCATGCCGAGCGTTGCAAAAATTGCACCGGGCAAACCTTTGATTTTATAGCCGACAAAGGTGGAGGTGTTCACCGCAATAACGCCGGGCGTGCACTGACCTATGGCAAAATAATCCATCAGATCGTCAGAGGTTGCCCACTTCTTTTTTTCAACAACTTCCTTTTGAAGCATCGGCAGCATGGCATACCCGCCGCCGAACGTGAAGCCGCCGATTTTGGCAAATGTGATAAATAATTCCAATAAAATTTTCAAGATAAAGACCCACTTTTTCGTTTAGTGTGGAGCGAATAACAGTTTGGAGTTTGGAGTGTGGAGTGTGGAGTTATTTCAACATCAAAATTTCCGCTCAAATTTTACAAAGTTCCTGATTGTTAAACTGTAAAATGGTACATTTGTATGATTGCATAACCTTTTAACCGTTGGCATATTCTGCCGCTTTGTGCGGACACGGCACGCCGTGTCCCTACTCCTCAAACTTTAAAAAGAGGCTTAACTCCACACTCCAAACTCCACACTCCACACTGTTATTCGCTCCACACTGTCATAAGTTTATTGTTGTCCAAGCGAAGCGCTGTCCATCATTTTGTCCATCAGGCCTTTTTTGTTCTTTTTCGGCTTATATGCCGGGGGATTGTCAAGCTTGGCCTTCGCTCTTTTTCCGCTTCTTGTTGCAAGATATTTGTTAACTTCAATTACGGGCGGCGCCATGGTTTCGCTCATGTAATCCACACAGCGGGCAAGCAGAATCTGGTCGTTGCCGAGCTGTCCGAGAATCGAAACGGCAATCAGACTTTGTGTATCGTTTGTTCCGTCCTCATAAATCTCGTTGAGAATCTGGAACATTTTTTTCATGGTAGCCGGATTGTTTTGCTTGATTGCTTCAATAATTTTCGGTGTACCGTATTTTGAGAAAAACTCCTCGGGCATAAAATCACCGTAGGTTGAAACGTTGAGCTTATATAACTCTCTTAACTCCGGGAAAACAAGGCAAAGCTTGCTTGCAAGGGTGTTCGGATCATAAAAAGAGCCGTTTTTAACCGCCGCTTTGGAAACGGTTTGCGGCGTTCTGGTCTTTGCTTTGTTCTGAATGGGTGAACGTGTGCCGTATTTGTCGCTGAGTGTTTCTTTCAGTTCGCCGACAACATATGCGGTTTCTTTTTCATTTGCACCGTCCGGAAGAAGCGACAGCAAAATTCTTTTCGGCGTCTCAGTCGGATTTTCCGTATCTGTACCGCTGAACGCAGTCAGTTTTTCATCTTCATAAACGAGTCTGACAACGCCGTTTTCGCCTGTGAACAGGACTTCGTTTTCCTTTTCACTTTCAGTTTGCTCAAAACCGAACTTTTTAAACGTTTCCGATGCGCCGTCAACAACTTTTTTTAACTGCTCATAATCTGCACTCATTTGCAATTCTCCTCATAAATAAAATCATTGGTCAATCTAAGATAGTATATCATAAAGATGAAGCCTTTACAAGGAATTTTAACAAAAAAGTGCACGATTACTCTGCGTTGTAAATAGATGTGACCCATTTTTTGAAAAAAATAAAGTCAAAGTATA
>JBJEOJ010000095.1:0-11940 GCA_051880655.1 Acutalibacteraceae bacterium | reverse complement strand
TGCACTTCTTCCGACTCGGCCGCGGATCTGATGAAGCTGGGCAAGACCGAGTCGGTCGGCGTCCTCAATAATCAGCGTGTTTGCGTTCGGAACATCAACGCCGGTTTCAATGATCGTTGTGCAGACAAGAATGTCAATTTCACCTTCAAGAAGCTGACGCCAGACTTCGCTGAGCTCATCTTCGCTCATTTTGCCGTGACCGATTCCGATTCTCGCTTCGGGCAGGTGTTTCTGAATTTTCGAAGCGGTTTGTTCAATGGAATCAACACGGTTGTGAAGATAATAAACCTGACCGCCGCGCCTGATTTCACGGCGCATCGCTTCCGCAAGCACGTCCATGTCATATTCAAGAACATACGTCTGAACAGGATGCCTGTCAAGCGGCGGAATTTCAAGAACCGACATATCTCTGATTCCCGTCATCGCCATGTTCAGTGTTCTCGGAATCGGTGTTGCCGAAAGGGTCAGAACATCAACAAGAGGGAAGCGCTCTTTCAGCTTTTCTTTTTGTGCAACGCCGAAGCGCTGTTCCTCGTCAACAATCAGCAGTCCGAGATCTTTAAATTCAACCGAAGAAGCAATGATACTGTGTGTTCCGACAACAAGGTCAATGCTTCCTCGCTTGAGACCCTTTTTGATTTTGTTTCTTTGCGTCACCGTTCTGAAACGGGACATCATTTCAATTTCAACAGGAAAACCGTCAAAGCGTTTTTTTATGGTCTGATAATGCTGAAAAGCAAGAATTGTTGTCGGCACAAGAATTGCACACTGCTTTCCGTCTGCAATGCATTTGAATGCCGCACGAAGCGCAACTTCCGTTTTGCCGAAGCCGACATCACCGCAAAGAAGCCTGTCCATCGGATAAGGCTTTTCCATATCCGCTTTGATTTCGTTGATTGCAGCAAGCTGGTCATCGGTTTCGTCAAATTCAAATCTGCGTTCAAAATCGCTTTGCATATCAATGTCGGGCGAAAAAGCATAGCCGGGAGTGTTCACTCGTGCGGCATAAATCTTTTTAAGTTCGTCCGCAATGTCTTTCACCGCAGAGCGCACTTTGCGTTTTGTTTTGTTCCACTCGTCTGAGCCGAGTTTATTAAGCTTTACCGGCTTGTCGGTGTCTTTTGGTGAAATATATTTTGAAAGCAGGTCAAGCTGAGTGACGGGAAGATAAAGCACATCGCTTCCTCTGAAGTTGATTTTGATAAAGTCTTTGATTTTTCCGTCAACGGTCATGGTTTTGATTCCGTCAAAAATTCCGATGCCGTAGGAGGCATGAACAACATAGTCGCCCTTTGTGATTTCTTCAATGCTAAGCAGACTTTTGCCGCTTTTTTTAGCTTTTTTCACTCGCTTCTGAGCCTGATTTGTGTTTCCTTTTTTATAGGAAATAAGCATGAATTTAAGCCCCGGATATTCAAAACCGCTGCTTAAAGATCCGGGAAGCACACAAACGGTTTTTGCAGAAAAGCTTTCGGGAATTTCATCAAAATATTTGCATGAAAAGCCTTGTGTTTCAAGGTCATATGAAATTTCTTTTGCATTTTTTGAAGTGCCGGCAAGAACAACGCAGGTATATCCGTTTTTGAGCATCGGTGCCAGATCGTCATTAAGATAGGAAAGCGTGCCGTTCCATGACGCATTTGTTCCTGCATTGACGCTCACCAGAGCTTTTACCGGTGTGTCAAAGCTGCCCCTTGCAAAGCTGTCGGCATAAACGGTGCAGCTTCTTTCATAAACAGATACAAGTTGTTCCCAGTTAAGGTTGAAGCAGTCAATTCCTTTTGCAAGCTGACCTTCTTCAAACATTGATTTAATGTCTTGATTTATATTTTTAAGAAAACCGGAAAAATTTTGTTTAATGCTTTTGCTTTCACTGACAAACAGCAAAGCGTCACAAAGATAATCAAAAAGCGTTTCTGTTTTGTCATAGGCAAGTGAGATATATTTATCCGTGCAGGAAACTTCAACATCGCTTTCAAGCTTTTCAATGTCCTGCAAAACACATTTTTTTGCCTTTTGGCTGCCTTTGCCTTTGATGTTTTTTGAAAAACTGCGAAGCTTTTCAAGAAGTGCTTCGGGCGAATCAAAAATAACTTCTGCCGCAGGCGTGATTTTGATTTCATTTAATGTTTGTGTACGCCTTTGCGTTTCGGTGTCAAAGCACGACATGGAATCAATTTCATCGCCCCAGAATTCAATTCTGACGGGTTCTTTCATGTGCGGAGGGAAAAAGTCAAGGATTCCGCCACGAACCGAAAACTGACCGATACCCTCAACCTGTTCGCTTCTTGTGTAGCCTGCACAAACAAGCAAAGACGAAAGCGAAGAAATTTCGCATTGCTGACCGCTTCTGACAGTGAGGCTTCTTTTTTTCAGTTCCTCACCCGGAATTGTGAACTGAGACGCAGCCTGAACGCTGCAAAGAATAAAATTGAAATCGCCTTCGATAATTCTGCTGAGCACGCCGATGCGCTGCTGTTCATATTCGCGCGAGCAGACATCGTCGCTTCTGAAATGAAAATCCCTTTCGGGATAAACATAAGCTTTACCGCAAAAAAAGTTCAGGTCATCGCACATTTTGGTTGCCGCAGCTTCACTGTCGCATAAGATCAGTGCTTTTTTTGCAGTTTGCTCGCATATTCCGGAAATAAAGTGCGCCTTGTGCACACTTGAAAGCCCGATTATACCCATGGGCAGACTGCGTTTTTGAATTGATGAAACGATGCTTTGAAGTTCTTCACTGTTTTCAAGAACCTTTGAAAATCCGTTCAAATCCGGCGCACCTCCTTTTTGATTTGTGCAACGCAAAAAAAGCCCTGTGCAAAACAGCACAGGGGTAATTAACAAGCTTTAAGCACCCGTTGTAGACTTGCCCTCTTCAACATCAACACCGAAAATTCTCAGTGCTGCTTTTAAAAAGTCCATGAAAGCCATTGAGATTGCTCTCCAAAGCTCATAAAATTTCATGGCAATGCTGAAATCGGCATAGCCGTTATTATCATAAGTATTCATAGCCGTATCTCCTTTCAGAAATTACTCGCCTTGTTTTGGAAAGAGATTTTCCCAGAAATGTTCATATTCATACGGATCATCAGCGCCGCCGATGACGTAGTTAAGCCATCCCATTACTCTGTCAAGGAAACGGAGAAATTCATAGAAAAGTTCTTCAAAAGCGCCAAATTTCATAATCGTATAGCTCCTTTCGATTGTTTGAATTTTTTTAATATATGCGCAGATTTTTAGATAGTGATATTTTAACGCATCTGAAAACAAAAGTCAATCAATTTATTAAAAATTATAATCTTTTGTTAATTTTGCATATTTATTTAGGCTTAAATTTGACAACATATACTCAAAAATCGTTAAACAAATGTTGAAAATCTTTCTTTAAGTTATAAAAATCAAAGAAATCAAGCGTCAGAAACAGCTTTTTTTCTTTTAATGCTTCTTTCAATCAGTTCTTCATCGCAGGTGTCCGCCATGCTTCCGACCTTATCCCAAAGCTTATCGGCTTTTTTGCACCAGGCTTCAAAACCGTCTTTGCTTTCGGGAAAAGCCGAATAGTGCTTCATGATTGCAAGTGAGTTCTTGAGAGCGGAAATAATTTTTGTGCAAAGTTCTTTCCTTAAAACTCCGGTTGCCAGTCCCTTGATGATATAATAGCCCATTTTTAAAATTTCAGCCGGAGTAAAAGATATGCCGTCGTTAAGACCGCTGAACACTTTTTTGCTGAAAATTACATCGTGAGAAAACAGATATTCGGTTTCGTCGGGCTGTATGGCAGCTGCACCGGTTAAAACAGCACGCATGGAAGCATAGGTTTTGCCCTGAACTTCGATATATTGCTTATTAATTTTCCAAAGACGTTCTGCGGTCAGATAACCGCCCTGTCTGATTGCATCTGAAATTACATCAACTGCGATTTCCGCCTGATAAAGAGCCGAAGTGCAGCCCTCGCCGTTATGCGGCTTTGTCAGGCATGCCGCATCGCCCATGGCGATAAAACCGTCTGAAACAAAGGAGTAGGGCGGTCTGCGGTAAGGCGTTGCTCCTCGCTCAACCTTTTGAATCTCATATTTATCAAGGGGCACTTTTTTGCGAAATTCTCTGAACATTTCCTCTGCATAATCAAAACTCAGATTTGCGCCGATTCCCACAATTCCGCCTTTTGGGTCTGCCTGAGGAGCTGTCCATGCTTTATACTGTAAATAAGAATTCGTGCAATCAACCTTTTTGTGACCGTCGGGATATTTAACATATTTAACAAGCACATAAAACATATCGCGCGGAGATATTTCAAAATTTTCAGTTTCGCAGTTATCTTTCAGTTTTCTTCTTGCGGCAGACGGAATTCCCGTGCAGTCGGCAACAATTTTTGCTTTGGCACATTTTTCTCCTTCAGCACCGAATTTTACACCTGCGATTCTTCCGCTTTCATCATAAAGAAAATCATAAAACGGTGCTTCATAAATAATTTCGGCGCCGGCTTTTACGGCGTCGTCGTTAAGGCGCATGATATATTCGTGCTTGTGCATACCGCAAACTTCGGTTGTTGACGGCTTCGGAAAGTTGCCGTAAGAGGAATATGCTGCGCCGCCGATATATTCAAAGGCATAGTCACTGTCGCCCTCTTTCGGAATCGGCAATGAAAATTTCTCCATTTCTTTTTTGCCCATATGAAAAATATCATAGCTTCTTGAAACATTTTCACGTTTTTGTTTTTCAATGACAAGAACCTTGAAACCTCTTTGAGCCATTTGTTTTGCAAACCAACTGCCTGTGGTTGATGCACCGGCAATAATTACGTCATAATTATCCATTTGAGTTCTCCTTTCATAAAAAGTTTTATGCCGTTTAATGCTTGGATTATATCACAATTCGCAATTTTTTTCAACACATGTCGGCTTAAACAGTTATTAAAAATTATAATTTGTCGCACGGCGACACCGCTCCCGTTCGGGTTGGTGTTGAATTGTTATATAAGTGCCCGAGCCGGAAATATATATTACGGTAGGGACACGGCGTGCCGTGTCCGCAGTCGTGCACAAATTTATAATTTTATGTTATGCTTATATCGCGATGTAATTATAAAATTTGTTACTTTCTACAACGCGTGAGCATGCGGGCGGTGCCCGCCAGGAAACCCCCGGCGAGGGTTTCCTACGGATAAACAGTCCACCGGACTGTTTATCCTACCTTCCTGCGCTATTTGAAGCATTAGGATTTCGCCGTCTGCAGACGGCGCCAATGGGCTTTGCCCCTTGACCCCACAAGCTTTTTTGTAAAAAAGCTTGGCAAAAAACTTTACTCCTTTTTGCACTTAGTTTCCGCCGCGGCATAAATGTAAAGACTAATGCTTTCTTTCCCGCGTAACTCCAGCGGGCGTTGCCCGCCAAACTATAATTTAATTTTGCCTTTTAAATTTATTCATCTTAAAATTAATATCATTGCGGCACCCGTCATCTGACAAGTGCCGCAGTCATTACTTTTTTAAATTGTTATTTGTTATGCAATTGTTTCATATTCACTCATGAGAAATGAAGCTGTGTTCTTTCCGAGTGACAGTGATTCCTGATAGTGTCCGTAAACCAGACCGAGCGCATAGTCGTTGTCAGGAACAATATAGCCGAAAGCGTCATTTGCAAGACCGAACACTAAAACATCGTCACCGAATATTTCAGAAAGAGTTTTGCCGTCAAAATCCTTGTGGTTTATCGAACCGTCAGCCGTCAGACTGCTTCCGCCGACAACCAGATCCTGACAAAGCTCACCCGGAACAAGAACGGCCTTGTGTGTGCCGATTTCAACAACACCGATTTCAGATGAAATGTAATAATTTTTTGCATCTTTAATAACGGTGTGGTTTGCAAGCTTGCATTTGCCCGCAATTATCATAATATTGTTCGTAACAGGAACTTTAACGTTCTTAATTGTTACATTCAAAAGAGGCTGAACCGTTTCTTCGCTTACAGGCTGCCAGTCTTCATACCATAATGTATATTCATCGCTTGCCATCTGTTCGGGCGTATCGGTTGTTGAAGTAAGAAAATCATCAGCTTCAATTTCTTCTTTTGTTTTTGTTAAAGCAAGCAGCATTTTGCCGATTTCTCTGCCGTATCTTTGAGAAATTTCAACACGGTGATTGACTTCAACCCCATCTCCGGTCAGCCCTCTGCCGATATATATTCCGCAGATTGCACCGTTGAAGAACATGAAATTATATCCGGCCTGGTTGAGTGTTTCGCCGATGTAATAAATATAATCTCCGGAAATCATGTGTCCTTTTGCATCGTCATCACTGACGGGAAGTCCCACAACATCAGGGTGAGCCGCCATGTTTGCAATAATTGTCGGCTGAACATTTGGATTGTCAGGTGTAAAGGTGAAACGGGTAAGCTCGCTCATAAGTGTGCTTGCGCTGTTTCGGTTTTTGTTGTAAAAATAATCCTTACCGATGTCTTTTTGCGCAAAGGTCATGGTGCCTGTCTGCATGGAAGCAACCGCGGATTTTATGCTTTGGCTTACTTTTGAGAAAAGGAAATTCATATAGTCGGGATCAGTGCCCTGCGTAACCGTTCCCCAGCCTAACAGACTGCTGACAACATTGTGCGGAATTTTTGAAAGGCTGTTTGTCCAAAGTCCTTCGGTGTCAATGCATGAATGACAGTGGGTTGAAAAAATGTTAATTGAATTGATTGAATTCTCTTTTGCAAAAGAAGAAAGACGTTCTCTGATTTGCTTTATGTCGGTGTTTGTGATACCGATGCAGTCAATGGTTGCAAAAATGCTGATTCCCCTGCCGCTGTTGTCGCTCAGAGCAATCGTTCTGACTTTCATGTCATCATAAACACCTCTGACGTCGTTTGTGAAGAAGTTTTCCGCACTCATGAATCCGCCAAGATAAAGCTTATAATCATCAAGGTTTTCTGGTACAAGAGATGCAGTGTCATAACCCAAAGACCAGCGGGCATTTTCGGCAGGCTGAGAAAGCTTTTCGGTTGTTCCCTCATAAAAGTTTTCAAGCTTGAATGAGTCTGCGCTGATAAAATTGTCGGCGTCTCTGAGATATTTGTTTACTGTTCCCGTTAAGCCTTCCATGATATAAGAGATGGCTTTTACAAGGGTGTTCTGGAAAAAGGACGATGTTTTTGCCGAATCTGCGGCAAAGGCAGGTGTTGCCGTTACGCTCAGAAGCATAACCAAAGCAAGACAAACGGATATAACTTTTTTCTTCAATGTAAGTTCCCCCTAAATTTTACGATGCAAAAAACATCTTAAAAAATTATATGTAACAAGAAATCAAACTCCGTCAGGCGTTTGCAAGCTCTTTCACATAATCTTTGAACATGGTTCCTCTTTGCTGATAATTTTTGAACATTCCCCAGCTTGCACAGGCGGGAGAAAGCAGAACACAGTCACCGCTTTGCGCCGCTTCATAAGCCTTGTCAACGGCTTCTTTCATGGATTCAACGAAAATATAGTCCGTAAATCCGGCTTTGTCGCAGGCGGCGGCAATTTTTTCTCTTGTCTGACCCATAAGAATCAGCAGCTTGCATTTGCCGATAAGATGGGAGATCCAGTCGCCGTAATCGGATTTTTTGTCATAGCCTCCGGCAATCAGTACCGTTTGCGACGGCATGGCGTCAATGGCTTTGATTGCGGCATCGGTGTTGGTTCCCTTTGAGTCGTTATAATACTTAACACCGTTTATTTCAGCCGTAAATTCAATTCTGTGTTCAACGGCAACAAATTTTTTGGTCACCTCTCTGATAACATCAAGCGGTATTCCCGCACAATAGGTTATTGCGGCGGCAGCCATGATGTTTTCAAAGTTGTGCATACCGACAAGGTTTACTTCATCGGTGCGGACAACAACGGTTTTTTCGCCGTTTTGAGAAAGAACGATTTCTCCGTCTTTATAATAGAAGCCGTTTTCAAGCTCTCTTTGACTGCTGAAGAATACCGCCTTGCATTTAAGTTCGTTTTCACCGAATTCTCTGAGTACGGCATCTTCGTAATTGAGAATGCAAAAGTCGTTTTCATCCTGATTTTTTGCAATGGACTTTTTGACATTTTCATAATTTTCCATTGTTTTATGCCTGTCAAGATGATCGGGCGTAATGTTCAGAATGGCACTGACATGCGGCTTGAAAGTAATCATCGTTTCAAGCTGGAAAGAGCTGATTTCGGCAACGGTATATCCGCCGGTTTCGGATTGAAGCGCAAGACCGGTATACGGAATTTCGATGTTTCCCACAAGTAACGTCTTTTCATTATAGGCTTTGACAATTTCATAAACCAGGGAAGTGGTTGTTGTTTTGCCGTTTGTGCCCGTAATGGCAAGAACGGTTCCTTTGTCATGACGGAAAGCAAGTTCAATTTCGCTCCAGACGGGAATGTTTGCGGCGGCAACGGTTTTCATCACATCGGTTTCAAGCGAAACGCCGGGGCTTACAACGCAAACGCCGACGTCTGAAAGCTGAGAAGCACAGCATTTTCCGAGGATAAATGCAATATCACTCTGAACGCCGATTTTTTCTTTTACTGCTGTAGTGTCAAGCTGTTCGTTGCTGTCATAGATGATAAAATCTTCTTTCAGCTCAAGCAGCATTTTTGCGGCGGCAATTCCGCTTCTGCCTGCGCCGACAATGAGATATTTTGTTTTGCTCATGTTAAGACCAGTCCTTTCTGAAAGGCAAAACTGATTAAAGTATTATTATATTAATGAAAACAAATGTGAATACTTTGACAACTGATTGCGACAGTTATGTTCTTATTATAGCACCCGATAATATTGATTTCAAGCAAAACAAATATTTATTTAACAATTAATGGCAATTGTTTCCCGATAAAAAAGTGAACAATTACTCACCGTATTTTTTGTTTAATTTGTATAAAAACGAAGCTTCAATTTTTTTCATCTTGGTTTTATCTGTCATTGAAACGAAAAAATATAAGTGATAAAATATTATTTGGTATTTTAAATTGCTAAAGTGCTGTGTTTTACAAAAATTCTAAGAGATAATTAATGAAAAAAGGAGCAGATTTTAAATGTCAAACGAATATCTTCTTGATTTGCTCGAAAGAGTAAAAAAACGCAATCCCGGTGAGCCGGAATTTATTCAGGCTGTTACCGAAGTTCTTGAAACACTCGAACCGGTTGTTGAACGCCGTCCGGATTTTGTGAAGGCAGGCGTTTTTGAACGCTTTGTTGAACCGGAAAGACAGGTTATTTTCCGTGTTCCGTGGGTTGATGATGAGGGCGTTCTTCATGTTAACCGCGGTTTCCGTGTTCAGTTCAACAACGCAATCGGACCTTACAAGGGCGGTATCCGTCTTCACCCGAGTGTATATATCGGAATCATAAAATTCCTCGGCTTTGAGCAGGTTCTCAAAAACAGCCTTACAACGCTTCCCATGGGCGGAGCAAAGGGCGGCAGCGACTTTGACCCCAAAGGCAAAAGCGACGGAGAAATCATGCGTTTCTGCCAGAGCTTTATGACAGAGCTTTACCGTCACATCGGTTCCGACTGCGATGTTCCCGCAGGCGACATCGGAACAGGTGCAAGAGAAATCGGCTATATGTTCGGTCAGTATAAGAGACTTGCCAACGAATTTACCGGAATGCTCACCGGTAAAGGTCTGACCTACGGCGGCTCTCTTGCAAGAACTGAGGCAACCGGCTTCGGACTTTGCTATTTCACCGAAGAAATGCTTCGTGCAAACGGTAAAGATTTTGCAGGTACAACTGTTGCCATTTCCGGTTCGGGTAACGTTGCTCTTTATGCATTGAAAAAGGCAACTGAGCTTGGCGCAAAGGTTGTGACCCTTTCCGATTCAAACGGCTATATTTATGACAAAAACGGCGTTGATTTTGAATGTGCGCGTCAGCTGAAAGAGGTTGAGCGCCGCCGTATTAAAGATTATCTTGAATATCACCCCGAAGCGGAGTATCACGAGGGCAGCAAAAATGTCTGGACAGTTCCGTGCGACATTGCTCTTCCGTGCGCAACACAGAACGAAATTGATGAAGAAAGCGCAAAAATTCTTGCAAAGAACGGTTGCTATGCGGTTGCTGAGGGCGCAAACATGCCGTCAACACCCGGCGCAATTGAAGTTTACTTCAAAAACGGTATGCTTTATGGACCGGCTAAGGCGGCAAACGCCGGCGGTGTTGCAACCAGCGGCCTTGAAATGAGCCAGAACAGCCTGCGCCTTTCCTGGACATTTGAAGAGGTTGACGCAAGACTTCGCGACATCATGAAGAGCATTTTTGCTTCCTGCGACAGTGCCGCAAAGGAATACGGCATGCCGGGCAACTACATGGCAGGTGCAAACATTGCAGGCTTCCTCAAGGTTGCGGAAGCAATGCTTGAACAAGGCTGCGTATGAGTTTAGATGCTAGATGCTAGACGCTAGATTCTAGATTTTAGATAAAAAGGGAACGGTTTTTGCGCCGTCCCCTTTTTTGATGTCATTTTTTGAAGTGTGGGTGGTTATTTAAGCGATTACATATATTTATTCATTGCAATTGAGGCGGATTTTACAATGTCATGAATGACAAGCAATTGCTGTGAGTTACACCCGTCAAGGGTTTTCATAATATCTTCAATGGCGGCAGAGCGGACAGCGGCGGGCTTATCGTAAAGCAAATCGTCCGTTCTTGAATCAAGCACTTCGGCAATGGAAACAAGAACCGGCAAGCTCAGCTTTGTGTTGCCTGTTTCAATGTGGCACATATGCGTGGTTGAAATTCCGACTTTTTCCGCAAGCTCCTCCTGAGAAAGACCGCTTGCTTTTCTGAATTTGCGTATTCTTTGCCCGATTTCATAATAATTCATAAAAAATACCGCCTTTATACTTCAATACTACTTGAATTATAAAAGCAAATATGGTAGTATTAAATAAACTATATAGGCTATTTATTGCCTGTGCAATTAAAATTTATTCAAAAAGGACGGGATTTTATGAAAAAAACGATTAAAAGAATGTTGGTGTGTGCGCTGGTGGTGGTTATTATGTCGCTGACAGCAGTACCGCTTGGCGAACTTGCCGGATTGAATCTTGGAGTTAAGGTATATGCTTCAAATTATCAAACAGGTGATGTAATTGAATTTGGTTCATATCCACAAAGTAATGTTACCGATGAGGCGTTGTTAGCTGAGTTAAGCGAGCAACCATTGGTTTGGGTATCTTATAATTATTATAGCGCAGATTCGGATGGGTATGCTGTATCAGGAAATTGGATGAAATATGCGGACGTGACATATAATGGTAATCAGTATAGAGCCGTTCGTTTTACAAAATATAGACCAGCTTTCACCCGAGAAACAAATAACATAAAATCATCGTATCAGGATGAAAATGGATATTATATTAATACGACTTATTGGTTTGAATACGAACCAATAAAATGGCGGGTTATTGATTCAAAAAGTGGATTAATCATGAGCGAAGTGATACTTGATTCACAGCCATACAATAATTCATTATTTGGTTCAAACAAAAATGACAATTATGGGTATGGATATCGTGATTTTAGGAGAACCGTATATGCAAATAATTATGTATTAAGTTCAATAAGAAAATGGCTTAATGAAGATTTTTATAATACCGCATTCACAATGTCTCAAAAGCTAAATATAAATACCACTGATTTAGATAATTCTGCATATCCGGGATATTCAAAATATAACTGTGAAAGCACAAATGACAAAATATTTCTCATGTCACATCTTGAATTAACGAATAGAGCATATGGTTTTTCTACCAACGGAAATGAATCTGATTCCGCTCGATTAGCTAAAAAAGTAAGTAATTATGCCAAGTGTCAAGGGTATAATTATTCAAGTTCTTATAGCGGATACAGATGGATTTTACGTTCGCCGGGTATTGAATCGGCATGTGTTGGCTATGTCGATGGTTTTGGTAAAATTGGTA
>JBJEOJ010000094.1:0-2452 GCA_051880655.1 Acutalibacteraceae bacterium | reverse complement strand
TGACAGTACTCTCGATTTTTTTGTATAATGATTTTTGTTTGTATTATAAGATTAACGCATAGGCTGCTTTCAGCTGATTATGGAAAAATTCAGAAAAGGAAATGTCATGATTACGATTCTTGTTGTTATTTATATCGTTTTTATTTCGCTGGGTCTTCCCGATTCACTTTTCGGTGTTGCCTGGCCCGTTGTTCATCTTGATTTCGGCCTGCCCGAAAACCTTGCTTCGTTTTACAGTATCGTTACCGGAATCGGTTCGGGTTGTTCAAGCTTTTTTGCAGGCATACTTCTTCGGCGTTTCGGAACGCCTATAGTCACTTTTGTTTCGATTCTGATGACAGTTGTCGGTCTTGTCGGTATAAGCTTTTCGGGAAATCTTTTTGTAATGATTATTTTTTCCGTTATTCTCGGCTTGGGCGCCGGTGCAATTGACACGGGGCTGAACAACTACGTTTCGCTTCATTATAAGGCGCAGCACATGAACTGGCTTCATTGTTTCTGGGGTATCGGCGTTACGGCAAGCCCTGTGATTATGTCTTTGTTTCTGAACGGCGAAGGGGGCTCATGGCGAAGCGGTTACAGAGTTGTTGCGGCAATTCAGTTGTTTATTGCCTTAATAGTGCTCTTTGTTTTAAGGAAATGGAAATCACTTGACAAAAAAATCTCGCCTGTAAACGAAGAAAAAAGCGAAAAAAAGACCAATATTTTTGCAATAGGCGGTGTAATTACCGGAATACTGTCTCTTGGTTTTTATTGCGCCATGGAATTTACTGTCGGAACATGGGGAGCGTCTTATCTTGTCAACACTGCTGCGCTTACGCCGGACACGGCGGCAAAATGGATTTCGACCTATTACGGCGGAATCATGCTCGGCAGGCTTGTCAGCGGTTTTGCTTCCATGAAGCTGTCAGACAATGTGCTTATCAGCACGGGAATCATTATTTCATGTGCCGGTTTTGTTGTTTTGACACTGCCGTTTGAAACGCTGTCGTTTTTCGGTCTGATTCTTATCGGCTTTGGTTTCGGTCCGGTTTTTCCGAGTGTTCTCCACAGCATACCGGGTCGTTTCGGTAACGAATTTTCCGCTGATATAACAGGTTTTCACATGGGCGGAGCTTATGCAATCGGTTTTGGCATTCAGCTGATTTTCGGTTATGTTGCCTGTGCGTCAACTTTTAAGATTATGCCGTTTGTACTTATGGGTCTTGCCGCCTTGTCGTTTGCGGCGAATTTAATCACAATAAACAAGGTTAAACATAAATTTTTATAAAAGTATGACAAAATCTGTTGACAAAACTTAATTTTTAATATATCATATTACCAATTGGAGCAGTAATTATAATAATTTTTTATAATTAGCCGGTTCGGTCTCTGCTTCAAAAATTTTTGTTTTATTTAGGAGAATCAGATATGAAAAAAACAAGCAGAATCATTGCTGTTATGCTTTGCATCGTACTCATGGTTGCAGCTTTCAGCGGCTGCACAGTCAAGTTTGATGTTACGGTTAACAATTCGACAGCAGGCGGCGGTGTTGCCGTTAACGCCGACGCAACCACACCAACAACAACAGTTCCCGCAACAACACAGCCTGCAACAACACAGCCCCCGGCAACCACGCAGCCGGCAGCAGACAGTTCCGCTGCTTCCGATACAGCTCCCGCTTCTGATACAGCACCTGCAGAAAGTTCTGCGCCTGCTGAGAGTTCTGCTCCTGCAGAATCAGCCGGTGAGCTTTCTTCAAGCTCCTCTGTTGAAGAAATCGTTGCCGAATATGTAAAGGTTTATAACACAACAAAAGCGGCAGGAACTTTCCTTGGTCATGATTCAATGACTTGCGAAAGTGTTGCAATTGAAGGTAAAGAACAAAGTGCGGTTAAGAATCTTGCCGGACAGTTCATGAGTGCAAACGGAACCAATATGCCTCTTCCGCCTTATTCAGATGATAACCCGGCAAATGAATGCCTTATCACAGCAGATGATGTTCAGGCTGCAACCTATACAGATAACGGCGACGGAACGGCAACAATCAAAATCACTCCCAAAGAAGCTGTTAACTCAAAGAAGTTCCAGGATCCTCAGGGCAAAATGTTCAACGTAATGGAAGACGTTGCCGCAGGACTTGCCAATGTCAGCGTTGTTACCTGGTCAGAGGGTGACGCAAACTCAAACGTAACGCTTACAACCAAAGACGGCTATGCAGAAGTTACTTATAACAAAGACACCAAGATGATGACAAAGGCTGAATATGTTCTCGTTACTTATGCAGACATTCAGCACTGTAATGTTCTTTTCTTCAAAGACAAGACAGGCAATGCAAAGTTCGTTTATACAATGAGCTATCCCGGATAAGAACTAAACATAAAAATTATGAGCGGTACAAAATGTGCCGCTCAAATTTTTGCCTCTTCACGGAAAGCTGGGGAATAAACAAAAAAATAAAAAATAAATATTG
>JBJEOJ010000093.1:0-12052 GCA_051880655.1 Acutalibacteraceae bacterium | reverse complement strand
CGATCATTCTTGATGAGGCGGATATACCGCCGGTGAAAGTCGGTGCTGATGTCGGAAGAATCACGGTTTGCGAAAACACGGTTCATGATTATATCGAACACCTCAAATCAACAGTTGACACCGATTTTGACGGCATGAGAATTGCGCTTGACTGTGCAAACGGTTCGGCAAGTGTTTCGGCAAATAAGCTGTTTGAGCAGCTTAAAGCCAATGTTCATGTTCTTTCGGCAGAGCCTGACGGAATCAATATCAATGCCAACTGCGGTTCAACGCACATTGAAAATCTTCGCAAATATGTTGTTGAAAATTCGCTTATGGCAGGCTTTGCTTTTGACGGTGATGCAGACAGAATGCTTGCCGTTGACGAAAACGGCGAAATTGTTGACGGAGACAAAATTATTGCAATCTGTTCAGAATATATGAAGCAGGAGGGCAGGCTGAATAAAGATACTGCCGTTGTCACCGTTATGACAAATATGGGCTTTTATAAGTTTTGCGACAGTGAAAACATAAAATGTGAAATCACCAAAGTCGGCGACAGATATGTTCTTGAAAAAATGCTTGAAAAAGGCTATAGTATCGGCGGAGAGCAGTCCGGTCATGTAATTTTCCTTGACTATGCAACAACGGGCGACGGTCAGCTGACAGCTTTGCAGGTTCTTCGCATTATGAAAAAAACAGGCAAAAAGCTTTCGGAACTTGCAAAATGTATGAATATATATCCTCAGACGATGGTTAATGTCAGAGTTTCAAAAATGGGCAAAGCAAGATTTGCAGATGATGAAGAAATCAAAAATGCAATCAGGCAGGCAGAAAAACAGCTTGGTGAAAAAGGCAGAGTTCTTGTTCGTGTTTCGGGAACTGAGCCTCTTGTGCGTGTAATGCTTGAGGGTGAAAATCAGCATGAAATTGAAACACTGGCAAATGAAATTGCTCAGGTTATCAAAGACAGATTAATATAAAAGGAAAACAAATGAGATATTCAGATAAATGGAAAGATTATGAGCTGATTGACTGCTCGGACGGTGAACGCCTTGAAAGATGGGGCAATATCATTCTTGTAAGACCCGATCCGCAGGTGATCTGGAAAACGCCGAAAACTAATCCGCTCTGGTATAAGGCAAACGGATATTATCACCGCTCAAAATCGGGCGGGGGTTCATGGGAAATTCGCGGAAAACTGCCCGAACGCTGGACTGTCGGCTATGAAGATCTTAGCTTTAACATCAAAACAATGGGGTTTAAGCACACGGGACTTTTCCCCGAACAGGCTGTCAATTGGGATTTTACCCGAAACATCATAAAAAATGCAAATCGTGAAGTAAAGGTTCTTAACCTTTTTGCCTATACCGGCGGCGCAACAGTTGCCTGTCTTGCCGAAAATGCGAACGTTGTTCATGTTGACGCTTCAAAGGGTATGGTCTCATGGGCAAAAGAAAATGCGGTTTCTTCAAAGCTATCTGACGGCAGCGTTCGATGGATTGTTGATGACTGCATCAAATTTGTTCAGCGTGAAATCCGCCGAGGCAACAAATATGACATCATTATCATGGATCCGCCGTCATACGGAAGAGGACCGGGCGGCGAAGTCTGGAAGTTGGAAAACGAAGTTTATGAATTTGTTGAGCTTTGCTCACAGCTTCTTTATGAAGATTCGCTGATGATGCTGATCAATTCATATACAACCGGACTTTCTCCGTCTGTTATGGAATATATTCTCGGTTCGGTTGTTTTGCCGAAATTCGGCGGTAGTGTATCTTCATCGGAAATCGGTCTGCCCGTTTCGGAAAGCTCCATGATATTGCCGTGCGGCGCTTCGGCGATATGGGTAAAATGACAGTAATTTAAAACAACATGAAAGGAAGCGGCAAAACGCTTTAAGGCTATATGAATAATTATATTGAATTTCAGAATGTATCCTTTGCTTATGAAACAGATGAAGAAAGCGAAGGAAAAAAGATTCTTGAAAACTTTAACTTTGCTGTTGAAAAGGGCAGTTTTGTTGCGATTTTAGGTCATAACGGCTGTGGAAAATCAACGGTTGCAAAGCTGTGCAATGCCATTGAAACACCGATAAGCGGCAAAGTGCTTGTTGACTCAATGGATACCTGTGACGAAGATAAGCTTTATGATATAAGAAGACGTGTCGGAATGGTTTTTCAGAATCCCGACAATCAGATTGTTGCAACAATTGTTGAAGACGATGTTGCTTTCGGTCCGGAAAACTTAGGCGTTGAACCGACTGAAATCCGTAAAAGAGTGGATGACGCCCTGAAGCGCGTAAGTATGTATGATTTTCGTTTTTTTGAGCCGCATAAGCTCTCGGGAGGACAAAAGCAAAGGGTTGCCATTGCGGGAATCATCGCCATGAAGCCCGAATGCATTGTGCTTGACGAGCCGACAGCCATGCTTGATCCGCAAGGAAGAATTGAGGTTATGCAAACCGTTCAGATGCTTAACAAGGAATTCGGAATAACCGTAATTTTCATAACGCATTATATGGACGAAGCCGCAAAGGCAGACAGAATTGTTGTTATGGACGACGGAAAAATCATTCTTGACGGAAAACCGGTTGATGTCTTTTCTCATATTGACACCATGAAAAAGGTTGGTCTTGATGTTCCCGAAGCGGTTGAGCTTTCAGCGAGACTGAGAAAAAAAGGTTTGAAAATTCCGAAAGGAATTCTTACTATGGAATGCCTGAGTAAGGCTGTTGAAGATATTTTGGAGGATAAAAATTGAGTGTTCCCGTAATCGAAACAAAAAATCTGACTTATATTTACTCAAAAGGAACGGCTTATGAAGTTGCTGCCGTTGACGGTGTTAATTTATCTGTTGAAAAAGGAAGTCTTGTCGGAATCATCGGACACACAGGCTCCGGAAAAAGCACGCTGATTCAACATTTCAACGGAATTTTAGCTCCGACTTCGGGAACGGTTTTGCTTGACGGAAACGACATCTGGCAGGACAAGTCTCAGATAAGACAAGTTCGCTTTAAGGTCGGAATCTGTTTTCAGTATCCCGAATATCAGCTTTTTGAGGAAACTGTATATAAAGATATCGCTTTCGGCCCGAAAAACATGAAAATGCCGGAAGATGAAATTGATAAAACAATCAGACAGGTAATTCAGTTTGTGGGACTTGATGAAAGCTATCTTGACAAATCACCGTTTGATTTGTCGGGCGGTGAAAAGCGAAGAGTTGCCATTGCCGGTGTTATGGCAATGAATCCCGAAGTTCTGGTACTTGATGAGCCGTGTGCAGGTCTTGACCCGAGGGGCAGAGATGTCATTCTTTCGCTTATCAAAGAATACAAAAGGAAAACAAACAGCACGGTTATTATCGTCTCGCACAGCATGGAGGATATTTCAAAAATCTCGGATAAAATTATTGTTATGAACAAATCAAAGCTTGCGTTTTATGATACGGTTGACAATGTTTTCTCTCATGCCGATGAACTTGTTGAAATGGGGCTTAACATACCCGAACTTACCCGTTTGTTCCTCAAACTGAAATCTGACGGCTATGATGTCAGAACAAATATCTATACAATGCAGGACGCTGAAAATGAAATTCTGAAGCTTGTTTCGGGGAGGGAAGTGTAAGTGCTTAAAGACATCACAATAGGACAGTATTATAAAGCGGATTCTGTTCTTCACAAACTTGACCCGAGAATTAAAATTATACTTACCATTTGGTTTATTGTTATAATATTTATAAGCAAAAACATTTTATCTTTTGCTTTGATGCTTGTTTTGGTGTTTATGTCCATGCTTTTGTCAAAAGTACCTTTAAAAATGTACTTTAAAAGCCTTAAGCCGATTATACCGATTATAATATTTACCGCCGTTTTGAATATGTTTTATCTCAGAGGCGGAGATGTTCTCGTTTCATTCTGGAGATTTAAAATTACCACGCAAGGCATTGAAACCGCTGTTTTCATGACATGCAGAATCGTTGCTCTGATCATTTGCAGTTCGATTCTGACATATACAACAGTGCCTACCATGCTGACAGATGCCATTGAAAGGCTTCTTTCGCCTTTAAAAGTTTTTCATATTGAAGTTCACACTCTTGCCATGATGATGACGCTTGCACTTCGTTTTATTCCGACTCTGATTGAAGAAATTGAACGAATAACAAACGCACAGAAAGCAAGGGGCGCTGATTTTGAAAGCGGAAACATCATTCAACGAATCAAAGCAATGGTGCCGATTCTTATTCCGCTTTTTGTTTCGGCTTTTAACAGAGCTTATGAGCTTGCTTTTGCCATGAGCTGCCGCTGTTACAGCGGAGGAAACGGCAGAACAAGAATGAAACAGATGAAACTTTCTTTGAAAGATTTCGTTTCTCTTTTTGTTTTTGCAGTGTTTACGGCGGGTGTTATTTTGCTAAATCATTATTTTTAATATTGAGGGGATATTTATGCAGACAAATAAAAAAGTGGATTTTCATTCTCATTATCTTTCAAAGACATATTATGAATATCTTGAAAAATATGAGGGACCGAAACCGGATAATTTTGAAACACCGAAATGGAACATAAAATCCCATTTAAAACAGATGGAAACGCTCGGCATAGCTTTTTCTTTTTTAAGTGTTTCTTCTCCGAATCTTTCAAAAGCAGACAGAGAAACGCAAAAAGCAATGGTTCGCCAGATTAATCTTGAGGGTAAGGCATATGTTGATGCTTATCCGAATAAACTCGGTCTTTTTGCATCTCTTCCGCTTCCGAACGTTGAAGATGCAATTGAGGAAGCTATGTTTGCGGTAAATGAGCTTAAAGCGGACGGTTTCGGACTTTCAACACATTATGCCGGAGTTTATCTCGGCGATCCGAAATATGATAAGCTTATGGAATATTTAAACAGCATAGGCGCCGTTATTGCCGTTCATCCGGTCGAACCCTCAGCAGTTCCTGCCGGTATGAACACCGATGTTCCGATTCCCGCCATGGAATTCTTCATGGATACAACAAGAACATTCATGTATATGGTAATGAATAATCTTTTTGAACGTTTTCCGAAAATCAAATGGATTTTTCCTCATGCCGGAGCATTTCTTTGCATATTGTCCGACAGAATAAACGGCTTTGCGGTTTTGATGAAACAGGAACATCCGGATATTCCTCTTGATTTTAAAGGTGATATGAATCATGTTTATTTTGATGTTGCCGGTTTTACGCTTCAAAAACAGCTTTCTGCGTTGCTTAAAGATGTTAATGTAAAAAATCTGTTATATGGCTCAGATGTACCTTATACACCGAATATAGCCTGTGTTGCACACAGCGGAGGCCTTGAGCAATTTCCGCAGCTTACTAAAAAAGAAAAGGACATGATGTTCTTTGAAAATGCTGTGAATCTTGTTCCGAGAATTGCAAATATAGTCGGTGTCCCTGTAAAAGGCCAGACCGTTTGCTATGCCGATACATCTTTAAATACACACGAAAAAGTTTCAAGGGCTGCCAGAAAAACTGTTGCAAAAGCATATTCAATAATATTTGCATAAATCTACCGCTTTTTATTCTATCAACTACATAAAGTTTAATTTGTATTTTAATAAAACACATTAATAATTTTCCGGGAGCCAAAAATGAGGAACCTAAAATTAACGCTCAGGTTTGACGGTAGTTTTTTTCATGGGTGGCAATATCAGCCAAACTGCATAACAGTTGAAGAAGAGTTGAAAAAAGCCTGTGCAAGAATATTAGGCGAACAAGTCAGTCTTCAATCATGCAGCAGAACTGATGCAGGTGTTCATGCAAATATGTTTTGCTGTAATTTCAAAACAAACTGTCAAAGAGAAAATGAAAAAATAATCAGAGGTCTGAATGCTGTTTTGCCGCAAAGTATTGCTGTGTACGGCTGTGAAGATGTTGAGCATGATTTTCATGCAAGATACAGCTGTGTCGGTAAACAGTATATTTATAAAATCTGGAACGAAAAACAGCGAAACCCTTTTTTAAATCAATATGCTTTGCATTTTCCGAGACGGATTGATGCAGATTTTTTGAACAGCCAATCAAAGCAGTTTATCGGTGAACATGATTTCACTTGCTTTTGCGCAAGCGGCAGTACGGTTTTGAGCAACGTCAGAACCATTTATGACTGTTCGGTTAAACGTGACGGAGCTTTGGTCACCTTTTATGTCAGCGGAAGCGGATTTTTATATAATATGGTCAGAATTATGGTCGGAACTTTGCTTGATATAAGTGACGGAAAAATCCAGTCTGACACAATTACAGATATAATTGAGTCAAAGAACAGAGAAAACGCAGGCATAACCGCAAAGCCCTGCGGACTTTATCTTAACAAGGTTTTTTACAATGAAACGGAGATTTTTCATGAATAACGAATCTTCAAAAAATAATAAGAAAGCAAAATCGAAAAAAAACGGAAAGAGCAAAACCTTAAGAAGTATTGCTTTGATTGTTGCTTTTGTAGCTTTGATAATTGTCGTTTTTCTTTCTGTATCAAAAGAAGTTGATCTGTCCGGATTTTTCGGAAAATCGGACAATTATCAATCTGAAAGTGAGAGCGACAGCGGAGGTTTTCCTTTGAGTTTTTCTTCACCGCTTAAAAATGTTGCTTTAACAAACAAAGCAATGTATGCTCTTACGAAAAATTCAGTCATTTATTTTGATTTATCGGGAAGAAAAAGAGAAGAGAGTGTTTTAAATTATTCTGACCCTGTAATAAAAACAAGCTCGCGTTATGCTCTTGTTTATGACAGACAGGGAAGCCGATATACTCTGTTGGACGGCAAAAAAACAGTTCTTTCACAAAAAAATAATGATAAGTCGCAGATTTATTCTGCTTATGTTTCTGATAACGGAAGCTTTATTCTGGTCTCAAGTTCCGATAAAGCCGCAAGCACTTTGACATTTTATAATAAAAAAGGTAAGATAATCTATCAGTGGAATTGTGCAAACGAATATATTGTTTCGGCTGCTGCATCAAAAAATTCAAAATCGCTTGTCTGTGCAAGCATCAGTTCTGTTTCCGGTCAGATTATTACCCATGTTTATTATTTTGATATTAATAATTCGGCAAACAACAAAGACGACACTTTCAATGATACTTCGGCTGTTGACTGCTTTTTTGTCTCAGGAAAAACCGTTGCGGTTGTCTGCAATAACCGCAGGATAATTATTGATTATTCAATCGAACAATCTGCGCCGACACAAACTAAATATCCGTCAACATTATATATGCGCTCAACTGATGCAAACGGCAATACAGCAATCATTATGAGAAAGAATGATTCATATAATGAATTTACCGTTCAGGTTTATGATGCATATAACAACATAGTTGATGAAAGTGAAATCGGCGGTGTTGTCAAAGACATTGTATGTTCTTCAAAAAAGGCTTATGTGCTGACCGACAGCGGCGTTATACGTGCAGATGCTGAAAATGACGAAGTCTTTTCTGTTTCGTCAAGCTATGAATCAATTACTGCCGCAAGGAACAGAATATACTGCTATTCAACGAGCATGATTTGCAGAAATTAAATAAATATGCTTTAAAAAATAATTTTTAATATAGATTTTGTTGTTTGTTACAAAATGCTATGTTATAATACACAGAAAAGGTGATAGCCATGGAGTATATAATTGATATAATACTTGTTGCAATTTTTGCTTTAATAGTTGCTGTTGCTGCAAAAAAAGGATTTTTTCTGACTCTTTTTGAACTTGCTGCCTATATAATTTCCGCTGCGGCGGCAAAATTGTTTTCAGCCTCATTTGCACCGACGGTTTTTGAAAATTATTTCAGTTCACCGATAAGAAAAAACATTAGTCAGCAAATCGGAGATATTGCACAAAAGGATTTATCAAAAGAAATTGAAGCATCTTTGGACAAAATACCCGAACAGTTAAACGGTATATTGCAGCTTATCGGAATTGATAAGGAAAGTATCATGACTCAGGTTTCAAATTCGGATTTTTCCGGTAAAAATGTCATTGATAACATAATGGACAATGTTGTTTCTCCGATAGCAGTTGCCGTTATTCAGACTATATTGTTTATAATAATTGTTGTTGTTTTAACTTTTGTTTTAAGGTTAATTATAAAGTTGCTTGATAGATTTATTAAGAAACTTCCGGTAATCAAAAGAGTGAATACCGGGCTCGGAGCGACACTTGGCGTTCTTAAAGGACTGATTGTTGTAACTTTGGTTGCTCTCGTTGTCGGTTCGCTTTCGGGAATCACAAAATCTCAGGCATTTGTTGAGTCTGTTAATGACTCTTTAATCATAAATGCAATCAGGGGTGTTTTCACCTCAATAAGCGGTTATTCAGCATAAAAATCAGGAGGTAAAATCATGATTAAAAAATTATTCACAGGCTGTCTTACAATACCGAATCTTCTTTCGGTAATAAGAATTGTGCTTGTGCCTGTGTTTGCTTATTTGTTCCTTAACGGTCACCAGATTGCGGCTTTAATCATTCTTGCCGTTTCAGGTCTTACGGACCTTTTTGACGGAAAGATTGCAAGGCGGTTTAATCAGGTAAGCGAACTTGGAAAAATTCTTGATCCAGTTGCAGATAAGGTTACTCAGCTTACACTTGCAGTTTTACTTCTGATACTTTTCAGAAGAGCACAAAGCCCTGTTATTCAGGCGTTTGGTTATGTGTTTATTGTTTTCCTCGTAAAAGAGGGAATAATGGTTGTCGGCGGATTTTTGATGATTTTGTTCGGAATCAAACCGGGTGCGGCAGAGCTTCCGGGTAAAATTGCAACAATGACATTTTATTGTGTAATGATACTTATTATTGCGTTCGGTCCTGAAATCGGTGTACTTAATTCCCTGTTTACAATGCCTGATGTTTTAACGGGAATATTAGTTGTGATTGCAGCCATAACCTGTGTTGTTGCGTTTATCAGTTATATGCCGGAAACGCACAGACAGGTTAAAGAACGTTTCAGCAAAGAGGGCAAGGAAGCCCGCAAACTTGAAAAGAGCAAAAAATAATTTCAATTTAACATGGGAGACTACTAATGAAAAAAGTTTTATGCAGCAGATGCAAAGAACGTCCTGCGGTAATTTTTATTTCAAAAATTGTTGACGGTAAAACCGTGCCGGAGGGACTTTGTCTGCAATGTGCAATGGAAATGAATATCGGACCCATTAAGCAGATGATGCAGAGTATGGGTATAACAGAAGATGATGTTGCTGCTTTAAGTGAACAAATGGAAGATATGTTTGACAGCATGGCTGATAACGATAACGATGACGACGATGAAGACGGTTTTGAAGTCGGCGGTTCACCGGCAATGCCGTTTAACAAGTCAATGCTTGATAATCTTCAAAAAAGCTTCGGTCTGAGTTTTCCGACTTCTGAGCAGAATATTCCGGCAAAGCAGAATAATGTTGCCGATAAAAAGAACGAAAATGCTTCTGATACAAAAACCAATAAGAAGAAAAACAAAAAAGATAAGAACAGAAAATATCTCAATCTTTACTGCACGGATCTGACTGCAAAAGCACGTGATGGTAAGGTTGACAGAATTATCGGAAGAGATAAGGAAATTGCACGAGTTGTTCAGATTCTTTGCAGAAGAACCAAGAACAATCCGTGTCTTATCGGTGAACCCGGCGTCGGCAAAACTGCAATTGCCGAGGGAATTGCGCAGAAAATTGCTCTCGGTCAGGTTCCCGCAAAGCTTTATGACAAGGAAATTCATTTGCTTGATTTGACTGCTCTTGTCGCAGGAACGCAGTTCAGAGGACAGTTCGAAAGCCGAATTAAAAATCTGATTGAAGAAGTAAAGGCAAACGGAAATATCATTTTGTTTATTGACGAGGTGCATAACCTTGTCGGAACAGGTGACGCCGAAGGTTCCATGAATGCGGCCAACATATTAAAGCCTGCGCTTTCAAGGGGAGAAATCCAGGTTATCGGTGCAACAACCTTTAATGAATACAGAAAGAACATTGAAAAAGATGCTGCTTTGGAAAGACGTTTTCAGCCTGTAAAGGTTGAAGAGCCGTCAATTGATGACGCCGTTAACATTCTTATGGGTATTAAATCATACTATGAGAATTATCACCGCGTGAAAATTTCAGACTCGCTTGTGCGCAAAGCGGTTGTTCTTTCGGAAAGATATATTACGGACAGATTTTTGCCGGACAAGGCCATAGACTTGCTTGATGAAGCATGCACTTGTGCAAATCTGCGCAACAAGGCAATCAGTGAGCTTGAAATTAATGAGAAGAAGCTTTCCGAATTAAAAAGTGAAGAAGAAGATCTTCTTGCCGAAACCGAGGCCGATTATGAAGCAATTGCTAATGTAAAATCTGAAATTGTCAAGTGTGAAGATCTTGTCGATGAATTGACCGACAAAGCAAATGACAATGCAGTCACAGAAAACGATATTGCAAAAGTAATCGAGCTTTGGACAGGTGTGCCTGCTTATAAGGTTATTGAAAGTGATCTGAAGCGTCTTACCGGACTTGAAGAAACCTTGAAGAAAAAGATTATCGGTCAGGACGAAGCCGTCAAGGCAATTGCTGCCGCAATCAAGCGCAGCCGTGTTCAGATAAGCCCGAGAAGACGTCCGGCATCATTCATTTTTGTCGGACCGACAGGCGTTGGAAAAACAGAACTTGTAAAACAAATTGCAGCTGAACTGTTCAACACGCCCGAAACACTGATAAGACTTGATATGTCCGAATTTATGGAAAAGCACAGCGTTTCAAGAATTATCGGTTCACCGCCGGGATATGTCGGCTATGATGAGGCAGGGCAGTTGACAGAAAAAGTCAGAAGAAAGCCTTATTCAGTCATTTTGTTTGATGAAATTGAAAAAGCACATCCCGATGTTATGAACATTCTTCTTCAAATTCTTGACGAGGGAAGAATTACCGATGCTCAGGGAAGAACCGTAAACTTTGAAAACACAGTAATTGTTATGACTTCAAATGCCGGAAGCGAGCAAAGAAGCGGTGTTCTCGGTTTTGGGAAAGATAAATCAGCTGAGTCGCGCGACAGGGTCATGAAAGCGCTGTCGGAGTTTTTAAGACCGGAGTTTATCGGCAGAGTTGATGAAGTTGCTGTTTTCAATCCGCTTGGTGTTGAGGAATATAAAAAGATTTCTGTCTTGATGCTCAGTGAATTGATTGATGCACTTTCGGAAAAAGACATGAAGTTCAGTTATTCCGATGATGTACCGTCTTATCTTGCAGAAAAAGCGAAAGACGGAACAAGAGGCGCAAGAGATCTCAGAAACATCATCAGAAAAGAAATTGAAGATGAAGTTGCCAACATTATCATTGACACAGCAGATGATCCTGCGCGCTCCATTTATGCTGAAATTCAAGATAACAAGCTGAAGCTTTCTTATGTTTGATTTTTTTGAAAATTTTTAGAAAAAACACTTGACATTGCAACGCTGATTGTATATAATAATCAGCGTTGCAAGACAAAGATGCGGGTGTAGTTCAATGGCTAGAATCCCAGCCTTCCAAGCTGGTCGTGTGGGTTCGATTCCCATCACCCGCTCCATTTATGTGCGCTGATAGCTCAGCTGGATAGAGCAACTGCCTTCTAAGCAGTAGGTCGGGGGTTCGAGTCCCTCTTGGCGTACCAAGGCAGTCTCAACCGGCTGCCAGTCGCAGAAAAGAAGAATATGGTGGGTGTAGCTCAGTTGGTTAGAGCGCCAGATTGTGGCTCTGGAGGCCGTCGGTTCGACTCCGATCACTCACCCCACTTCTTTTTTTGCAGGATTTGCCCCCGCCTTGGATATAGGGGTGTAGCCAAGCGGTTAAGGCAAGGGACTTTGACTCCCTGATCGTAGGTTCGATTCCTGCCTCCCCTGCCAATCTGACCCGCTAGCTCAGTCGGTAGAGCACCTGCCTTTTAAGCAGGGTGTCCGGGGTTCGATTCCCCGGCGGGTCACCAAAAGAATAATGGTTTAGCCCTGAAATCGTAAGATTTCAGGGCTTTTTGTATATGCTTGGTCCCGCGGTCAGGTATCGCCGGGAATCCGGAGCTGGACGCCGAACAGGAATTCAAAATCCTGCTGGGAGATGTATGTGCTGTTGT